>NC_006576.1:2262500-2562500 GCF_000010065.1 Synechococcus elongatus PCC 6301 | reverse complement strand
GCGGACGGTGCAGCCCGTCTTAGCGGAGTTAGAGCCCGAGATCGAGGAAGTAGCAGCGACCCTCGGGGCCACCCCTAGCCAGACCTTCTGGCGCGTGCTGTTTCCGCAACTGATTCCCGCTTTGGTAACCGGCTTTAGCTTGGCGCTGGCGCGGGGGTTGGGGGAGTACGGCTTGGTCACGATCATTTCCGGCAACCTGCCCTACAAAACCTTGGTCGCCACGGTCTACGTCTATCAGCGCTTTGAAGAGTTTGATATCAGCGGGGCAACAGCTGTGTCATTGGTGCTGTTGATTGTGTCGCTCTTGCTCCTCGCCGTCACCAACAGCCTGGGGCTCTGGTTCCGTTTCTCCCACAAGTACTGATGGCTCCCTCTGTCTTCGTGCGATCGCCCGCTGTCTCAGCCCGCCCTTGGCAGGCCTACCTGTTGATTGGCATAGGGCTGGCGTTTCTGACGGCGATTGTCCTGCTGCCCTTAGTCGTCGTGTTCTGGGAAGCGCTACGTGAAGGGTTGGCAGCCTACTGGCAAGGCATCCAGCAACCCGAAGCCCTCCATGCTATTCGCTTGACGCTGCTGATTACCGCAGTCGCAATTCCGCTGAATACCTTATTTGGCGTAGCGATCGCTTGGGTCTTGGTGCGGCAATCCTTTCCAGGTCAGGCGATCGTTCTGGCTTTGTTGGATCTACCGCTCTCCATTTCGCCAGTGGTTGCCGGCTTCATGCTGATTTTGCTCTACAGCCCCCAAATTGGCTGGCTAGCCGATTTGGTCAACCGCTGGGATTTGAAGATTGTCTTCGCCACGCCAGGGCTGGTCTTGACGGTGATGTTCGTGACGATTCCCTTCGTCGCCCGCGAAGTATTTCCTGTTTTGCAAACTCTCAGTCGGGAGGATGAAGAAGCCGCCCAGAGTTTGGGAGCCACGACCTGGCAGACCTTCTGGCGGGTGACCCTGCCTATGATTCGACCGGCTTTGCTCTACGGCATCATCCTCAGCACCGCGCGGGCAATCGGGGAGTTTGGTGCCGTCTCCGTAGTTTCGGGCAAGATTATCGGCTCGACCAATACCCTGACGCTGCACGTCGAGCGGGTCTATCTGGAGTACCAAGCGACGGCTGCCTTTGCCTGCGCTTCTCTCTTGGCGATCGTGGCGCTGCTGACCCTGGTACTCCAGTACTGGATTCAGCAACAGCCCAGCAGCGCTGCCAAGAACCGCCAACACTGACTTTTTCGTTGCTACCCCACTCGTTCATCGGGGAGTTAGCCCCTGAAATCCCCTGTAGTGCGCAGAACCCATGGTCAGGATTCAGCAGTCGTGCAATAATCACCAATAAATCGATCGGGTTTTAGTTGTTTGAGGTTGAGTATGTCCGTGCGATCGCTCCGCTGGCCGCGCCAAAAGGCGTTCCTAGCGGTGATTTCTCTTGTTGTTGCCGTCCTTTTGGCTGTCCCGGGCTGGCTGACACCAGCGACCGCTGCCTCCCAGGCAACCGTGCAATTTGTGGCGCCGACTTGGGCTGCAGAACGGCTGAATAATAAACAGCTAAAAATTCTTGATGTCCGCACCAACCCCCTGGCCTACATCGAGGGCCACCTCCCCGGGGCAGTCAATATTGCCGATGCCGCCTATCGGGGACCGAATGGCTTCTTGCCGGTGCAGATTTGGGATCCCGAAAAACTGGCGTCGCTCTTTGGTCGAGCTGGGGTCAGCAACAACGACACTGTTTTGGTTTACTCCGACGGCAATGATGTCCTCGGTGCAACCTTGGTGGCCTATCTGCTCGAGCGATCGGGGGTGCAGAACATCGCTGTGCTCGATGGGGGCTACAAGGGCTACAAGGATGCAGGTCTACCGGTGACCAAAGAGTATCCGCGTTACCAAGCAGCGCGGTTTGCGCCCAAGGACAATCGTGCATTTCGGGTTGATATCAAGCAGGTTGAACAGTTGACGGGTAAATCCACGTTTGTTGACCCGCGCCCGCCGGCGCTGTTTAGCGGGGAGCAACAGGTATTTATTCGCAACGGCCACATTCCGGGGGCCCGCAACATTCCTTGGCCGACCTTCACCGAAGCGAACAACGCCAATGAGAGTCTGAAAAATCCGCACAAACTGAAGCCCCTCTCAGAGCTGAAAGCAATTCTGGAAGCCAAAGGGGTGACACCGGATAAAGATGTGATCGTTACCTGCAGCACGGGTCGCGAGGCTAGCTTGCAGTACCTCGTGCTCAAGCACCTGCTCAAGTATCCGAAGGTGCGGATCTACGAAGGGTCTTGGACCGAATACAGCGCTAGCAATCTGCCGGTTGAAACTGGTCCCGATCGCGTTTAATCCCCGGCGCTGGACTTGAATTGTTTGTGTTAGGCCACGATCGCACTTCTCATCAGCGATCTGGCCTTTCTTGCCTCTTCCATTTGGGTTTCAAACAGATGTCACAATCGCGTTGGTTCTCTAGACCGATTCTTTCCCTCAGCTTGGGGGTACTGAGCTTGGGGTTGCCCCTATGGCTAGCCAGTGCTGCCGTTGCCAGTGGTGGCGGCGGCTGTGAGCCTCCCAGCCAGCACAAAACCCACGCAACCTAACCGTAAGTAACTGTCGTTTGCACAGCCATGGCCAGTAGTGACGTTCCCTCCTTTGCTCCCGATCAGGCACTCCCACAGTGGCGACTGTTCTGGGGCAGCAGCGCTGCCGTCATTGCGATCGCGATCGCAGCGAGTTTACATGGTGGGCGGCAGACGATGTTGTTATTGCTGGGTGCAGCGATCGGGGCCGTTCTGTATCACGGGCGCTTTGGGTTTAGCAGCGGGTTTCGCAAACTGCTACAGCGTCAGGATGGCAATCCTGCCTTGGCGCAGTTGTGGTTGTTGGCGCTAACCTCGATCGCTTTTGCTGGCGTTTTTAGCCTGGCGGAACTCAGGGGTTGGGAGCTACGACCCGCGATCGCGCCGGTGGGCTGGGCTAGTCTGGGCGGAGCTTTCCTATTTGGCATTGGCATGCAGCTCAGCCGCGCCTGTGGTTGCGGTACTTTGGCAGCCGTTGGCGGCGGTTCTTACAACCTATTGATCACCCTGATTGCCTTTGGCATCGGGGCGTTTGGGGCGACCTTGACACGGCCGCTGTGGAGCCAGCTTCCTGCTTGGGAGCCTGGTCTTTTGCCAGCCAATTGGGTTGGGGCAGTGCCCTCCTCCTGCAACTGTGGCTGCTCTTAATTCTGGCCGTGGCTCTCTGGCGCTGGGCACCCCTGCCGATGGTCAAATCTCGGCGGCTCTGGCTGGCGGCGACAGCGACCGCCCTGCTTTATACCGGCACCCTCGTGGTTGACGGCCAACCTTGGCGAGTGACCTGGGGCTTGGCTCTGACGACTGCGCAAGTTGCCCAAAACTTGGGCTGGGATCCCCAGAGCAGCGTCTTTTGGGGGCGCCAACTGGGACGCCTCAGCAGCAGCTTACTGGCAGACCCCAGTGTGATCACCGATCTAGGTCTGATTTTGGGTGCTTTGACGGCTGCCGCCTATGAAGGCCGCTGGCGCTGGCAAGGTAGCCTCCAACCCCATGCAGTTGGGCTCTCGATCGCAGGCGGATTGAGTATGGGCTTTGGAGCATTTCTGGCGGCCGGCTGTAATATCAGCGCCTATTTGGCCGGTATTGCCTCCACCAGTTTGCATGGCTGGGTCTGGCTGGTTGCGGCACTCCTAGGGTCTTGGGTCGGCATTCACTTGCGATCGCGCTGGCAACCGAGTTCGCCACCTGCTTCAACCAATCTGAGCTAGTAGCTCCTGAGGGGACTGCGATCGCTGATCAAGTCTCTGATGGCTTCAGCTGTGATCGCTCAGTTACCGCTCATCCGTTAGCGTGACTGTCATGAATTACCTTCAGTCTTCAGTAAAGTAATCGCGATCGATCCGCTTCAACTCATAGGTTGCTTCAACCACCACACCAACATTGTTATCAATCATGTATTCGGCTAACGTTTGGCCATCAATCAAAATAATTTTTGACTCAATCTTACGAACATAATCGGCAGCTTCCTTGGAGAAGGTCGAAGTCGTGATGAAGATGCCTTTACGGGCTTGTTGTCCTTGCAGTGCTCCTGCAAATTTTTGAACTTCGGGGCGACCAACAACTGATTCCCAACGCTTCGCCTGGATATAGATAATGTCTAAACCCAAGCGATCCTCTTTGATAATGCCGTCGATCCCTTCATCGTTATTTCGGCCGATCGCTTGACCCGCCTCAAGACGCGAGCCGCCATAGCCCATTGCCACCAACAGTTCAACAACTAGGCACTCAAAAAAGGCGGGCGAACAGCTCTTGATCGTTTGCAGCAAATCAGACCGGAGAGCAGACCGCAGCTGATGATAGACCGCATCTAAATCTTCTTCAGGGGTATTCGGAGTTTGAGTCAGATTCATGATCGCGGGAGTAACCGTATTCGTATCAGATAGCCCTCGAAATTCTCGAAAGCTATCGAACTGCTCAAGAAAGCTAACGTCGATCTTCGGAGGATTTTGTTGGAGTACTTCCTGCCCTATAGTCGTAATCTGCAAAAATCCTCGTTGAGGGCTGTCAATTAATCCTGCTTTCTTGAGGTAGGTGCGTGCCCAACCAACTCGATTGTCAAATGTAAATTGTTTGCCGCTGGGTAACAAGTGCTGTCTTTCAGCAGGTGTTAATTGGAAAGACCCTGCTAGGGCTTCAATAGCGTCGCGAGTTCGATGGACTTGCTGATCTGCTAGTAATCGCAAGAGCGGCAGCATTAGGGCTTGATAATCCGGTAGGGGCATTGCAGCGATCGCTCAGTGACTTGGTACGGGCGATCGCAAAATTCACTTAACTTGCCGTCAACCCCGCTCCGACTCTAACCTGCTAGGGCTAACGGGGCACCGCCTGTAATTGCTGAATCAGCTGCAGAAAAGCGTCGTAGTCAATCACTGGTTTGACGATGTAAGCATCGGCTTGGCTAGCCTGTAGAAACTGATCGCGATCGCCAATCATGGCGTGGGCTGTCAACAACACGATCGGGATCGACGCGGTCTTGGGATTTTGACGCAACAATTGGGAAATTTCGATGCCATTCAGTTGCCGACCTTGATAAGTGCTGTGGGCGAGGGAGATGTCGAGTAAGACAAGGGCGATCGCGCCGCTGGCACAAACGGACAGGATAGTGGCGACATCTTCACAGTGCTGGACGGTGTAGCCACCCCGTTTTTCCAAGATTCGGGAAAGGACCCGAGCATTGGTAGGGTCGTCCTCGACCAAGAGTAAGGTCGCCATCACCAGACCTCGCAAGCACTGACTTTGGAGTCTGCCACAGCAGGTCGAAAGCGTCCGTTATGCTAGGCCACGTTGCTTACTGCGACAACGATCGCCAGTTTGGCTAAGGCATGACCGACTCGATCCAGTTCAACGGCGCTGATCGCATTCTGCCGACAGCACTCCACCAAGAAATGCAGCGCTCCTATCTGGAGTACGCCATGAGTGTGATCGTGGGTCGGGCCTTGCCCGATGCTCGCGATGGCCTCAAGCCAGTACAGCGGCGCATTCTTTATGCCATGCATGAACTGGGTTTGACCCCCGATCGCCCCTTCCGCAAAAGTGCGCGGGTGGTGGGTGACGTGCTGGGTAAGTATCATCCCCACGGCGATCAGGCAGTTTACGACGCGCTTGTGCGCTTGGTACAGGACTTTAGCAGTCGCTATCCCTTGCTGGCGGGGCATGGCAACTTTGGCTCGATCGATAACGATCCGCCCGCCGCGATGCGCTACACCGAGACGCGCTTAGCGCCGGTGAGTCATGTGGCACTGCTGGAAGAAATCGGCGAAGAAACCGTTGATTTTGTTGCCAACTTCGACAACTCCCAACAGGAGCCTTCAGTTCTCCCGGCTCAGCTTCCGTTCCTGCTGCTGAATGGTTGCTCGGGCATTGCTGTTGGCATGGCAACCAACATTCCGCCCCATAATTTGGGCGAAATTGTCGATGCGTTGATTGCCCTGATCGATCGCCCCCAACTGAGCGATCGCGACTTGCTGCGCTATGTCCCCGGCCCCGACTTTCCCACTGGCGGGGAAGTGATTGGCAGCCAAGGGATTCTCGATGCCTATCTCGAAGGTCGCGGCAGTATTCCGGTGCGCGGCATCGCTCGTATCGAAGAAATTCAACCGGGGAAAGGCCGCCACCGTCGGCCGGTGATCATCGTCACGGAACTGCCCTACCAAGTCAGCAAAGCGGGCTGGATTGAAAAAGTTGCCGATTTAGTCAATGACGGCAAGCTGCAGGGCATCGCTGATATTCGCGATGAAAGCGATCGCGAAGGAATGCGGGTGGTAATTGAATTGCGCCGCGATGCCCAAGCGGACAAGGTGCTGGAGCAGCTCTACAAACGCACGGCCCTGCAGAGCAACTTCGGCGCTATTTTGCTGGCGATCGTCGAAGGTCAACCCCAGCAACTCAGCCTCAAGCAACTGCTGGAACAGTTCCTCAGCTTTCGGGAAGGAACGCTGCGCCGCCGCTATGGGCATGAGCTCGAGCAGACCGAACGCCGCTTGATGATTTTGGAAGGCTTGCTGCGTAGCCTTAGTGACTTGGATGGTCTGATCGAAATTCTGCGCCAATCACCGGATGGAGGCACGGCTCGGGCGCGCCTACAGGTTCACTTCGATTTGAATGAACGCCAAGCCGATGCCGTCCTCTCGATGCCGATGCGACGAATCACCAGCCTAGAGCAGGAGCAACTGCAGCAGGAGGCGGCTAACCTGCGGGAGCAACAAGCCCGCCTGCAAACCCTGTTAGGCGATCGCCCTACCCTGCTCAAAGCGCTGAAGAAAGATCTGCGTGACCTGAAACGGCGCTTTGGTAGTCCGCACCGCACCCGCTTACCGGAAATCCCACCGGAAGCGATCGCTGCTCCTAGACAAGTCACTGCACCAGTTGCTCCTATCAGTGCTCCGACACCCGCAACGGCCGGCCCAATTCAAGGCGAGCTGATCTTCAACTCGGCAACCGACTCGGCAGTCCCAGATTCTGCCCCAGTCATTGCACCGCGCTTTGCTTTCCAAGAATCGACTTGGCTTTGCCTCAGCGATCGCGAGCAACTGCAGGCTGCCAGTGCTACTGAACTGGAACCGTGGCTGAAGGCTAAGTCCGGCGCTCAAGAGCGAACGGATTTTCCAAAAGTTCTGCAGTGGGCGGATCCCAGACAAGATCTCCTGGTGATCACTGCCGAGGGCCGCGCCTACCGGCGATCGCTGCGTGAAGTGCATCCGGGTCCGATCGCCAATCTCTTGCCCACCGGTCGCCAGTCCACTGCGATCGCCGCCACCCTACTCTTGCCCCTTGCGAGTGAAGAGCGATCGCTGCTGCCGCTCAGCAGTCAAGGGCGTGTCAAACGGCTAGCTTTGACTGAGCTGGCGGAAATTTCTAATCGAGGACTGCAACTGCTGAAGTTGGCGGAGGAAGAAATCATCCAAGCTGCCTGCCTCTGTGCGCCCCAACAAGAAGTTTTGCTCGGCAGTAGTGGTGGTCGTTTGCTGCGCTTGTCGCTGTCGGAACTGCCGCTGGCGAGTCGCATATCCCGAGGTCAACCACGACTCCTGCGCCTACGGGAGGGCGAGCAACCACTAGGCTGCTTGAGTCTGCCCTCGGGCCAAGACCTCCTGCTTGTCTCGACACTCGGTTTAGTCAAGCGGCTGCCGCTCGGACTCTTGCGCCTCTGTCGCGCCGGTGATTTAGGCAACAACGCCTTCCGATTCACCGATAAACGCGATCGCTTGATTGCCCTCCTACCGGCTCCCAGCCAAGGACTCGCCATTTTTGCCAGCGATCAACGCCTCTGGCAGCGATCGATCAGCACGATCGCAGTCACGGGTACGGATGCCGAAGGTCAAACCTTATTCAACCTGCGGTCGACTGAAACTCTACAGTCTGCAACCACACTGGAGGGCGATCGGGTCACAACCGTTTAGGCAAAAAGTTGATGCAGTCTGCCGTGAGCCGCTCTGCTTTCACTCACTTTCTGAGCTGAGTCAATTTGAGTGTTCAAGGGCTGATACACTGTTGAGCTAATTCACCCGTTTAGCACTTTGCTGCTGTCAAAAATGCTCAAACCCCAGCACTTTCTAGTTTTGAATCTCAGCCTTTTGACAGGTCTCATTCAGACTCCAGCGATCGCTACTAGTGCTGAACAGTCTTTGGTGATCAAGGCCAAGCAACCACTGCTGTTAGCTCAAAACCAAGCTAAGCGGCGCATTGCTGTATTGGACTTTGACTTCAGCAATGTCAGTTCTCCCTCTGTCCTTTCCGCTTTTCCTAACGTCTCTAAAGGTGTCAGCGATATTCTGGTCAATCGACTCGTAAAAGATGGCACCTACACATTGATTGAACGGAGTCGCATTGACGCCGTACTCAATGAACAAAATCTAGGGGCTTCAGGACGGACTGATCCCTCCACTGCCGCTCAAATTGGCAAGATTTTAGGCGTCGATGCCGTCATTATCGGCTCTGTCACACGCCTCGATCTGCAAACTCGGCAATCTGGCGGTTCCTTCCTGTTTGGTATTGGCGGTAACTCCACCGATGTCGATGCCTACGCCCAAATCAATATTCGAATGGTAAGCACCTCCACAGCCGAAATTTTGGCTGTGGCAGAGGGAACGGGCAATATTAGCCATTCTGATTCGCGGGTTACTGTTTTGGGAATTGGGGGTGGTTCTCAAACCTTTAACCCAGAAAAATTAGTCTTTATCGCCACAGAGCAAGCCATTGACCAAGTTGCCAAAGAGGTGATCAATGCCTCTGAAAAGCTACAAGCGATCGCCCCAGTCTCTCCTTCGATTAATGCTGTCGTTGCAGCGGTTGTCGGACGTCAAGTCATTTTAAACAAAGGAACCTCTGCGGGTATCCGAGTGGGTTCTCGAATTGTGATTGAGCGCGTCACTCAAGTTATTAAAGATCCAACAACGGGGCAAGTGATTCGCCGTCTCAGCCAACCCATTGGTCAGATCAGAATTACAGAAGTCGATAGCACTTCTAGTGTTGGTGAAATTGTCTCTGGCTCTCAGTTCAAAGTGGGAGATATTGCAAAGTTCGCCAATTAACACTGAAAGGCTAAAGGTCTGAGCCCTGTTCTCATCGAAACAGGGCTCAAAGGTTGCCTCTGGCTGAGCGGTTGCTAAACCAGCTCAAACAACAGGAGATCAGTCCCTGCTTGGCTGCTAGTTAGCCGCTGGACTTGGCCTTGGCTGAAACCGAGGCCATCCCCACGCACCAGAGTCTGGGAAGTGCCAGCCTCAGACTCGACCGTGACAGCTCCATCAATCAGCTGGATCCAGCCGAGGGTTTCCGCCGCGATCGGGATTTCTAAGGTCGTGCCCGGAGCAGGTTGCGCCCGCCAAAGTCGGATGGGGCGATCGATCGCCATACTCTCTTGATCGGGTGTGGGACTGAGCAACGGCGTCCAGCCCGTCGCGAGCGCAAAGGGCTTCTGCTCATAAGCAGGGGGAATCCCCAAACGAACAGGTTCAATCCAGATTTGCAGGAGCCGGCAAGCGCGATCGCTCGCGTTGACTTCGCTATGAACGACACCGGTGCCAGCACTCATCCGCTGCACTTCTCCGGCCCGCAGCACCTCGCGGTTCCCCAGCGAATCTTGGTGGGTCAGCTCACCGTCAACCATGACTGTGACAATTTCCATGTCGCGGTGCGGGTGCATGCCAAAACCACGTCCTGCCGCGATCGTGTCGTCATTGATCACGCGCAACGGCCCAAAGCCCATCCAAGCAGGGTCGTAGTGACTCCCAAAACTAAAACTGTGCCAACTATCCAGCCACTCGATTTGGCTATGGAAGCGATCCGCTGCCGGTCGAAACAGCGGGGTTGTTAAAGTCGAGCGGGCATCAGCAGTCGAAACCATCACAGTCACCGAGAATGAAGCCAACAAAAGTGGAATGACATCGGCCTTGCAGACAGAAGTCTCCAAGTGGGGGTGTCGACGCCGGCTAGACCCACTGGGGATCTCATGCGATCGCGCCGACTCTCCTCAACCTAACAAGTCGATTTGAACAGCTAGCCCTAGCCCCAGAACTTCCACCAAGGCTTGCGAGTGGTCGCCACTGGACTCACGCTGCGAGTATGGCTGCCGTCGCAAAAGGGCTGGTTGCCACTGGCACTACAGTTACAGAGGTAGACAGTTTTAGGCTGTTCCAGCTTGAGAATCTGGGGAACTTTACCAGAGCCTTGGTGCGAGCCATCACAGAAATTACCGGATTTGCTCAGACCACAGGCACAGAGAGCATGGGTGCCTGCTTCTAAGTGGATAGAATGAGGACTAAGCATCGACATGGTTTCATCCATTCACAGCGGTTAGGGAGCGATTGCCTCTTTTCTGAATTGAGATCTAGGCCTATCTTTCACTCATTAGTCAGCGGATCAATTAGTGAATTGAGACTGCAAGCTGCGATCGCATTTCCTTACTGATCAGTGTGACTTCTGGTCAGTATTCTTGACAAGAACGAAGCCAAAAGTACGTTGGTTAGCTGTTTGTAAATATGGATTCAGAATCCGGCTATTTAGAAAGTCATGATCACAGCAATTGCCCTGCCGAAGTAGCGCTGCGGGTGATGCAAGGTCGCTGGAAGTTGCTGATTATTCGGGAGCTAGCGGAGGGGGTGCGTCGCTTTTCTGATCTGCAGCGATCGCTCGTTGGGGTTAGCCAAAAAGTCTTGACTAGCCAGCTCCGTGAACTTGAAGCGGATGGAGTGCTGGATCGCACGGTCTATCCAGAAGTACCACCCCGCGTTGAATACGCCTTGACCGAGCGTGGACAAGCCCTGCTGCCAGTGTTGGAGGGGCTGCATGCCTGGGGGCAAGGCTTACAATCCCCGTCTTAGCAGTCTGGGACTCCAGTCCTCAAGATTCAGTGCAATTAGGGATGAGTAGCTAGCGGCTGAGGCTGCAGGCGTTGCTTGAATGTTCGATTTTGGGTCAATTTCAAAAAGCGCTGCAGGAACAGTCCCCCTGCGATCGCCACGCCCAAAGATTGACCAATCCAGAGACCGGTGCTGCCCCAACCCAATTGAAACCCTAGCATCGCGCTACTGCCGACCCCAACCATCCAAAAAGCCAGCAGACTAAGCAGCAGCGGAATGCGAGTATCTTGCAGGCCATGTAGCGCTCCCATCGCGACACGCTGCACACCATCGAGCACCAGCGCCAGGGAGGCAACGCGCAGCATGGGTAAAGCCAAGTTCAATAGTCCGGCATTGACAGGATTGTTGAGATCCACGTAGATACCGACGATCGCGCGGGGGAATAGAGCCAGAGGGATCGCCAGTAACAGCATCCACAGGGCGATCGCCCCTACTCCCACCAGACCGGCACGTCGAGCTCCAAGGCCATCCTGGCGACCCAACCACCAGCCAACGCGCACAGTTACGGCGAAGGAACAGCCCAAGGGCACCATGAAAATCAAGATGATTGTTTGGGAAACTGTCTGATGGGCGGCCAAAGCCTCGACGCCGATCGCTCCCATCAAAATTGTGATGATTGTAAACAGGCCAAATTCCACGGCCACCGTGACCGCGATCGCCCAGCCCAATTGCAAAATCTGACGGCAGATCGACGGCTGCAGCCGTCGCCAGTCCTGCCAAAAGGGATAGCGGCGCAGCTTCGGCTGCCAGGCGGTATAGGCGAGCAGGCCCAAAAACATCACCCAGAGCCCCAGGGCACTTGAGAGGCCCAAGCCCGTTAGTTCCAGCCGTGGAAACCCTAGCTGTCCGTAGCCCAGCAAATAGTTACCCAGTCCGTTGACTAGCGTGCCAAACAACACCAACGGCAGGATAATCCGAGCCTGCTCAAGGGCTGCAACGTAGCCCCGCAGCATGGCAAACCCAAGGCCGGGAATGATGCCCCAGAGCACTGCCATCCAGTAGTCTCGGGCCAGGGCGATCGTGGTTGCCGACTGCCCCAGCACTGGCATCAGGCGGGCAAGCTGGCTGATGATCAGCATCACCGGCAGCCCCAGCAGCACCGACAGCCACAGACCTTGTCGCGCGATCGCCGCAATTTTGTAGTCTTTACCCGCTCCCTGGGCCTCCGCTACCAGCGGGCTGACTGCCATCACGACCCCGCTAGCCGTGGCCAAAATGAACTGGAAAAGGGCTGAAGCTAAGCCCCCAGCCGCCAAGGGCTCCGGGCCGAGTCGCCCCATCATCACCGTATCGACAAAGCCCACTGCCGCCTGAGCAACTTGGGCAGCCGCCAAGGGAATCGCTAGCTGCAGGAACTGTTGCAGCTCAGCCCGAATGGTTCGCAAATTCACTCCAACCGAAAAGCCAGGACAGACAGGACAGTTGCGATCGCGCTGTTTAGAGACGAGCTTCTTGCAGACGATGGGCCAAGAACCAATCCAGCGTTTGTCGCAACCCCAGTTCTAGCGAAGTTTGAGCAGTCCAGCCCAACTGGGTCAGCCGCTGAACATCGACGAGCTTGCGGGGCGTGCCATCTGGCTTGCTGCTATCCCAGGCGATCGCGCCGCCGTAGCCCACCGTTTGAGCCACGAGTTCTGCCAGTTCGCGAATCGAAATGTCGTGACCAACACCGACATTCACAATCTCAGGTTCGTTGTAGGTCTGCATCAGAAACAGACAAGCATCGGCCAGGTCATCCACGTAGAGAAATTCGCGGCGAGGACTGCCGGTTCCCCAGCAAACGACTTCTGCTTGATTGGCTTCTTTCGCTTCCAAAAAGCGCCGAATCAAGGCTGGCAAAACATGACTATTCTCAGGGTGGAAGTTATCTTCTGGCCCGTAAAGATTGGTTGGCATCAAGCTAATCGCGTTGAAGCCATATTGTTTGCGGTAGGCCTGACAGAGTTTAATACCCGCGATTTTTGCGATCGCATACCATTCATTGGTCGGCTCCAACTCCCCTGTCAGCAGACAGCTTTCTGGCATCGGCTGGGGCGCAAATTTGGGATAGATGCAGGTCGACCCCAAAAACAGCAGCTTTTGGCAACCCTGGCGGTAGGCCGCATCGATCACATTGGTCTGAATCTGCAAGTTGTCGCGAATAAAGTCTGCCGGATAGATATCGTTCGCATAAATCCCACCAACTTTTGCTGCTGCCAGAAAAACATAGTCGGGTTGATACTCGGCAAAAAAGCGATCGACCGCGATCGCATCCCGCAGATCCACTTGCGATCGCGAAGCCGTCACAAGATTCTGGTAGCCTGCTGCCTGCAGACGCCGAACGATCGCAGCCCCCACCAAACCACGGTGGCCCGCCACAAAAATTCGGGAAGAAAGATCCATATCGGTTCAGACCGGAAATGCTGCGATCGCAGTCAGCATCGCATGTTCCTCGCCATCCCCCAATCAGCCCGCATACTGAAAGCAAGAGAACCGAGGGCGCACGGTGAGCATTTTCGACGATGTCAGCCGCTTCTTAGAGGACCGTCTTGAAGAGTATCTGCGTGACAATCCCCATCTCGAGTTGCAGGCCTTGGCAGAACAGCTCGATGAACAGGCCAGCGATACGCTCCGCCTGATCAAGCAGCTCCAGAGTCAAGAGCAGGCCTTGCAAGAGAAGATTTTGGCGACGGCGCGCGATGTGCAACTGTGGCACGAACGCATCGCGAAGGCTCAAGCCAAGGGACGGTTAGATTTGGTGGAACCCGCCCAAGCCCGCGAAGCCGCTTTGCTGCGGCAGGGCAATCAGCTCTGGGGCCAAATGACCGCTGTTAAGCAACAGATTGAACAGAGCCAACAGCTTTATCGGCAAATGCAAGTGCGACAGCAAGAGGTCAAAGAGCGACTCGCAACCGTTCAAGCCAGCCCTGCGACTTGGGGAACCCCACCCACCGCTGACCCTAACGACCCGCTCGAAGCTGCTTTCCACGCCTGGGATATTGAGGAAGAGCTCAATGCTCTCAAGCGCAATCTCTCGCGTTAAGACCGACTAGCCTTGCTGTGGATGACGGTTTGAAGGCGATCGCTAGACTGAACCCATGCGGAGCTTACTGGCCCTCTTACCGCGATCGCTAACCACTTTTCTCTATGCAGCGGCAGCCCTTCTGAGGTTTTACACCGATGCCGAAACCATCCCTCTCCAGCGGCTTGGGGTCAACGTCTCTAGCCTTAAATGAAGCTGCTACGCCTTCATCGTTGTGACGCTGTCTCGTGGTCCATCTCAGCTCTGAGTAGAACGCTGGAAATCGAGGCTAAAACGCAGCAGTTGAAGCAAGAGAACCAGCGGCTCTCCGAGTTCAAGCTAAATTCCTTGTGGCACTCGAACAACACCAGCGCAGCAGCACCGCCCAAAGTCGACAACGCTTAGAGGCGGCGATCGCTCTAATCGCAGAGTATGGTGATGCCCTCTAGGCCAGTCGTTCAGAACTGAGCCTCAATTCTCTTGAGTGGGTTGCAGCAGCTCAAAGCTGGCAATTTGCCAAGGTTGAACCTCAGTCGAAGAGGAGGACAACGGTTGTTCCAGCCCATCTAAACGAGCCCCGATCTGCCAAGTGCGATCGCCCGTCAGTACCAGCTCTGCGGTTTGACCGATCGCCTCGTAGCAACGCAACAGCCAGCGATCGCCCGTTTCTGATCGTTTCAGAGCAAGCGGCAGGAGCTGATCCGCATTCCAGTTCAGAAGAGTTTGGCTAGGTTGCAAGGCTCCTTGAGCGAAGGGCGCTGGCTGCCCTGTCAGCGGTTGATTCAGGCGACGCGCCAGAGGAGCAACACCCGCGGCCTGCCAAGAGTCTGGATGGGGATAGATCGCGTAGGCAAACTGATGCTGCCCTAAATCGGCTTGGGGATCGGGCCAAGTGCTCCCCCTCAGTAGGGTTAGCCGCAACTGGCGATCGCGACAGTCATAGCCATACTTGCAGTCGTTCAGAATCGCTAGCCCGCCTTGCAGATCGCTCAGATCAGCCCAGCGCAACGCCGGAACTTCCCATTGAGCCGCTTCGGCGGGCGTTTGCGGCTGTCTGGCTCTCGCGATCGCCCCAGCTGCCATCTCATAGGTCGCCACAGGAGCGGAGACGGTTGTTGGAAACGCGACCTTGAGTAATTCGTGGCGCTGCTGCCAATCGATCGTCGTCTCCAGCTTCAGCCAAGGATCGGCAACAGTCAGTACGTAATCCTGCGTAATCGTCGAGCGATCGCAGCTCAAGATACGCCGGAGTCGCCAGCGCAACGGTCCTTGTTCTAGCCAAGTCAGAGACTGCAACTCTGGTGATGGGAGCGGATGTTGCTCGTAAGCCGGATCGATGTTCCAAGCATCCCAATACTGACCTTGATCTTGGAATCGCTGGTATTGATTGCCTTGGCCATCCAACAGCTCTCGGCCTTGGCGATCGCGTAGTTGCAGGAGATCCCCTGTTTCCGGATCAATTTCGGCGGAAAGCCAATCATTGGATAAGTGCAGTGGAGCGGTTGGATCAATCGCTTGAATCGTTGCGATCGCGGCTTCTCTCCAGAGTCCCAGCCAACCCATGCCCGACACTGTGACAGCGACTAACGTCTCTGTTGGCGTGAACTGACTGGGGAGTTCCTGGCCTGATAAATCAAAGATGCGCCAATGACCGTCGATCGCAATTACCGTACTGCGATCGCCCGGCAAGTCATTGAAGATTAGCCAAGGCTGCGCAGTTGACCTGGGTGGTGCTGTCCAAGCGATGTGAGCGGCGATTGCCGTTAGGGCTTCGGATTTGACCTGATGAGCCGTCGCGATCGCCTGTTGCCATTCCGGATCGGCATCGGCATAGACTTCGGGAATGGCAGAGCCGGGCAAAATGTCGTGAAACTGATTAAATAGCGTTGCCTTCCAAGCTGCTTCTAAATTGACTTTGGGATAGTCCGCTCCCGTCAGCAGGCTGGCAAAACTAGCCCAAACCTCAGCGCTGTATAAAGCGGTTTCCGCTTGGCGGTTGTAGGCTTTTTGATCGGCATGGCTGGTGTAGCAACCTCGGTGAAATTCCAGATAGAGTTCATTGTTCCAAACTGGCAGGCGATCGCGATCGCCCAACCGTTCTAGATAAGCCGTCAACGTCTCGAATTGCAGTTGAGGGAAGCAAGGCGACTGTTGCCAGCGGCGAGCTTGTTCCAACATGTCACGGGTGGGGCCACCGCCATGATCGCCCACGCCCGGCAGCCAGAGTGATTCTTGCGAACCAGTCTGCTGTTCCCACTCCCAGCTGTAGTTAGCGATCGCCTCGGGATCGATTCCGGTCCCAATTGGAGCCGACATCAGCGCCAGCACTTCACTGCCATCGGGCGATCGCCAGCGAAACAAGCCGTGTGGGAATTGGGTGCTGTCGTTCCAGCGCAGCTTTTGAGTGACAAAGGTATCGATTCCCGCCTGTTGCAACAGCTGCGGCAGCTGCCAGCAAAAACCAAAACTATCGGGCAGCCAAGCAACGCGATTCTGGACGCCTAAGGTCTCGGTGCTGTAGCGCTGCCCATAGAGTAGTTGCCGCACCAGCGATTCTGCACTGACTAGGTTCAGCTCTGGCTCCACCCACGGGCCAGCATTCACTTCCCAACGTCCCGCCGCAATCTGAGCTTGAATCGCCACAAATAAATCGGGGCGATTCCTTTCAATCCACTCGTAGAGCGCCGGTGTGGAGTGACCAAAGGTCAGCTCTGGGAATGCCGCCTGCAACTGCAGGACTGATTCAAAGGTGCGCTGGGCGGCTTCCCAAGTTTCTGCAACGGGCCAGAGCCAAGCCAGATCTAAATGGGCATGACCCAACAGACTGACACGGCGCTGACGAATCGGAGCTGCGATCGCAGCAAGTTGATCCCGCAGTCGTGCCAATCGATCTGCCGTATCGGCTTGGCTGCAATCTAAGTCTGCAAAAGACTGGGCGATCGCTTCAAGCTTCGGCAGCAACTCCGGCTGGAGCTGTTCGGCAAAACTGTTGACCACCGCCAACTCCTGCCCCAGAAAACTTAGCTCTGGCAAGTCTGTTGAGGACTCAAAAATCAGCTGCGATCGCACCAAAGCACCGTCATCATGGCCAGGACTGACTAAACGCAGCAACAACTGAAGGCGATCGCCCGGCTGGGCCATGTCCCGCAACAGCACTCGACTGCTGCAATCAAACAGGTCGCCAGTCTGGACTAACTGCCCATCAACGTAGACTTCAGCGGCTTCAGCCCACCAAGTCAGCGCCAGCCGCAAGGCCATATCAGCAACAGGCCAGCGATCGCAGCGATCGGGAATCGTCCAACAGCAAGCAAGCCAAAGCGTTTTCTGACCGCGGGGCCAAGCAATGTGCTGCTTTTCGTTGCGCTCCGCGATCGACCAAGTCTCGAATCCTTGGGCAATTAGACAGCCTTCCGCCTGAACAGTGGCCGGAGCCAACCGCCAATGAGGCTGTAAATCAACTTCTGTTTGCCGACGCAGCAGCGTCACAAGGGCAGCGATCGCAGCAGTGTCAGCCTTCACAAGCGGGATAGAATCGGGTCGTCTCCGCAATCCGGCATGACTTCCGCAGGTCCCTACCAGAGTCGGCTGTTCAATCTTATCCTCCGCCAAGGACGGCAGTGGCGCGATCGTGTGCGCCAAAAACTGCGCGGCCTCAAGCTGTTTTCGCGCTGGACCCTAGAACTCTTAGCGGTACCCTTTCTCGCCTTCTGGCGATCGCGAGATCAGGCTCCGACGATGGCTGGGCAATCGACCGCAGAGTCTACAGCTCTACCGAGTGATCATCCGGTTCAAGATGTCCTCTCGATCGCCCAGCGCTGGACTTTTCGGCTCGCCGATGCGCCCCGATCTTGGCTGCAACGACGCCCTCCTAGCGCGATCGTGCGCGGCGTTGCTACTGATTTAAGCGATCGCAGCTTGGTGCTAGTCGATCACCACAATCAACTTGTGTCTCTCAGCTCCGAGCAGCGTTTATTGCTGCAACAACGGCTGGTCTGGTGGTTAGCCCAACGCCGCCAACTGCTCAGTTCCCGCCGTCGCTTCGGACTCCGCGGTCTACGATCGCTCTTACTTCTGCCGTTCCGACCGTTGGCGCAAGTTTTGCAACTGACGGCAGTTACGACGCCCGAACCCTTACCGCTACCGGCAGCAACAACAATCTCTCTCCCACCGATCGCAGGAACCCCACCGCGGATAGGTCTACCGCCTGCGATCGCCGACACCACACTGGATGCCCAAGTCACCAGCGTGGGCTATATTCGCCACCCACTTCAGTTCCTCGTGGACTGGCTCGATCGAGCGATCGCCTGGTGTGAGCAAGCCCTGTTCCGGCTCTGGCAATGGCTGCGATCACTTTGGGATCACTAACTTCCGTTACAGGCTCAGGATGGGGGATCGGCTCAGGTATGATGAGAGGGCTGTTGAGCGCTTGTGGCGCTCTCCCCCTGGACGGCTCTGACGCTCGCGGAGAACCCTAATAATGCTGGCTTTGAAGGTTACGGTCTACGTCGTCGTACTCTTCTTCGTTGCTCTCTTCGTCTTCGGCTTCCTGTCGAGTGACCCGGCCCGGACCCCGAGCCGTAAAGACCTCGAAGATTAGGTTCTGTTTTACGCCAATCACCATAGAAGCCACCGGCAAATTTGCGGGTGGCTTTGTCTTGTGAATGAGTTTTGGAGCGATTGGGGGTCAGTCTAGGCGGTGTCTGGTGTCGCCCGGCTTCGCTTGGCAGGAACGGTAGTATTGTTGGGCTGAAATCGACTGGCTGCAATGCTCGACAGTTTGCCCCCCACTCCGGTTATTGCCGAGGTAGCAGCCCCCGCTGAGGTTGTGGAGCCGGCGATCGCTCAAGCTCCGGCCACCGCCAGTCCTGCCGCGCCAGGCTCTGTTCTCCCCCCCTCTTCAGAAGCTAGTCCTAGTCCTCCCCCTGCTCGACCCAGACTGCGACGACCCACTCCAGCACCAGCAGTCAGTCCGCTAGAACCCGCCACAACCCCAACAACTGCACCCCCACCGACTGCCGAAACAACCCCGGCGCTGCCCAACCTAGAATCCATGGGGATTGTGCGGTTGCAGGCGGATCGCCAAAGCTTTGATGGCGAACGCCAATTGGTGATTGCCAAAGGTCGGGCATCCCTGCGCTTTCGCGGTGGCGTCCTGTTTGCTGACGAAATTCAAGTCAACCTGCAGGCCAACACCCTCAAGGCTGAGGGGCGGGTTTGGTTACTGCGGGGGCAGCAGGTGGCACGGGGCAGCCAGCTTACCTACAACCTGCTCCAAGAGACAGGAACCTTACTCAATGCGCAAGGGCGATTTAACACAGGCCCTACCGGTGAGCGCGATCTCGATCCCTCTATTCCACCCAGCACGGATATTGCCGATCGCATCCAATCGGTTGAAGAACTTGAGCAGCCGGTCACGAATGTGCGTCGCATTGGCCAACTGCTGGTCACCTCTGCCTTTGGCGGGGAATACACCGACCCCAGCGACCTCCAGAGCTTGACCAATCCTGGGGCCGTCCTACCCACCCAGATTAGTGGCTTCGATATTCGCGGTGGCGTCCAGAATGTCCGTTTTCAGGCCGATCGTCTTGACCTGCGTCCCGATGGCTGGACAGCCCAAGATATTGCCCTGACCAATGATCCATTTGCACCACCCCAGGCCGAGATTCGCTCTGCTCAAGCCACCTATCAAGCGCCACCCAATGGCCTCGGCAGTCTGGGTATTTTCGGTTCCGGTTTAGTCCTAGAAAATAGCCTCCGCATTCCACTGCCGGATAACAACAGCGTGGTGCAGGAGCGAGAAGGGGGAATTCTCACCATTGGCTTTGATGGCGTCGATCGCAACGGGGCCTTTCTAGAACGAGAGTTCTCGGTGATTAACGAGAATAATCTGCAGCTCTCTCTCACGCCCCAGTTTTTGGTGCAGCGGGCGATTAACCTAGCAGGGGGAGGCCGCGAACTAGGCAACGATGTGGAAGTCAACTCGGTCAATCCCCTCGATGCCTTTGGCTTGGTGGGGCGCTTGAATGCCAACTTGGCTCCCAATACCCAGTTCAGCTTGATCACTAATCTCGCCAGCCTTAATCCCGAGAACCTCAGCACCCAAAGCCGGATTAGCTCTGACTTGCGGCAGGACTTTGGCTTCTTTGATATCTTGCTCAACTATCGCTATCGTGAACGCCGCTTTAATGGATCCTTAGGGGTGCAAACCGTTCAGCAGAGCTATGGCCTCACTCTAGAGACCCGTCGACTCGATTTGCTCGCCCTCGCTGGCGTCAGTCCTAGTACCACCTTCCCTCGCATTGACGGACTCAATTTCCGGTTCCAAGCCAGTTATCAAAATCTACTTGCTCTGACTGATCAGCCCAACCTCATCGGCACGCAACCCTCACCGGCCCTGGCAAACCTTAATCGTTTTCAGCTCGAGACGGGTTTAGCGTTGCCCATTACGCTGTGGCGCGAAGAGGCCCTGCCAGCAACCCCCGATGCGGGCCTACGCTACACGTCTGCGCCGGTTTCGCCAGGATTACGCATCGTTCCCGAAATTACGGGGGTTATTTCGAATTACAGCGATGGTACTAGTCAAAACTCGATCGCTTATCGATTCGGGGCAGATTTAACCCTGGGTAAATTTGCCGGGGACTTCTTTGACTACACCAATCTTCGCGTTGATTATCTGCGATCGACCGGCGAAGGCTTCTCACCCTTCCTCTTCGATCGCCTCGTCGATCGCAATGTTTTAGTGTTAGGGGCTACCCAACAGCTCTTTGGTCCCTTCTTGGTTGGGGTCACTAGTGCGATCAACCTCGATACCAACCAAGCCTTCAACACTACCTATCGATTGGAATATAGTCGCCGTGCCTTTGGCGTCTCTTTGAGCTACAACCCCGATCAACAAGTAGGAATTTTGGCAATTCAACTCAATGATTTTGATTGGCAGGGTCTGGGAGGAGGAAACTAGCCAGCTCGATACTTGGGAGTTGAACACAGAGTAGTAGTCTAAGTAACAACTGCTCGTGAGCAATTTGCTACACTTTTTACCAAATTTTGAGCTCAGTTTTCGCGAAAACTGGGATGTTGAGTTGAACCCTCAGCAGCAAAATTGTACCGCCTGAGACTTTTACCGTTTTATTCGGCCATCTGGGAACAATCGCCCTGGAGCTTATTGTGACCTCTACCCGTACTGCCGTTATTGCCTTGTTAGAACGCTATTTCGAGCTGTCGGCAGCGCGAGCAGCAGAGGTCTTGCAGCAACTGCGATCGCACCACCCTGAAGCCTGGATTTATCCCGCCACAGTCGAGGCGATTTACCAAGGCCGTTACCGCTGGGTGTCGATCGCACAAATCCTTGCTCTGTGGCAGCGGCGCGGGCAGATCAACTGCCACTTCAGTGCAGACTATGAGCGCTTGTTGCTCGGTGAAGTTCCAGAGCAACCCGATCGCATCAATGTTGAGACGCGGCTCCCTGCGATCGCCATGACCTTGCCTTGGGTGCCAGAACAGCCTGGAGAAGCATTCGTGCCAGCGCAAGATCAGTCGGGTTTAACTGAGCGCCTTTATAAAACGTTGGTCAAAGCGGGCAGCGATTGCGCTGGGTAGGCTTAGAACAGTTGCCATCCAAACTTGAGAGTGCCCGTTCGGCCAGCCAAGAGAATTCCAAGAGCCTTTCAGAACGGACAACAATTCTGCTCTACAATCAAGCCCGAGTGAAGAGGCGGCGGGCTATTGGCTGAATGGCAAAAAACATCATTCTTTCAGCAATCGTGGGTTATACCTACGACAAAATTGACCTATTCTTAACTTCTGCACTCCGTAACACCTCAGCAGATATTCTTTTAATTGCATCAAGTCCTTCAGCCCAACTCCGTCATCAGTTATTGAGTTCACCTCGGGTCAAACTCGTTGATGTGAACCTTCAAGGTGAACCAGCTGAAATGGTATTTCGCCGTTTCTTTATTGCCAAGGAGATTTTGGCGAGAATCGAAGCAGATGAAATTCTCTTGAGCGATGCTCGCGATGTCTATTTCCAATCTGACCCTTTTGGTGTCCAAGGGGTTTTATTTGCCGAGGAACCTCAGCTAATCGCAAACTGTAAAGTCAATAGCAGCTGGATAAAAAAATACTTAGGAGAGGATGAGTTTCAAGCCATTTCTCCTAATCCAATTCTCTGCGGGGGCAACCATGTGCTGGATGCCACCAAGGCCTTTAGCCTGACGTTGACCACACCAGAAGAAATTGTTGGGCTGCCCGAGAGTTTGCTGGCCTTGGCGGCTCAAGCTGCTCAAGCCGCTGGTGAAACAGAGGCAACACCCGAAGCCGGCCCTTGGCGAATCACCCTCGACTTCCCAAGCTTTGGCCCCTTTTTGAAATATAGTCAGCGGCGCGATCTGCGCGAGCAGGTCTATCGGGCTTACATTCGCCGCGCCACCGAAGGTGACCTAGACAACCGGACTCTGATTCAGCAGATTTTGGAGCTGCGTCGCCAGAAGGCACAACTGTTGGGCTTTAACACCTATGCTGAGCTGAGCCTTGCTAGCAAGATGGCTCCGTCTGTGGAAGCGGTTGAAGGGCTGCTGGAAGAACTGAGAGTTGCCAGCTGGGATGCCGCGATCGCAGATTTGGAAGCCCTCAAAGCGTTTGCCCGTGAGCAAGGGGCACCTGAAGCCGACGATCTCAAACAGTGGGATATCAGCTTTTGGTCGGAGCGACTACGGGAAGCTAAGTTTGCCTTCAATGCCGAGGAACTGCGCCCCTACTTCCCCCTGCCGCGAGTACTGGAAGGGCTATTTGGTCTTTGCCAACGCCTGTTTGGGATTCAGATCGAAGCAGCGGATGGCCAAGCTCCAATTTGGCAGAGCGATGTTCGCTACTTCCAAGTTAAGAACGAACAGGGAGAAGCGATCGCGGCTTTTTACCTCGATCCCTACACCCGTCCCCCCGAAAAACGGGGGGGCGCTTGGATGGATGACTGCTTGGGGCGGGCGCGTTTCCAACTGGGCGATCGCAGCATCAGTCGCAATCCCGTTGCCTATTTAATCTGTAACCAGACACCGCCCGTGGGTGAGCAACCCAGCCTGATGACTTTTGGAGAAGTGGAAACGCTCTTCCATGAATTTGGTCACGGCTTGCAGCACATGCTGACGACCGTCGACCATCCCGGTTGCTCCGGTATTAATAATGTCGAGTGGGATGCGGTGGAGCTGCCCAGCCAGTTCATGGAGAACTGGTGTTACGACAGAGCCACGCTGTTCGGCATGGCGCGTCACTGGCAAACCGGCGAACCGCTACCGGAGGCTTACTACGAAAAACTACTGGCGGCCCGTACCTTCATGGCGGGTTCTGGAATGCTGCGCCAGATCAACTTCAGCCTGCTGGATCTAGAGCTTCACCATCGCTTCGATCCGCAAGGAACAGAGACAGTCGAAGCGGTTCGCGATCGCATTGCGGCCAAGACTTCGGTACTGGCGCCGCTCCCCGATGATGCGTTCCTCTGCTCCTTTGGACATATCTTTGCCGGCGGCTATGCGGCGGGTTACTACAGCTATAAGTGGGCAGAAGTGCTGAGTGCGGATGCTTTTTCTGCTTTTGAAGAAGTAGACCTTAGCAATGAAGCAGCCGTGCAAAGCTTAGGTCGCCGCTTCCGCGATACGGTGCTGGCCCAAGGTGGTAGCCAACATCCGCTCACCGTATTTGTCGACTTCCGAGGTCGCGAACCGGCCACTGAACCGTTGCTGCGCCACAGTGGTCTCCAAGCCGCTTAGATTCCAGCCTGTCTTCTAGCGAAGCCGTCGTGAAAGTTCCTCTCTCGAGTTTTTGGGAGAGGACTTTCAGTTTGGAGGCGATCGTAGAGTAGTCGATAGAAGTAATTGGAATCAGACTCACTCAGCGCGAGCGATCGCCCGGGGGGAGCAACCGTCCTTCTAGCTTGGCAGCCAGAGGTTCTACGACTCGGACTAAGGCATCTTGAATGAAGCTGCGAATGAATTCATCGCGGCGATTGAGCTGAAATTGTTGCTGCACCACTTCCGTGATGCCACCATCGCCCCAGCTTTGGTTTTGGCGGAAGTATTCAATAAAGCTCCGGCCGGCAATTCGGGTTAGATAAGCAGCGCTGACGCCCTGAATTGCACGACCCAGAATGGCAGTTGCCACGTTGGTTTGCAAAGCCGCCGCCACAATCTGCGTTGCCCCTTTGATCAAGCCCAAACTTGTTAGCGTTCGCGCTAGCGACAAGGCCAGATCCCGCCCGCGATCGCGATCGAGATCACAGTCATACAAGCGGCCAATTTCAATCACCATCTGAGCATTGACAGCAGCCGTTCCCAACAGGTCCAGCCCCGGCAATGGCGTCACGGCAATCACACCCGCGCTGATCCACTGAAAGCGATCGACAATTTGCTCCGCTTGTCGCTGCCGCTGCTGATCAAGCAGTTGTCGTGTTTCATCACCGAGGCGCTGGGACTGCAAAAGGATATTGTCGGCAATTAAGTCCTCGCCCTCACTGCGCAGCACCGCAGCCATCCGTTTCAGCAAAGTCGTTACCTCCGGCTCTGGCTGCAAAAAACTGCCATCCGGCAGGCGTACGGGTTGGGGGCTGGCGATTGCCGTCAGGATGTCGCTAGGCGGAATCAGCCCCTTGAGGCGTTCTCGCAGTCGCGCCAAAATCGCTTCGCGATCGCGGTCTTCGTAGAGATCCGCTTTGTTGAAAATCAGCAGCGATCGCTTGCCAATGCGAGCCAGATCCAAGCAAGGTTCTAGCTCCGATCGCCGCAGATCATTGTCGACCACAAAGAGCAGTAAGTCGGCTTCCACCGCCAGCTGCCGCGCCAGTTTCTCCCGCAGCCGACCTGCGACACCCGCCTCCAAAATACCCGGCGTATCCGTGATCAGAATGTCGCGCCCGACGCCGCGCAGCCCTAGGCGGTAGGTTCGCCCCTCTTCCGTCGAGCCCATTGTCGCTTCAACCTTGCCGACAATCCGACCGAGCAGGGCATTGATCAAGGAAGTTTTGCCAGCGGAGCCCGTGCCAAAAATCACCACCCGCAGCTCGCCGCGCTCCAGTTCTGCAGCAATTTGGCGCGATCGCTCCAGTAGGGCTTCACGAGCGATTTCGTCCGCAATTTGGTTGACTTGCTGCTGCACCGCCTTGAGATTTTCCTCAGCAGCCTCGGCTTTAACCTCGGGCAGCTGAATCGGCTGCGATCGCTGGGGCGATCGGCCAAAGCGACTGAAGGAATAGATCAGGCTGCCGACCACCGCTACGATCAGCAGAACTAGGACAAAAACGAGGAAGCTAGCCAGCAGCGGTGAGCTGTAGGAGAGCTGCCAATAGAGCCGCTGCAGGGCATCGATCACCCAGATCACCAGCCCTAGGGCAACCAACAAGAAGATGCCTAGCAAAAGCAGTCTGGTGTTGCGCAGCATCGACCAAATTCCCGAGCGCCTCGACTCTGTAGCGTAGCCGCTACCGCGATCGCTCACTGCTTCGGCACAGCCTGATACTGCTCTGACACAGCATCAAATAGGGCGATCGCTCAGCCACTCCGCTAAACTGGAAGTCTTGTCGCCTTTGCTGAATTATCATGCTCCAGCGCTTCGATCTGGATTCTCAAGATCTGCTCTTCAAAGCTGAGAGCCTGATTGTTAACTCCACGAATCGCTATCACGTCACCCTACAAATCGCCCGTCGCGCCAAGCAGGCTCGCTACGAAGAGATGGAAAACCTCAGCGAAGAAACTGGCATTAAGCCCGTGCTGCGCGCCATTTTAGAAATGTCAGACGAGCTCAATCAACCGGAGATTATCGGCGGGTGAAGCGGCAACGCCACTTGCGGTTTTGGGGGAGTCTGCTAGCCATCCTGCTCTGCTGTGCGTCGGCAGCCGAGGCCCAGCGGCCCCCCCGGCCAGAAGAAATTGGACAGCTCGTCTACGAGCAGTTACCCAACCTTGAGCGAGCCAATGGCTATCGCGGTACACGCAGCGGTGAGTTGCGCCCAACTGATACCTTGGTGTCGCGTCTGATTCGTTTCCATCAGCAATTGCGGAACCGCCGTTTGGCTTCGCGCTTGGACTGGAAATTGACCATGGCGGACCTATTGGGTGTCAATGGGGTCCTGAAACAAGAGGACTATCCTGGCTTCGAAACGCTGACCCCCAACCCACTGCAAACTGATCTGCAAGCGATCGCGAAGCTATCCCGCGTCGAACGCGACCGCCTGATTGATGCCATTTTGGCTGTGGTGCCGCGTCCGCAAACCGCCGTTACTGCCCCCGAGGATCGGCCAGAAACGCCAGCAGCTCAGCCGACTCCCCCAGGGGCAACACCGGCTAATCCCCCACTCCCTTCCCTGCCGGGTCGGGGGGCTGCCGATCTCCTGCGTTAGTAGGCATGGGCCGAATTCTCCGAGAAGGCGCTGGTTGGCGCTTGGGTTGGGATGAGACTGCCCATCGCTATCCGGGTCTGGTGGGAACCACAGATTGGGCAGTTGAACTGACCGCCGCTGAGATGGCGGATTTTTGTCGACTCGTGCAGCAACTCGCTGAAACGATCGCTGCGATTGCCCCTGAATTGATGCCCGAGGAACGCCTGCAGATTGAGGCTGAGTCCGCCTTGCTCTGGCTGGAGGCAGAAGGTTTTGCAGATGCCTACGAGCTGCGTCTGATCCTCGCCAGCGATCGCCGAGTCGAAGCGTGCTGGCCCGCCGCTGCGGTTCCGGCTCTCGTGGCCGCAACTCATACCCTCAAAGGCTTCTAGCGAGTTTCAGGTAGCGATCGCTACAGCAGCAACAAAGATTGACACGATTGGTTAGAAAGAGACCTTGGGCGATCGCCTTTTCCACAACCCCTTTTGTCATGACTCCTGCGCCTAAATTATTGACAGCCCAAGAGCTGGCTGTGCTCAACCAGCGATCGGATGCCAAGGGCTGGCAGCAATTCTTCGGGCATTTGGCCCTGCTGGCTGTAAGTGGTGGGCTCTGGCTAAGTGGCTGGGGCGGTTGGGCCGTTCGCCTACCGGCGTTGGTGACCTATGGCTTCGGACTAGCAGCGATGTTTGCGGCCGTGCATGAATGCGTGCATCGCACCGCCTTTGCCAGTAACCGAGCCAACGATACAGTCGCTTGGATTGCCGGGTTGCTGTCGTTCTACAACAGCAGCTTTTACCGTCGCTATCACAAGTGGCATCATCGCTTCACCCAAATTCCGGGCAAGGACCCCGAACTAGCGGATCCCAAACCCCAAACTTGGCCGCAGTATCTGTTGGAACTAAGTGGACTACCGTGGTGGCTGGGCAAAATCCGCACACACTTCAAAGTGGCAACGGGGCAGTTTGCCGACTATCCCTACATTCCGGCTGAAGCCCAGTCAGAAGTCCAGCGATCGCTGCTTTGGCAACTGGCGGTTTACGGTGCCTTGATTGCGCTTTCGCTTGGTCTGAAGCAGCCACTGTTTGTGACAGCCTGGTTACTGCCGCTGGCGGTGGGTCAGCCGATTCTGCGCGCTATTTTGCTGGCCGAGCATTCCGGTTGCAGCGAGGATGATAACCCGCTCACCAACACGCGCACCACCTTGACGTGGGCACCGCTGCGCTGGCTGATGTGGAATATGCCTTTCCACGCCGAACACCATTTCTGCGCTTCGATTCCTTTCCATGCGCTACCGTCTGCCCATGAGAAGCTGTCGTCCTACTGGGGGCATCTCGATCGCGGTTATCTCGCTGTGAACAAGGCGCTGATCTCGACCTTCGGGCAAGCATGACGGTCGGCACGTTTAGACTGCCGAACTTTGAGCTGGACTGCGGTGCTGTCCTTCCCGAGGCGAGCCTCGTTTACGCCACCTACGGAGAACTCAACCGCGATCGCAGCAATGCGATTCTCTACCCGACCTCCTACGGTGCTCAGCATTCGACGATCGACTGGCTGATTGGAGGCGATCGCATCCTCGATCCCGATCGCTGGTTCATCGTCATCGTCAATCAGTTCGGGAATGGGCTTTCCAGTTCTCCCAGCAACGATCCGGCTTGCGGACTGGCAGAGCAGGGGTTTTGGTTCAGTCATTGGGACAGTGTCTGTGCTCAACAGGCTCTCCTCAGCCAAGTACTGGGCATTGAGCAACTGGCGCTGATCCACGGCTGGTCGATGGGGGCACAGCAGGCTTATCACTGGGCGATCGCTTTCCCCGATCGCGTCCAGCGGATTGCAGCACTCTGTGGAACGGCAAAAACGACCGAGCATAACCGGTTGTTTCTGGAGAGCCTTCGCGCTGCGTTGATCGCTGATCCAACTTGGGATGGTCAACGGTTTCAAGCCACTCCCGATCGCGGTTACAAAGCCTTTGCGCGGATCTATGCCAGTTGGGCTGCGTCTCAGGCCTTTTATCGAGCGGGTATTTACCGGCAGCAGGGCTACAGTTCGCTAGAGGATTATTTGGAACGGGGTTGGGAAGCGAACTATCGTCAGCGCGATCCCCACGATCTACTGGCGATGATCGACACCTGGTTGCGCTGTGATGTCAGCGATCGCCCTGCTTTTGGGGGTGATTTAGCCAAGGCACTCGGCAGCATTACGGCTCAGACCTTGGTCATGCCCTCGACAACAGATCTCTACTTCACCCCAGAGGATTGTGAGGCCGAAGCGCAGTTGATTCCTAAGGCGCACTATTGCCCAATTCCCTCGATCTGGGGTCACCGCGCGGGCAACCCCAGCCAAAATCCGCAGGATGAAAGCTTCATTCGGCAGGCCGTTCAGGCTTTGCTCAACGCTGAAGCCTAGCGAATTCAGTCAGCAGATCAAGGAGTACCAAACAGGCGATCGCCAGCATCCCCCAGCCCCGGCACGATAAAGCCTTTGTCGTTCAGCTGCTCATCAATGATGGCGCTGTAAATCGTCAACGCCGGGTAGGCTTGACTGAGTTTTTGTAGCGCTGGCGGGGCAGCCACAATTGAAAGCACCCGCACTTGCTCAGCAGAGACACCGCGATCGCGCAGCAAATCAAGGGTATAGAGCAGCGAGCCACCTGTCGCCAGCATCGGGTCGAGAACCAGAACGCGACTGTTCACTTCAAGTTGCTCTGGCAGGTGATTGAGGTAGCAGCGCGGTTCAAGACTGACTTCATCCCGCTTGAGACCCACGTGAAAAATGCGGGCAGTCGGCAAAACCTGTTGGACAGACTCCACTAAACCCAGACCTGCGCGCAGAATCGGCACGATCGCCAAGGGTTGCGAAAAATCGACGAACTCCGCTGGGGTTTCTGCAAGAGGAGTTTGCACCGCCGCTGGAATCGTTGGTAGCCATTCCCGCACAGCCTCATAGGCGAGCCAGCGGCCCAGCTCTGCGATCGCGGTGCGAAACAGAGGCGTCGGCGTCTGGCGATCGCGGGCAATGCCCAGCCAGTGCCGAATTAAGGGATGGGGCGGCACGAAGATACGCAGTTGAGGAGCCATGCCAATCAGCAGAAGACAGCTCCTGATTTTAACGTTCAGACCCCAGGGGAAGCGGAACGGTGCAGGAAGGCAAGCGCTTCTGCTTCGGGCAGTGGTGGGCCATAGAAGAACCCTTGCACAGCATCACAACCAATCGCTTCTAAGAAGGCGGCTTGCTCGAGGCGTTCTACGCCTTCTGCGATCGTGCGAAGTTTCAAGACCTTGGCCATTGCAACAATCGCCTGCACGATCGCTTGATCGTCATGGTCGTGCGGCAGATCGCGAATAAAGCTGCGATCAATTTTGAGAGCATTGATGGGCAAACGCTTGAGGTAACCAAGGCTGGAATAACCCGTCCCAAAATCATCTAAAGCGACTTGAAATCCCATCGATCGGGCTTCCTGGAGCCATTGCACAAATCGTTCCGGCGATTCGATCAGGCTACTTTCTGTCAGCTCGATTTCCAATTGGTGCGGCGGAATCTGAAACTCTTGGAGGACATCAAACAGTTTCAAGAAAATATTTTGGCGGATGAATTGTCTGGCTGAAATATTGAAAGACAGGCTACCTGTAAACCCTTCGTGGTCAATCCAACGACGGAGCGTCAAACCCGCCGCTCGCATCACCCACAATCCAATTGCATCAATGAGGTCAGATTCTTCAGCAATCGGAATAAATTCACCCGGAGCCACTAAGCCGCGCTCGGGGTGATTCCAGCGGACTAAAGTTTCAAAACCCAAGAGCCGATGGGTAACCAAATCAACTTGAGGCTGGAAATAGAGCTCTAGAGAGTTATCAATCAAGGCTTGGCGTAAGTCTTTCTCAATGTCGATCCGACTGCGCAACTGTTCGCGCATCGCTTCTGAGAACGAACACCAAAGATTTTTGCCCTGTTGCTTGGCAGCACAGACTGCTAAATCAGCGGCCTGCAACAACTCACTGCCCGATTGACCATCGTGGGGGAAGGTCGCAACCCCAATACTCGCTGTCAGTTCAATCGGATTACCCATCACTTCGAAGGGCTTGGCCATCAGGGATTGAATCATGGCTGCCTTCACTCGGGCTTTGCTCTGAACGTCCAGATCAGTTAAGAGAATGACAAACTCATCACTACTGAGGCGGGCAACCGTTTCATGCTCTTGAATACATTGTTGCAATCGTCCAGCAGCAATTTGCAGAACGGCATCTCCTTCGCTGTGGCTAAAGCCATCGTTGATCGCTTTGAAATTATCGAGATCGATGAAGAGTACTGCGATCGGCGATCCACCGCCACGGGCACGGGCAGCGGCTTGATCGAGGCGATCTAAAAAGAGCAGGCGATTAGGCAGACCAGTGAGAGCATCGTGGGTTGCCTGTTGCAGTAGCATTTCTTCGAACGCTTTACTCTCGCTGACATCAGTTTGTGAGGCCACCATGTGGGTTAGGTGCCCTTTCTGATCTCGAACGGGCGCAAGAGAAATCTGATTCCAAAAAAGTGAGCCGTCCTTACGGTAACTGCGTAGCGTTACCTCACAGTACGTCCCTTCCTCCAAGGCTCGGCGCATCTCTTCGAGTTCAGCTTGCTGAGTTTCGAGCCCTTGGAGAAATCGAAAGTTGCGACCTATCACTTCAGCAGCACTAAAGCCTGTGATTTTTTCAAAGGCGGGATTGACATAAATAATTGGCATATCCGGTTGTTGAGCATCCGCAATAATGATGCTATTTCCGGTGGATTCAATAGCTCTTAGCCACAACCGCAATTGCTCATTGGCAGCCACGATCGCAGAGATATCCTGCATGGCACCAACTGCCCGAATCGCCCGGCCATTCTCATCCCGAACAATGTAGCCACGATCGAGGACATGGGCATAGGTGCCATCTTGCCGCAGAAAACGATATTGCTCACTCCATGTGCTGAAACCGTTAGCGATCGCACCGGACAAGCTGGCCATGATTCGCTCGCGTTGATCGGGATCGAGGCGATCGCGCCATTGCAAATCGACAGTCTGCACAAGCTTTTGAGTGATCTCTTTTTCTTCTCCCCCAAATAGGCGGCTGTAGTTAGCGCTATACCAGATCTCATTAGTGAGTAGATTGCGATCCCAAACCGCATCATTCGTCGCACGAGTGACAAGTTGAAAACGCTCCGCCATTTCTTCTAGCAGTTGACGGCTCATCACGCGATCGCTAATGTCACGAAAATAGAGCGATATTTCAGCTGTAGAACGATGGACATTTACCTCCCAACAGGTTGACAGTGGGTCAATCCAGAGTTCAAAGGTTCTTGTCGAAGACTGATGCTGCAGTGGTTGGAGCTCGGACTGAAGGGTGGCACCTAGCTCTACTGGAAATAAATCCCAAAAAACTCGACCAATGATCTGTTCAGACGTTTTCTTCAGTTGTTGGGCTGCTTGAGAGTTGAGCGCTCGGACAACAAAGTTTTGATCTAAAACAACAACACCATCACTGACAGCTGCGAGGGTCTGCTCTAGCTGATCTGAAAGCGCGTTACGGGCTTGCTCAGCTCGACGCCAACGGGTGACATTGCGGCGAATGCCCAACAGCCCCAGAATTTGCCCAAGCTCATTACGGAGCGGTACTTTACTAATCAGAAAATGCTGGCTCGGCCAATTTTCAGGGTTGATCGTCCACTCTTCATTAATGATTGGCAAACCGGAGGCGATCGTAGCCAAGTCATTAATATCTTCTTGTTTAATAACCTCCGGCATTACGAAGGGTTGTAAATCAAGACAGGCTCGATTTTGCAGCAGGATTTCGCCCCTATAGTCTTTGATGTAAATCGGGTCAGGAATCGCCTCCAAGATGCGACGGAGGACAGCCGGATGATCAAGCGATAAGGGCAAGGGTTCAAGGGAAGTGAGTGGTGCTTGATGCTTTGGTTCAAGGACCCCCCGCAGCGATCGCACGTTACCGGCCAGATCCCTGACGATGACGGCTCGCAACTCGACTAACTGACGATCTTGAGAATCACTCGCGAGGGCATAGGTTGCTTGAATGGGTCGCCCCGTCTGCATTCCCGTGTCGATCGCTTGCTCCAATCGCAAACGATCGCTAAGTTGAAAGTGCTCCAGCCACTGCTGCCAAGAGAAGAGGCACTGATCGGAGGGTTTCCCCAGTAGCCGGTTGACCAGCGGCGAAGTCTGAACCAGTTGGGATTGGACGTCGAGTTCCCAGTAACCCACTTGGGTCAGTTGCTGCCAGCTCTGGAGATCACCACAGTCCCTGGCGGCAATCAACCAAGCCCCTGGATCAGGGTAAGCGCAGCGCTGTAGCCCAACCGAACGCAGTTGCCCATTCGGAATCTTGAGATCGAGACTCAGGCGCAGCGCATCTGGGTTCTCAGCCCATTGCTTGAGCAGTTGCGAGCGCGGGGCGAGTTCCTGAAGATAGGCAGCATTTCCCCAAGCGGTAGCGGCGGCATTGCGATCGAGGATGCGCAGAGTTTGGGGTTCCACCAGCCATAAGGGCCAGGGATTGCCATCCAAAAGATGCAGCAGTTGCTGTAATCGTTGTTCCTGATTCGCGTGGCAGAGGGTTTGGAGAATCTGCCACTGACGGAGCAGGACGTAGAGAACTACTGCTGACAGAAAAAAGTAGAAAATTTCCTTAAGTGTTGACCACTGCCAAACACTAACCTCGGTACGAAGCCAAGTTTGCAGTAAGGAATCTGTAGAGAGGATCCAAAGCAGTCCTGCTGCGCCATAAAGAACTGCAATAATCAGAGCGCGCTGAGGGTGTTGCCAAAGAGAAAATCGTGGTCTTATCCAGCGCATTGCAGCTTGTCTGCGATTAGCGTTAGATCTTTAGGCTAGCGGAGAAACCGAATTTAAGCCGAATAAGTCTAGTGATTTTGAAAATTCATCGCACGATCAATTATTTGCAAGGGATGCAGAACAGGTAAATCTTTGCTTTGAGCTTGCAAATGATGCCGAATTTGAACGTAGCAGCCAATGTTGGCTGAGGCAATCATTTGCGCACCTGTTTCAGCCAGCGATCGCGCTTTTTGCTGACCGAGTTCTGCTGCGATCGCTGGTTGTAACAAGTTATAAATACCAGCACTGCCACAGCAAAGCTGCGCATCAACGGGTTCTCGCAGCTCAATACCCGGAATTTGTTGCAATAACTGTCGTGGTTGATTGCGAATTTTTTGCCCATGTAGCATGTGGCAAGCATCTTGGTAGACGACCACCAACGGTTGTTCTTGAAGGGGATGCAGGGGAGTCGTCAGCCCGACGGTCGCTAAAAACTCCTGTACATCTTGAACGCGATCGGCTAGTTGCTGAGCGCGATCGCACCACTCAGGATCGTCGGCCAGAATCGCACCGTAATGCTTGAGGGTATGACCACAACCGGATGCAGTCACTAAAATTGCATCGAGGTTTTCTGCTTCAAAACTACGGATCACCGCTCGTGCCAAGTCTTGCGCTTGTTGCATTTCACCCTGGTGGTGAGCAACAGCTCCGCAACAACCTTGCTGAGGTGGAATCACCACATCACAGCCGTTGGCTCTGAGAACACGGATCGCTGCAGCATTGACTTCTGGATTAAACAGTCGCTGCACGCAGCCCAAGAGTAAACCGACCCGATAGCGGCGATCGCCCAAGGCAGGCAAAAGAGTCGGCCAGTTGTCTTGAAAGCTGGCAGGGCTTAGGGGTGGCAAAAGCGCCGAAGCCGCTGCGAGTTGCGGAAACTTTTGCAACAGGGGTTGGCGATTCAACCAGTTCTGTAAGCCTGAACTTTGATAAAGCTGACCAAGGCGCAAAATTGGTCGCAGTCGCTCTGGGTAGGGCAAAAACGCAAATAAGAGCTTTCGCCAAATTGCCTCAGGCCAGGGTCGCCGATGCTCCTGCGCAATCCGCTGACGCATCTCCTCGATCAGTTGGTCGTACTGGACGCCCGATGGGCAAGCACTCGTACAGGCCAAGCAACCGAGGCAGGTATCAAAATGCTCGACAACGGTATCGCTCAGCTCAATTCGGCCCTGCTGGAGACTGTCCATCAGGTAAACACGACCGCGCGGTGAGTCCGTCTCACGCCCTAGAACGCGATAACTAGGGCAGTCCGAGAGGCAAAAGCCGCAGTGAACGCAGGCATCCGTGAGGCTGGGCGTTGCTGCTGGGATTGGGATTTCAGTTTCAGCCACGCTCACTCCTCCAGACCGGCCAGAAAACGTCCGGGGGCTAACCGGGACTGTGGATCAAATTGTCGTTTAATCGCCCGCATCACCGCTAGCCCCTGACCGGGGTAGCCCCAGATATCCAGCTGTTGCTTGAGGCTGACAGAGGCTGCCGGCACTGACAAAAAGCCTTCTGCTACTTCACAATGGCGCCGCAGCCGCAGCAGGGTTTCGACCGTTGGCTCCGCCTCGGGCCAGACTAGCCAGCCGGCTCCACTCGCTGCATGAACTCGCCCCAATGCTGTGGGGGCGATCGCCTCCAGTTCGGCGAGAAGGCACGGTAACTGGCTGGGTAGCAGGGCGAACTTGATCAAAGTGGCTGAGCGCGATCGCGGTTCAAACGACTGATTGAGTTGACCCCAAACCGGCTCAGCGACAGTCATGGCAGCCAAACCTAACCGCGTTGCCTGCAACTCAACTACCTGTTGCTGTTCCTGAACACTGGCGGCAACCGAGCCAAACCGCAGCAACACCGTCCATTGCGATCGCAGCTCTAGTTCTGCGGCAGCAGCGGGCGACAACAGATCAAAAGCGACAGGGGTGAGGTCACTGCGAACCAATTGCGATCGCAGCTGCAAAATCGCCTCGCGATCGCCCTGACAAGCAATCGTGCCCCAGGCATTAGGCAGGGGATAGGTGCGAAAGGTCAGCTTGCCAATCAATCCCAAGCTGCCCCAAGCACCATGGAGCAGCTTCATCATGTCGTAGCCAGCAACATTTTTGACGACACGGCCCCCACCCTTAGCCCACTGTCCGTCGTGGCGCAGGAAAGTGATGCCGATCAGAAAGTCGCGCAAACTGCCGTAGCGGTGCCGCAGGGAACCAGACATCCCAGTCGAGACAAGAGCCCCCAAGCTAGAGGACTCTCCTGCGATCGGGTCAAAGGGCAGCCATTGCCCCGTCTCAGCCAAGATGGTCTGCAACTGTCCCAGGGTCATCCCCGCTTCTACTGTCACCGTGAGGTCGGCAGCGGCATGTTCAATCAGGCGATCGCAGGCAGCCGTACTGATGACTGCATCAACAGGGTGTCCGAGTCCGCCCCAGTCAAGACGCGTACCACGCCCCGCCGGCAAGATACGCCAGCCTTCAGCAGCGGCCAGCTGCATGAGTTCCGCCAAAGCTTCGAGATCAGGCGGCCCCCACCAACCTGGATTCCCCAAACGCGCCAGTTCTTGACGACTGCGCTCCGCCAAAAAGTCGGGAACTGATGCGGCCTTCCAATCGGCCAAAGTGGCAGCCGCAGGCATGAAAAAGGTGCTCCAGACAAGACGCTTGAGCACCAACTTACCAGTTTGCTTTCGCGCGATCGCCTAATCGTCGAAATGCTTGACGATGGCTTCGGCAAATTCCGAGCACTTGAGTGGTTGATCAACCGCCGGTTCCATCAACCGAGCCAGATCGTAGGTGACCTCACGGTTAGCGATCGCTTGGCTGATGCCCTTGGTGATCAAGTCAGCAGCCTCTTGCCAGCCTAGGTACTCCAGCATCATCACGCCGGAGAGGATGACCGAGCCGGGGTTAATGCGATCGAGGCCAGCGTGCTTGGGCGCTGCGCCGTGGGTCGCTTCAAAGATCGCCGCTTCGTCGCCAATGTTGGCACCGGGGGCCATGCCCAGGCCACCGACCACCGCCGCCGCTGCATCAGAGATGTAGTCGCCATTGAGGTTCATCGTCGCCAGCACCGAGTATTCACCCGGGCGGGTTTGAATCTGCTGGAAGATGCTGTCAGCAATGCGATCGTCAACCAGCACCTTAGACTTCCACTGACCGTTGCCGTGGGTGGCGCCGATGCTGTCGAGCACAGCTTTCACTTCAGCCACCACTGCTGCCTGCTTTTCGGGCGTCATCGCGTCGTAGCCAGGTTCGATGAGCCGCGCATTGTCTTCCAAGCTGAGATCCGGCTTGCTTTCTTGGTTGGCAAGAATCCAGCTCTCCCGTTCAGTCACACAGTCGGTTCGGAACTCAGTCGTGGCCAGTTCATAGCCCCAGTCCCGGAAAGCACCTTCCGTGAACTTCATGATGTTGCCCTTGTGGACAAGGGTGACATGTCGCTTGCGGCCTTCGAGGCGTAGGGCATGCTCGATCGCACGACGAATCAGACGCTGGCTACCCGTTTTACTGATCGGCTTAATACCAATGCCGGAATCCAAACGGATTTGCTTTTTACCCAAGCTGGGGCTGTTGGGAATGAAGTCCTCGTTCAGCAGCTTGATCAGGCGATCGCCGGTGGGATCACCTTGCTTCCATTCGATGCCGAGGTAGATATCCTCGGTGTTTTCGCGGTAGACCACCACATCGAGTTGTTCGGGCGTGCGGTGGGGCGAGGGTGTGCCGGTGTAGTAGCGACAGGGGCGGACGCAGGCATAGAGATCGAAGATTTGCCGTAGCGCCACGTTCAGCGATCGAATGCCACCACCGATCGGCGTCGTCAGCGGGCCTTTGATTGCCACGCCGTACTCGCGGATCGCTGTCAGCGTATCTTCAGGCAGATATTGGTAGGTGCCGTAGAGGTCGCAGGCTTCATCACCCGCGTAGACTTTGAACCAAGTGATTTTGCGCTGACCGCCATAGGCTTTAGCGACAGCGGCATCGAGAACGCGCTCAGTTGCGGGCCAGATATCAACGCCAGCGCCGTCACCACGAATGAAGGGAATGATCGGGTTGTCGGGAACGATCGGCTTGCCGGCTTCAAAGCGAATTTTGCTGCCTTCGCTAGGGGGTTGAATCTTCTCGTACATCGACGGCTACCAGCCTCCGAAACATCCACGTCATTTCCAGCCTACGGGAGAGCGATCGCCTATCCTGTAGGCGCTGATGCCATTCCCCCGAAAGATTGCGCTAGTCTACCCAACAACCAACGCGCTTCTGCGCCCATTCGATAGGGTCTTCGGGAGTGAACGCAGCTGAACAAGCCACCAATCTACAGCTGGCCAGCAAGATAGCCACACTGGTCAACTTGTTTAAACAGCAGTTCCCTGATGCTCGGGCGGACCTCAAACCTTGGCGCAATGACCCAGAGACCGCGCAGTGGCTAGACCCTGATTCGATTGATATTGGCTTTCACCTACCGGGCTGGAGCCCTCGCTACCAAAGCCGCAGCATTTTGGTACAGGTTCGTTTATTGCCTACCGCAGAAGCAAGCGATCGCAGACTACTAGGGATTGATGCCGTTGGCCTGAGTCACGTTGGAGAACAATGGCGGCTGTCTACGATCGCAGATTGGCAAATTCGGGGCCCCAAACTGCCAGCTGAAGACGTGAGCGATCGCCTGAAACAGTTCTGCCGTCAGACTTTTGATCTATTCAACGCCGGTGACTCTCAACTCTCTGCCTAGTCTTAAGCAAATCTTAAATTAAGTGTCAACCCTTGCGGATTCCTTAAGAGGTGCGTACTATGCGCAAATCTTCAGTCATTAAGTTTCATTACACGGCACAATGAGCAACGCAGTTCTCGAACGTCCCGCTCCGGCTGCCTCCAGCACCCCGCTTGATCGCCTCAAGCTGTTGTATAGCACCGATCATCAAACTGAATTTTTGGTCTTGCAGGCTGAAGTCGAAACCCTACTCTGCCAAATCCAAAGCCTCAAAGGCCGCACTCCAGTCATGAATGAGAATCTGAATTAGGTCTTTCGGAGTTCTCTGAATTTCCAGTCAACAACAAAAAGCGCATCCAGTCTTGGTTTGGCTCGTTGGGCGAGCAATCCCTAGGGTGCGCTTTTTGCTTTTTCTGTTGAACTGTGAAATCGAACAAGATCTTGTTGCGTAACCAGACAGATAACCTGTCGTAATGTCGGAATTGAATCCGCTGAAATGGATATTCGACTTGATACAGGAAAGACGTCTTTCTGATGAAGATTGGAACATTCTGTCAAGCTACAAATCGGTGGTTATCCTCAACTGTCTGAAGTTTATTTAGAGGCAGACCCGATTCAATCGGAAGTTGCTCCCAAAACCTTAGAGGAGGACGAGCCGATGAGCAATCAAGTATCGTTCCAAATCCTGAGAGAAGGCAGTGTGAGACAGTGTTTGGTTACCTCTCAACTAACAGCTGATCCACTACGGAGTGGAATCTTTTCTGTTGTCTGAAGCCCAGTGGCTTCATCTATTACTGTAGTCGAGGATACGCGCGGGGATCACTTTCTTCACCATTTGTTTCATCCTGGGAAGTCATCACTCTCAGGCTGAGTCGTTGTTCCTGTTTCCAGTTGTTGTAAGGCTTGTTCTGCCGCCGCAGAAACTTGAGGATGGCTATCTTTAACGAGGTAGCGCAGCGCTGATAAGGCCTTGTCGCAGGGGAGCTTTCCCAGTGCCTCTGCCAAGCGCTGACGAACCAGCCAGTCTTCAGCAGCCACAAAGCGCAACAGCTGATCGACGGCATCGACAGCACCAATTTCACCGAGGGCCGCGATCGCAGCCTGGTGCAGCAGGACTTCCTCACTATCCAAGGCCTGAATCAGAGCGTCACGAGCTCGAGGATTTTGCAGATTACCGAGGGCTACCGCAGCACTAAAACGCACTAGCCAAGACGTGTCTTCATAGAACACGCGCAGTAGCGGTTCTAGGGCCTGATCATCTTGGAGATAGCCTAAAGCACCAGCCGCACTCGCCCGAATGCCGTAGTCGTCTTCGGTTTCTAAAACTTCCAGCAACAACGGTAGGCACTCGGCAGTCTGTTTGATCCCCAACGCAAACACGGCCATCGATCGCACTTGGATGCTTTCATCAGCTAATACTTTTTTGATCAAAGGGACAGCATCCTCAGCCTCAACGTCCCGCAGAGAAGCCAGCGCAATCAGGCGATCGCGAGATTGCTCACTCTCCAGTTGGCTCGCAAGCTGGGCAAGGTCAATCGCGTCCATCCGCTACTCCTTGGGATCACTCTCCCTATTGTTAAGGATTCTGAAAATCCCTGGGTCGACTGCTGGCAAGGGCAGATGCCTCAGACTTCAGTGGGACTCAAGCTTCAAGGCTCGATCTCTAGCCGACTCGCTGGCAATCGCGGCAACCGACAAAGCTGAAAAAAGCCCCGAGGGAGCAAACTTCCTCGAGGCGATCGTTTGGGGTGAGAGGACAGCTTAGGGGGCGTTAACGACCTTGGATTTGGTCGAAGACGCCGCCATCAGCAAAGAACTTCTTGTCAGCAGCAGCCCAGCCACCAAAGCTCTTGATGTTGTAGAGCTTGGTCAGAGGGGGGAAATTCTTGCGATATTTTTGAGCGACAGCGGCATTAGCCGGCCGGAAACCAACCTTAGCGAGCTCCTCTTGCGCCTCAGGGGTAAAGACAAAGCGAGTAAAGGCATCAGCGATCGCCTTAGTCTTTCGTTTGTTGGCGACCTTATCGACCACCGCGATCGGCGTTTCGATCGCAATGTTGACCTGCGGCGTGATGCAGGTTCCCACATCTTCGCCATTGAGGCGCGCCAGAATCACTTCATTCTCGTAGTTCAGGAGCACATCGCCCTGATTCTTCTTGTAGAAGATATCAGTGGATTCCCGAGCGTCCTTAGCCAAGACAGGGACGTTGTCATAGACTTTCTTCACAAAGTCAAAGGCTTGTTTATCGGTGCCCCCATTCTTAGCGACAGAACCGTAGAGCGCGAGGAAGTTCCAGCGAGCCCCACCAGAGGTTTTGGGGTTGGCTGTCACGATCCGAACCCCAGGTTTCGCTAAGTCAGCCCAGCCTTTGATCTTTTTGGGATTCCCTTTACGAGTACAAATAACTACCACCGAACTGGAGAGGTTGGAGTTATTAGGCAGTCGTCTTTGCCAGTTTTTGCCAATCAGCCCCGCTCGTTCTAGGCGAGCCGTGTCTGATTCCAGGGCCAAAGCCGCGATGTCAGCTTCCAAGCCATCGAGGATGGCCCGAGTTTGGGAGCCAGACCCACCGTAACTACCGCGAATGGTGACGTCTTGCCCTTTTTCTTTTTTCCACTTGGCCGTGAACTTGGGAATGATGCGATCGTAGGCAGCCTTGGTGACTGCATAGGACACAAGAACCAGCTCCTGCTTGGCTTGAGCAACTTGCTGAGGAGTAGCCCCTGCGGCACTGGTTTGGGCACTGCGCGCCCCAGCCGTAGTCGCAAAGCTACCTGCTGCAATTGCGGCGGCCAAACCACCTGCAAGCGATCGCTTGATACCGGGCCGAAGCGGGAGGAAGGAACGGAAGGCCATGAAAACACTCTAAGCCGATAGAGATTAAGTAATTAAGTCTAGGGTGGTGCCTGCAAGAGCAATGTCCCCGCCGAAACTTGACAAAAGAGCGATTGCTAGCTTCAGCCTCCGAGCGCCAAGTCATCCTGTTTGGCTAGGGGCATTCGGCCGCTGCCAGTGGGAATCGCCTAGATTAAGCAGTGATCGACAACAGCTCGACAGTGATTGACTGGAACGGGTTTTGCGATCGCCTCAGTCCTTGCCGAGACACCTCATGTCGTCGTCCCGTGAATCTGTTGACCTGATTGTGATTGGCAGTGGGCTGGGGGGGCTCTGTTGCGGAGCGTTGGCAGCCCGCTATGGATTAGAAGTACTTGTTCTAAAAGCCCACGATCGTCCCGGGGGCGCAGCCCATGGCTTCGAGCGACGCGGCTTTCACTTTGAATCAGGGCCTTCACTTTGGTCAGGACTAAGCCGCTGGCCCAGCACCAACCCGCTAGCGCAGGTGCTGCGGGCGATCGGCGAAGAGGTGCCAGTTTTGACCTATCGAGAGTGGGGCGTGTTACTCCCAGAAGGCACGTTTCAGATCGGGGTTGGTAACGCAGATTTCCTCAAAACAGTCACGGCCTTGCGAGGGCCTGCAGCTGCTCAAGAATGGCAGGACTTTATGACGTGGCTGGCTCCCTACAGTGCAGCGGCCAATGCTCTGCCTTTGTTGGCGCTCCGTCCGGGGCTGAGTTTGATCAACACCTTGGCTGGCAGTGCGGGTAAATTGCTGCCCCATTTGGGACGAATGGCCGCTTTGGGAGGTGCCTTTGGCCCGATCGCTCGCCGGCACCTCCGCGATCCCTTCCTGCTCAACTGGGTGGAGTTGCTGTGCTTTTTGATCAGTGGCCTGCCCGCCGATCAAACCAGTGCAGCGGCGATGGTAACGCTGTTCGGTGAGTGGTTTGAACCCGATGCCTGCTTGGAATATCCCGTTGGCGGCAGTGCAGCGATCGCCGAAGCTCTTGTGCGTGGCCTCAGAAAACACGGTGGCAATTTGCAAGTGCGTAGCCGCGTCACAGAAATTTTGGTGGAGGGCGATCGCGCCCGGGGCGTGCGCTGTGCTGATGACCAGGTGATTCATGCCCGGCGAGCCGTGGTCAGCAACGCCAGCATTTGGGACACCCTAAATCTGCTACCGGAGAAGAGTCTACCGACTCGTTGGCGGCAGCAGCGGCAACAAACTCCGGCTTGCCACGGATTTTTGCATCTCCATTTGGGGCTTCGCGGCGATGACCTTCAGCATCTGCCTCTACACCATGTTTGGGTAGGGGATTGGCAGCGAGGCATCACAGCCGATCGCAACATGGTGGTGCTCTCCATGCCGTCGCTCTTGCAACCTGACCTTGCGCCCACAGGCCATCAAGTCCTGCACGGATATACCCCAGCCAATGAGCCCTGGGCATTGTGGAAGGATTTGGAGCCGGGTAGTGCTGCCTATGAAGCGCAAAAACGCGATCGCTGCCAGATCTTTTGGGATGTACTGGAACAGTTGATTCCAGATGTCCGCGATCGCGCCGTCATTTCCCTGGAAGGGACACCCCGCACTCAGGCTCACTATCTCAACACGTTTCAAGGCAGCTATGGGCCCGCGATCGGGGCCGACCAAGGCCTATTCCCCGGTTGTCAAACCCCCATCCCCAATTTGTTGCTCTGCGGCGCCAGCGTTTTTCCGGGTATTGGAGTGCCGCCAGTAGCCACCAGCGGCGCGCTAGCCGCTCATGCTTTGGTGGCTGCTAGCCAGCAGAAAAAACTGCTCAAAGAGATTGGGGTTCTTTAGGTCAATCTCACTCGAGAACTGGCAAGCGAGCGGTCAAGGATTGATTTAGCGATCGGGCCTTGAGTAGTAGCGTTGCTCCAGCCAGATTCTGACTTCGCGTTCTGACCCTAAGCTCAGACGCTGCCCAGATTTAGGATCATCAACAACAAAGTAGAGATTGCCGGCGCGATCGTATTTTCGAGATACTTTAGGCTCGGACGTTGTCAAGATGCTCGCAAAACAGAAGTCTAGAGATTGCCTGATTCTGGTTGAAATTTCGCTCAAAGCAGAATGATGCAAGCGAGCGATCACAATCCAAAAATCACTAGAATTTAGGACTTTTAAGCCCTGATTGAGGACTGAGTATTCTTTCATACTCCCATCTCCTTAAACCTGCGATCGCTCTACTCAAAATCCAGAATTTCTGACAGAGATTGTGAATTTACGATTGCTGCGATCACGCTTTTTTCAATTCTGATCAAGCAACTGGCCACAAACCAGAGACAGTTCGAGTAAATTGCAAGGAGTACAGTTAGACCGTTCACAACTGTTATGGCGATCAGAAGCCCTAACTGTGCTGCTCTTATCGTTTGGGCGAGCGGCCATGGAAGCCAAAATGATTGATTCAGCCCCGAGCCAAACGCTCTATGAAGCCGTTGCCGATCGCATTCATCGCTTGATTCTTGAAGGAACGCTCCAGCCGGGCGATCGCTTGCCCTCCGTTCGCAAGCTCCATCGCCAGTGGTCCATCAGTATCTCAACGGTGCTGGAAGCCTATCGCCTTTTGGAAGATCGGGGCTTAATCCAGGCACGACCTCAGTCGGGCTATTTCGTCAAATCTGCCCTGCATTCACTGCCCGAAGAGCCTAGTTTTAGCCCTCCTACAGCGGTGAATCACCCAGTTGAGATTTCTCTTGCTTTTCGCGTTAGCAACGCCGTCTGTGATTCCCAAACAGTCGGTCTGGGGTCTGCGATCGCCGGGACTGAACTGCTCCCCATTGCAACGCTTAACCGCTTGATGGGACAAGTTCTGCGTACCCAACCGGCAGCAGCCCATTGCTACGGTTCACCCCAAGGGTGTGAGGAATTACGTCATGAAGTGGCTAGGCGGCTATTGGATGCAGGATGTTCGGCCACACCGGATCAGATTGTGATCACAAACGGCACCACAGAAGCCCTCTATCTTTCCCTCAAAGCCATTACTAAGCCGGGTGACACTGTTGCGATTGAATCTCCTACCTACCACCTTTTACTTGAGACTCTTTCAGCCTTACATCTCAAAGCCCTAGAGCTACCAACCCATCCCCAAGAGGGCATTTCACTCGAGCATCTCGAAGAAGCGTTGAAAACTCGAAAAGTTGTCGCCTGTGTCTTAATTACCAACTTTAGTAACCCCTTGGGAAGCTGTATGAGTGACAGCAAGAAGAAGCAAATTATTGATCTTCTTAATCATTGCGATATTCCCCTAATTGAAGATGACATCTACGGCGAACTTCACTTTGAGGGTAGTCGTCCGAAAGCAATTAAAGCCCTAGATCAAGATGGACGGGTTCTCTACTGCGCTTCTGTAAGTAAAACACTCTCACCTGGATTAAGAGTGGGCTGGGTGGTTGCTGGCAGATATCAGCTCAAGGTTGAGCAGCTAAAAATGACAATGAATTACATGTCCGCGATCGCACCGCAACTCACGACTGCCGCTTTCCTGGCGAATGGTGGCTACGATCGCCATCTGCGCCGACTCCGGCAGGCTCATCACTCGCAAATGCAAAGTATGACCCAAGCCATCTGTGATTATTTTCCAGCCATCACTAAGGTCTCGCGGCCCAAGGGTGGTTATGTCCTCTGGATTGAAATGCCGCCACACGTCGATACCCTACAGCTCTACGAAGTAGCTCGCCAGCGACAAATCATCATTGCGCCCGGCGTGATGTTTTCTCCGTCCGGCAACTATCGCCATTGTTTTCGGCTCAACTTTGGCCTGCCGTTTACTGAAGCCATTCATCAGGCGCTTCAAACGCTTGGGCAGCTCTTGCATGCTCAGATCCAATCGTCTTGAGAACTACCATCGACAAATCGCTAACCCTGCGATCGCGATCGGTTCACTGAATCATGACAAGGGTGGCTTACTCGATCGGGGACGGGTCCAAAGGGGTCGCAGAAAGGAAATGATCAGGCAGGCAACTCCCAGATTGATCAAGACATCCGCGATATTGAAAACCGGAAAGAGAATCAACCGGAAGTCGAGAAAATCAACGACGGAGCCATCGTAGAAGCGATCGAGACCATTGCCAAACGCCCCCGCAAAAATGAAGCCATAGCCCAATTGTTCGCTGCGGGTCATACGCGGGCCAAACCAAGCCCAGATTGCTAAGCCAAAGCAGACCAGAAAGGACAGCCAGCGCAACCAGCTACTACCGCCACTAAATAGACTGAAAGCAGCACCAGAATTGCGCACATAGGTGAAGTGGAAGACTTGAGGCCAAATCGGCCAGCTTTGATAGAGCTGAAACTCAGTTACCACCCAGATCTTGCTGAGGCGATCGCAGATCAAGCCGCCCAGTGCTGGAATCCAAAAGGCGGGATAGCGAAAGCGCATCATCCAAGTCAGGGGTACAGAGCAACCTTTCTAGTAGAGCAGAAGCCGTCGCAACAGAAAGGCGATCAGGGTGACACCACAGACAAGCGCCAACTGTCCCGAGAGGGGCCAAATGTTGTACTGCCAGAGCAAACCTGGCAAAGCTGTGGCCCCGCCATGTAAGCCACCGCCTAAGGTCAGTAGCCCCAGATAGATAGCCCCAAAAAACTGGACCGTCGCCAGACCCAGCAGGCAACCTAAGCTGAGATGCTCCAGCGTGACAGGTTGCCGAAACGCCCAACGGCCGCAGAGCCAAGCGGCTGGTAAGAAACCAATCAAAAAGCCAAAGCCCGGCTCTTGCCAATAGCCGAGCCCGCCACCTTGGCTAAAAACGGGATAGCGGCTCAAGCCGAGGGCCAGATAAGCAACCTGGGCTAGAAAACTAGCTTCGGCGCCGCCCATGCAGCTCGTGAGCAGCATTGCTGCCACTTGGGCTGAGCTGGTTAACGAATAGGTCAACCACCGTAGACTCCCTTCTTGCCAGCTCGGCACCAAAATTGCCGGTTCAATAAAAGTTCCTGCGATCGTCAGGAGCAATCCAATTCCGGCCCAGAGCAATCCCGTTAGCGACAAGTTTTTCCCCTGCGAGGGTCAGCCTCCACCTCGCAAAGCAGCATAACGCGGCGATCGCTTCCCGTCTGCGCTCGGTTCCCCATTCCCCGATCGCCAAGCCATTTCCGACCCCATTGGGTACGCTAGCAGCGCTGAGACCCGTTGCAACGGTGATGATTGCTCTGCTCTTCCAACAAGTCCTCTTCGACCTGATTCGAGGCACGATCGCGGCCGCTGCGATCGCTCTGGTGGGGGGCGGTCTGATTGGCGCGATCGCTGGAGCCATCAATCGACGCTGGCGGCGCAGTCTTCTGGGCAGCGTTCTGGGTAGTTTTTGGGGCGTGTTGCTGCTGACCCTGCTCCCGATCGGCGTCATTCCAGGCCTGATTGGTGGCGGTCCCTACGCCGGCGTTTACGTTCTGGTGTTTGCAGTGATCCTCTTGCCGCTGGGCCTCGTGGTTGGTGCCACCCTGGGGATCTTGGCGTTCCTGCAGTGCAGTCCTCCGCAAATTCGACGCTGGCTGCGCTGGGTTGTGGTCGTCGGCTACAGCATCTTGGCGATCGCCCTGACGATCAGTTGGGCACGCTACTGCAGCCGAAACTCCTGCGAGAGTCTCAGTGCTGCTGGCCTCCGCCTTGGGCAACCCGAATGGATGGCTCCCACTGCGATCGCAGTTTCCCTTTCCTAGCTGGCATGACAACACTGCTCAAAGCCCGCCGGGGCCGCCACAAAGTCTTTATCGGTATGGCCCCCGGTGTGGGCAAAACCTATCGGATGTTGCAGGAGGGGCAGCAGCTGCACAGTGAAGGACTGGACGTAGTCATTGGTCTTCTGGAAACCCACGGACGACAGGAAACCCGCCAGCAAGCCCAAGGACTGGAGCTAGTCGCCCCGCGTCAGCTCGACTACAACGGGGTTGTCCTCAGTGAAGTGGATATCGAAGCCATCCTGCAGCGACAGCCTCAGCTAGTACTGATCGATGAGCTGGCCCACACCAATGCCCCAGGTTCAGAGCACGAGAAGCGCTATCAGGATGTAGAACTGTTGCTGGCGGCGGGTCTAGATGTCTATTCCACCGTCAACATCCAGCATTTGGAAAGCCTGAATGATTTGGTGGCGCGGATCACCGGCGTGATCGTACGCGAACGAATTCCCGATCGCCTGCTGGAGGAAGCGGACGAAGTCGTGGTGGTCGATGTCACACCTGAAACCCTAGAAGAACGGCTGCGGGAAGGGCGGATCTATGCCCTCGATAAGGTGCCGCAAGCACTCACAAATTTCTTCCGGCGGCACCATCTCGTTGCCCTGCGAGAACTAGCGCTGCGATCGGTCGCCGACAGCATTGAAGAGCAAGCCGCTGGCACTCGTACCGGTGCCATTAGTGTACGAGAGCGTGTCTTGGTCTGTCTCTCCACCCATCCGCAATCGATCCGTCTCCTCCGACGGGCTGCCCGCCTGAGTGGCGCAATGGATGCCCGGCTCTACGTCCTGTTTGTGGCAGACCCGCAACGGTTTTTGACCAAGGCCGAAGTCCTGCAGCTAGAAACCTGCGATCGCCTCTGCGGGATGTTTGAGGGCGCTTTTTTGCGGGTAGAAAGCACCGATGTAGTGGGAGCGATCGTCAAGGTTGCGACGGAACAGCGCGTCACACAGGTGGTGATTGGCGAAAGTCCGACCAGCCGACGGCTATGGTGGTGGCAGCGACCCCTGACCGATCGCCTGCTGCAACGGCTGCGGGGTCAAGGCATTGACCTGCATATCATCAGTTTTCCGGGCGATCACCCAGACTCGGAACTTGATGACTAGGCCAGAATCCGACAGCATCAAGGACAGATGAATTCTGCTCAGGGATGATGGCAAAAACAGCTTCGACCATGCTGGCCTTAGGCACTGCGGCGCCTGATTTTGCTCTGCCGGATGTGGTATCGGGCCGAACTGTTCAGTTAGCAGATTTCAGCGATCGCGCCGGCCTCTTGGTGATGTTCATCTGCCAGCACTGTCCGTTTGTCAAACACGTCGAGGAAGAACTGGCTGCGATTGGACGGGATTACCTCGACTTGGGCATTGTGGCGATCAGCCCCAACAGCTTGGAAACCCATCCCCAAGATGGCCCGGAGCAGCTCAAAGCCCAGGCTGAGCGACTCGGCTTTACCTTCCCCTACTGTCTGGACGAAACCCAAGCGATCGCCAAAGCCTACACCGCCGCTTGCACCCCCGATTTCTTCCTGTTCGATCGCGATCGCCGCTTGGTCTATCGGGGTCAACTCGATGACAGTCGCCCCAGTAGCGATCGCCCAGTGACGGGGGCCGACCTGCGAGCCGCGATTACGGCAGTCCTCACAGGAGACGCTCCCAGCGCTGACCAAAAACCTAGCATTGGCTGCAACATCAAGTGGCATCCGGGCCAAGAGCCGGATTACTACGGCGCTCAACTGGTCTAATCCTCAGCCAAGCGCCTGCTAAGACAGCCTAGTCAGCAGCCTGAGTTATCGGCGATTCCAGCGATCGTAGAGTTCGAATGGTTGCTCAATCCAAGGATTATCAGTCAGGACTTGGGCAGCAAAATCTGGCTGAAACGAACTACTAGGTTTCTGCCACAGGACAGCCGTTCGCAGCTCCGTCACGTCTTGGGTTTGTTGCAACCAAGCGATCGCCTGCTGCAGGGTTTCGCCAGAATCCACCAGGTCATCAACCAGCAGTAGCGGACTCAAGAGGCGATCGCTGGTCATGGCGATGTTGGCACCAATCTGGACAGCCCCACGATCGCGTCCCGCCTCACCGCCATAGGACTGCACGGCCATCACGGCCAGCGGCACTTGCAGAATGCGCGAGAGTGCATCGCCGAGATAGAGCCCACCTCGTGCGATCGCTAACACTTGCTGCGGCCTCCAGCCTGATTGGTCAATCGCGATCGCAACTTTCTCGATCAGGGCTTGATAGGCCAGCCAATTGACCTGTAAAACAGCCGTCATGCCGTCGGCAACCCAGCATTCGGCTGAAATTGCTGGCGATACCAGTCGATCACCGTCGTCAATTGCAACTGTTCCAGCGAGACTGCCGCCAATTCGGCTGCTTGCATCAAAGGTTGCTTTGCGGAGAGCAACAGTCTTGTCCAAAAGTCGAGAAACGACTGATCGACGGTCAAACCTTGTTGCTTTAGGGCCTCAGCAAGTTGGGGAGACTGTTGCAGCCAAGTTTGAAGCTGAGGGGCTTCGATCGCGGCGATCGCCAATTGCTGATCAGCAGCCAAGGCTTGCAGGAGACGCAGGGAATAGGCCGCCAGTCGCAAAGAGAAGCGATCGCGAGCGGGGAGCAAGGTCGCTTCGATCGCAGACACTTCCTCAAGGCTGAGCAAGTTGGCAAAAGGATCAGCAGTCATGGTTGGGGTTGAATCAAGTAGCCACAGCGATGCTCACCATCGATTAACCAGTGGGTGCGCTCCACATGGCAGTCGGGCAGGGTTTCGGCAAACAGGGCTAGCTCGTGGTCACAAACGCGGGGAAAAGACTCAGCGACACTGGCGATCGCGCAGTTATATTCCGTGATCACAAAAGCGGGCGGGCTACGATCGGGTGCTGGATGGACTTCGGCCATAAATCCTTCGGCTTGGCGCAAGGCTGCCAACTGCTGCAAGCGATCGGCCAGACTGCCTTGCCCCAACTGACGGCGGTAGGTTTCAGCCTTGCGGCGCCATTGGTGAGCCAAGACCGCTTCAAATTCTTGGGGCGGCAGCATTTCGGAGAGACTGTCCAGCAAATCCACCGCAAAGCGATCGTGGCTACTGGGAAACTGGGATCGCCCTTGGCGACTCAGCCGGAAGTGATATTGGGGTCGCCCTAGGCCAGCGACCACCGCTTCCTGCTCAATCAAGCCTTCCGTGGCCAAATCCTTGAGATGCCGACGCACTGCTTGGAGACTGATCGCTAGGGCTTCGGCGATCGCAGCAGATGTAGCCTGCCCCTGCTCTAGCAAGAGACTGAGAATCGCTTCTTTCGTTGTAGGGCTGTGAGCGGGGGGCATTCGCTTTCTACAATGCAAGAGGGAATCTGGTTGGACTTGGCAGCGATCGCAGCAGACGCACTTTGACCCAAGACTTTGACAACATTGATGTTGTTCAAATAACCTAAGGTAGTTAAGCAACGTCTGTGTTGTTCAACCCAGATTATACCGACTTCGTCATTCCCCTCTTCTTCCCATGACCCAGACGACCAGCCCAGCTTCAGCCTCCGACAAAAGCTTGGAGACAATGCGGAAGTTTGCTGAAACCTACGCCAAGCGGAGCGGCACCTACTTTTGTGTCGATCCGGGGGTAACGGCAGTGGTGCTGGAAGGCCTTGCCAAGCACAAGGAAGACTTGGGCGCCGCCCTCTGTCCTTGTCGCCACTACGAAGACAAACAAGCGGAAGTGGAAGTAGCGTTTTGGAACTGTCCCTGCGTGCCCATGCGGGAGCGCAAGGAATGCCACTGCATGCTGTTCTTGACGCCAGATAACGAATTTGCCGGGCCGAATCAAGAGATCAGCCTTGAGCAAATCCGTGCCACGACCCAGCCTGCTTAGCCTGTTCCCCGTCCGTCTGCTGCCGCCCCGAGAGAGAACCGCAATTCATGAGCGCCACGGTGCAAGCGCTGGTTAACCAGCCCTACAAATACGGCTTCGTCACGGATATTGAGACCGAAAAAATTGCGAAAGGTCTCAGTGAAGAGGTCGTGCGTCTGATTTCTGCCAAGAAAGAAGAGCCGGAGTGGATGCTGGAGTTTCGGCTCAAGGCCTATCGTCGTTGGTTGACGATGGAGGAGCCCGATTGGGCGGCGGTGGGCTACCCCGCGATCGATTACCAAAACATCGTCTACTACGCAGCTCCCAAGCAAAAAGCTGAGAAGAAGCAGAGCTTGGACGAAGTTGACCCAACGCTGCTGGAAACCTTTGAGAAGCTGGGGATTCCCCTTAGTGAACAGAAGCGGCTGGCGAATGTGGCCGTCGACGCCGTGTTCGACAGCGTTTCGATCGCAACCACCTTCCGCGAAAAGCTCGCCGAAGAAGGCGTGATCTTCTGCTCAATCTCCGAAGCCGTGCGGGAATATCCCGAGATGGTGAAGCAGTACCTCGGCAGTGTGGTGCCGATCGGCGATAACTACTTCGCGGCGCTCAACTCGGCGGTCTTTAGCGACGGCTCCTTTGTCTTCATTCCCAAGGGCGTGCGCTGCCCGATGGAACTGTCGACCTACTTCCGAATCAACAGTGGCGATACCGGTCAGTTTGAGCGGACGCTGATCGTTGCCGAGGAAGGCAGCCATGTCAGCTACTTGGAAGGCTGCACCGCACCGATGTTCGACACCAACCAACTGCATGCGGCGGTGGTAGAACTGGTGGCCTTGGATGATGCCGAGATCAAATACTCGACCGTCCAGAACTGGTACGCCGGCGATGAGAATGGCAAAGGTGGCATCTACAACTTCGTGACCAAGCGCGGCCTCTGTAAGGGTCGCAACTCCAAGATCTCTTGGACGCAGGTGGAAACCGGTTCGGCGATTACTTGGAAGTACCCAAGCTGCGTGCTGGTGGGTGACAACAGTGTCGGTGAGTTCTACTCAGTAGCGCTGACCAACAACTGCCAGCAAGCTGACACCGGCACCAAGATGGTGCACATCGGCAAAAACACCCGCAGCACGATCGTTAGCAAAGGCATTTCCGCTGGGCGATCGCAGAATAGCTACCGCGGCTTGGTCAAAGTGGGGCCACAGGCGACGGGGGCGCGCAACTACAGCCAGTGCGACTCGATGTTGATTGGCGATCGCGCCGCAGCCAACACCTTCCCCTATATCCAAGTCCAGAATGCTGGCGCTCAAGTTGAGCACGAAGCCTCGACCAGCAAGATTGGTGAAGACCAGCTCTTCTACTTCCAGCAACGCGGCATCTCCCTCGAAGACGCAGTGTCAATGTTGATCAGCGGCTTCTGCAAGGACGTTTTCAACCAGCTACCGATGGAATTTGCCGTCGAAGCCGATCGCTTGCTCAGCCTCAAACTGGAAGGCTCCGTCGGCTAACTACCTTCTTCATTTGACCCATCGCTTTCTGCTTAGGAACGACTCGTGATTATCGAAAACAGTGATGTGATCCTGTCGATTCAGGATCTGACCGCTGAGGTGGAGGACGCGGCCATTCTCAAGGGCGTCAACCTCGAAGTTCGCGCCGGTGAAATCCACGCGATTATGGGCCGCAATGGCTCCGGCAAAAGCACCCTATCCAAAGTGCTGGCAGGGCATCCGGCCTACCGTGTCACCGGTGGCAGTATCACCTACAAAGGGCAGGATTTGCTGGCACTCGAACCGGAAGAGCGATCGCAAGCGGGAGTCTTTTTAGCGTTCCAATATCCGCTGGAAATTCCCGGCGTCAGCAATCTCGATTTCCTGCGCGTGGCGGTCAATGCCCGTCGCAAAGCTGCGGGGCAAGAAGAATTGGACGCCTTTGACTTCCAAGAGTTAGTGGAAGCTCGCTTGGATGTGGTCAAAATGAATCCTGATTTCCTCGGTCGGGGTGTCAACGAAGGCTTTTCAGGCGGCGAGAAAAAGCGCAACGAAATTCTGCAGATGGCACTGCTAGAGCCAAGTCTGGCGATCTTGGATGAAACCGATTCGGGGCTAGATATTGATGCTCTGCGGATCGTCTCCGATGGCGTCAATCAGTTGACCAATGCTGACAACGCCACGATTTTGATCACGCACTATCAGCGCTTGCTCGACTACATCAAACCCGACTTTGTCCATGTGATGGCGGAAGGCCGAATCATCCGCACCGGCGGCCCCGAGTTGGCGCTGGAGCTGGAAGAAACCGGCTACGAATGGGTGGATCAAGCTTTGGCAGGAGCGGCAGTCTAATGACGCTTTCTGTGCTGGAGCAAGTCAACTCCGACGCCGCACCGATTTCTGCCGTTGAGCAGCGACAAACCGTTCTGCAGCAACTGCTGGACTTGGGGCAGTCCGCTGCAGGCGCTGAATCGTTACAGGCCCAAGCCCGCGATCGCCTCACGGATCTGGCGATTCCCTCGACCAAGGTTGAAGACTGGCGCTTTACCGATCTGTCGCTGCTGCCCAAGCGCTCCTTTGTCGCTGCTCCAGCTCAGGCAAAGGCTGAATTTGTCGAACCGCTGTTGCTGGCGGATGTACCGCTACGAGCCGTCTTTGTCGATGGTCAGTTTCGCGCCGATCTCTCCAGCGCGGATTGGCCAGAAGGACTGAGCCTGACGGTGGGCTTTGATGCCGCGATCGCCCAAAACTTACTGGCCGACGACCTGTTTGCCACGCTGAATACGGCAGGCTTTGGGCAAGCAGCCGTGATTCGCGTTGCCGCCGGAGCTGCGATCGCCCAACCGCTGCATCTGCTCTGGATTAGCAGCAGCACCAGCGAGACAGCGTTTAGCCAGCCTCGTGCCTTGATTGAACTGGGCGCGAATAGCGCCCTGACCCTGATCGAAGATTTTGCGCCGCTCGGCAATGACTGCACGGCGGATTACTTCGTAAACGCTGTCACCGAAATCCAACTCGGTGCCAACGCCCAACTGAAACACAGCCGCGTCCAACGAGATGGCGATCGCGCCATTCATATCGGCACAACTGCAGTTCGGCAAGAACGAGACAGTCGCTACCACGGCATTGCCGTCAGCACTGGCGCTCATCTGTCGCGCCACAACTACCTTGCCGCCCAGGATGGCTCTCAGGCCGAGACGATTCTGGACGGTTTGAGTCTGGCGGATGGCGATCGCCTCGTCGATACCCACAGCGGCATGTTCTTCAACCAGCCCCACGGCCGCAGCCAGCAACTACATAAGTGCATTGCCAGCGATCGCGGTCGGGCGGTGTTCAGTGGTCGCGTGGTGGTGCCGCAAATCGCCCAGCAGACCGATGCCGCACAATTGAGCCGAAATCTGTTGCTGTCGTCCCGTGCACGGATTGACGCTAAGCCGCAACTAGAAATCGTCGCTGATGACGTCAAGTGCAGCCACGGTGCAACTGTCAGCCAACTGAGTGAAGACGAGATTTTCTATCTGCAAAGTCGCGGCCTCAACCAAGCCGAAGCGACTCACTTGCTGATTGAAGCCTTCGCTGGCGAAATCCTGCAAAAACTGCCGTCTGCCCAGTTACGCGAAGCCCTGAGCCGCTGCGTCAGCTGCCGCGCCGAACGTCCCGAGCCGTCCCCTGCCTCCTAGAGCTGAACCATGACTGCGATCGCCCTGACCAATCTTGCGACTGAGGTTCGTGCCGACTTTCCGATCCTGCAGCAGCAGGTCAACGGTCAGCCCTTGGTCTATCTCGACAATGCGGCCACTTCGCAAAAACCGAGAGCGGTGATCCAGTCCCTCGTCGATTACTACGAGGGCTACAACAGCAACGTCCATCGCGGCGTCCACACCCTGAGCGGCAAGGCAACGGATGCCTACGAAGGGGCACGGCAAAAGGTGGCGCGGTTCATCAACGCCAAGACGGAACAGGAGATTGTCTACACCCGCAATGCCAGCGAGGCGATCAACCTCGTCGCCTACAGCTTCGGCATGAACTTTCTCCAAGCCGGTGATGAGATCATCCTCTCGGCGATGGAGCACCACAGCAACCTAATCCCTTGGCAGTTTGTGGCAGCGAAAACAGGAGCGGCGCTGAAATTCGTCGGGGTGACTGAGACCGGTCAGTTCGACCTCGAGCAGTTCCGTAGCCTCCTCAGCGATCGCACCAAACTGGTGTCGGTCGTCCATGTTTCTAATACGCTAGGTTGCTGCAATCCGGTCACGGAAATTTGTCAGCTCGCCCATGCCAAGGGTGCGCGGGTGTTGATTGATGCCTGCCAAAGTCTTCCCCACCAGGCGATCGATGTTCAGGCGATCGATTGCGATTGGCTGGTTGGCTCTGGCCACAAAATGTGTGCACCGACGGGCATTGGTTTCCTCTACGGCAAGCTCGACCTGTTGCGTCAAATGCCGCCCTTCCTCGGCGGTGGTGAAATGATCGCCGATGTCTTCCTTGATCACGCAACTTACGCCGATCTTCCTCACAAATTCGAAGCAGGAACACCGGCAATTGGAGAAGCGATCGCATTGGGCGCGGCGATTGATTATCTAACCGCGATCGGCATGGATCGCATTCACGCCTACGAACAGCAGCTAACCCAACACCTCTTCCAACGGCTGGCAGAAATTCCTGAGCTGACCGTCTACGGACCTACGCCGGAGCAAGATCGCGATCGCGCTGCCCTCGCCGCCTTTACCGCCGGTGCAGTCCATCCCCACGATCTCTCGACCATCCTCGACCAGTCAGGCATTGCGATTCGAGCCGGGCATCACTGCACTCAGCCACTGCACCGTGAATTACAAGTCCAATCAACGGCGCGGGCTAGTTGTTATTTCTACAATACGACTGACGAGATCGATCGTCTGATCGAGTCTCTCAAGGAAGCCGTTGAGTTCTTTGGAGCGATTTTCAGCTAGCGCTTACAATCGCTTCTTATGCTGTTGTTCAAGGACTCCTAGCATTGACCGCTACACTGCTCAAAATTGGTGAAATTGCCAAACAAGTCGGTGTCGCCGTTGGCACGATTCGCTATTACGAAACTCTGCAACTGATTCAACCCAGCACGCGGGGTGAAAATGGCTATCGCTATTACAAGCCCCAAACCATTCAGCAGCTGCAATTTATTCGTCAGGCACAGACTTTAGGATTTTCGCTGGAGGAAATTCGGCAGATTTTAACGGTCTATGCCGAAGGCACGCCTCCCTGCAGCCTCGTGCAGACATTGCTCAATCAAAAGATCGCCACCCTAGAAGAGAAGCTCCAGCAGATTCAGACCTTTAAGGCGCAGCTCGAATCCTATCGCGATCGCTGGCAGCAGACGCCCACCCCTCAAACGGTAACGAAGTCAGAAATCTGTCCGTTAATTGCAACCATTCCCCAAACTTGAGCGCAATAGAGCGAGAGGAGTTGAGCGATCGCGATTCGAGTCAGATAACGTCCTGAAACTCACCCAGCAATTTCACTTCGGGATGCAAGTTCACACCAAAGTGATCGCCGACAGTTCCCTGAACATGGCGAATTAAACTCAAGATATCTTGAGCCCGCGCCGCACCACAATTCAGAATGAAATTGGCATGTAATTCTGAGACCTGCGCATCGCCAATTTGATAGCCTTTCAATCCACAAGCTTCAATTAGTTGTCCCGCTTTCTGAGGCTCAGGATTGCGAAAGACACTGCCACAATTGGGCAAATGGTAGGGCTGAGTGCGCTTGCGCTGGCGGAAGTTCGTGCTGGTAGTCGTCAGCACCTGCGATCGCTCAAAGCCTGGCTGCAACTGCAATTGGGCCGAAACCACACAGGCATGACCTGTTTGCAACACTGAATGGCGATAGTCGTACTGCAATTGCTCGCGTGACCAAGTTTCAAGGCCTTGATCCGTGATCACCTGGACGGATTGGAGGATATCGGCCATACAACCACCCTGCGCCCCGGCATTCATAACGACAGCCCCGCCCAAAGTGCCGGGAATCCCTACCGCCCATTCCAAACCCGACCAGCCTTGACGAGCAGCGGCCCAAGCGAGACGGGGAATCGGCTCTCCCGCAGCAACCTCAACGCAGCCGGTCGCCAGATCAAAGGTCGCGCCCTGTAGTCGCCGCAGATTCAGCACGAGTCCCGGCAACCCGCGATCGCTGATCAACAGATTGGAACCAGCCCCCAAAAAGGTGACTGGGAAGTCCGCCAATCTTGCCCACTGCCAAGCTGTCGCGATCGCCTCAACCGAAGCAGGCTCGTCATAGAACTGAGCCAGGCCCCCCACTCGGAAAGAGGTGAACCCAGCCAAGGGGACCGCTTGCTGCAGGGTCTCTAGCAGCGAAACCGCGCCAGTCACGATCGCGCCCTCAGGCTGCCGAGCGATCGCAAGCGTAATGGTCCAGCAATCTCGGGATCACTTGATTGAGGTTGCCTGCACCCAGAAAGAGGGCCAAATCACCAGGTTGCAGCAGTTGATGCAGCCGTTGCTCCACAGCTTCCAGATCCGGTGCATAGTGCACATTGGCCTGGTACTGAGCGATCGCATCGGCGAGAGTTTGACCGCTCAACTGCCCCGGATTGCGCTCACCCGCTGCATAGATATCACTGATTAGCACGAGGTCAGCTGGGCCAAAACTCTGGGCAAACTCGGCCAAAAATGCTTGGGTGCGGCTATAGCGATGGGGTTGAAAAATAGCCACCAAGCGCTTGGGCACTTCGGGCAGCCGACTACAGCCCGAATCGATCTGCAACCGCGCTGCCGCTAGGGTTGCTGCCAGTTCACTGGGGTGGTGGGCATAGTCATCAACAAACTGGATGCCTTGGGCCGATCCCCGGAACTCAAAGCGACGCCGTGCCCCTTCAAAACCTGCTAGCCCTTCGCGAATGCTGGCAAAGTCCATTCCGAGATGGCGGCAAGCCGCGATCGCAGCCAGAGCATTACTGAGGTTATGCGCTTCCAGCAGCGGCAGGTGAATCCGTCCCAATAGTTCACCTCGCTCCCAAATCCGTGCTTGGGTGCCACTCCCCCGAAAGCTGACTTGATCGACGGTGTAGTCTGCACCCCGGGCAGGGTCGAGGCTGTAGCTAATCGTGCCGGGCAGGCGATCGCGAACGGTAGGGCAGTCCCAATTGGCAATCAGTTGGGAACAATTGTCCGAAAAAGTCTTAAAAGTACTGATCACCGCTTCCAGATCGCAGTAGTGATCCGGGTGATCGAGCTCAATGTTCGTAATGATCCCGATCGCGGCTTGCAGCTTGACCAGAGAACCATCCGATTCGTCAGCTTCAGCGACTAGATGACGGCCTTGGCCCAAGCGAGCATTACCCCCCAAAGCGTTGACTTCGCCGCCAATGACGACGGTCGGATCCAGTCCGGCTTGGTAGAGCAGATAGGCAATCAAACCGCTGGTGGTTGTTTTGCCGTGGGTACCGGCAACCGCAATGCTCTCGTAAACCCGCAGTAGTGCTGCCAATAAATCAGAGCGGTGGAAGACCGGACAGCCCAGATCGATTGCTGCCTGATACTCCTCGTTATGGGCGTGGATGGCCGTTGAACAAATCACCTGGGGCGACTGGCCTGCCGAAACCGCTTCCTGAAAAAACTCTAGGTTGGTGGCTGCCTGGCGATCGAAGATCTGAGCGCCCAACTGGGCGAGGCGATCGGTGATGTGACTGCGGCGAATATCAGAGCCAGAAACTGGCAGTTGTCGTTCGGTCACCACTTGAGCAAGAGCCGACATGCCAATGCCCCCGATTCCGATGAAGTGAAAGGGGCGCCCCTGTAGGTCTACCGCGATCGTCATCCGTCAACCCTCACGTCCACACCAAGGGACTCAAATCCGGCGATATCATAGCAAGCTCTGACAAACAAGCCGTGATCTGAACCCACGTTTTTACTGTTTTCCCCAAGCTAATCGGGGAGGACAGATCTGATCGTGGTTCCACCCTCATGCCACCACAGGCGGCGGCTTAGCTTAGCATTCTTCCCCACGATCGAGCAGAAAGAGCGAGTCTCAATGCAGTATGATCATGAAGCTTAATAGGTATTTACACCTGAACGCACGTACGAGGGTATAGGGCAGTGACGATTCGAGTTGCGATCAATGGCTTTGGCCGTATTGGCCGGAATTTTCTCCGTTGCTGGTTTGGACGGCAGAACACCGATCTAGAGGTTGTGGCCATTAACAACACCTCGGATGCACGGACGGCTGCTCACCTGCTGGAGTACGACTCTGTTCTCGGCCGGTTCAACGCCGACATCAGCTACGACGAAAATTCGATCACCGTCAACGGCAAGACGATGAAAATCGTCTGCGATCGCAACCCCCTCAACCTGCCTTGGAAAGAGTGGGATATCGATCTCGTCATTGAATCTACAGGTGTGTTCGTCACCGCTGAAGGCGCATCCAAGCACATCCAAGCCGGGGCCAAGAAAGTTCCGATCACGGCTCCTGGTAAAGGCGAAGGTGTCGGCACCTACGTCATCGGTGTCAACGATTCGGAATACCGCCACGAAGACTTCGCAGTCATCAGCAATGCAAGCTGCACCACCAACTGCTTAGCACCGGTCGCCAAAGTTCTGCATGACAACTTTGGCATCATCAAAGGCACGATGACCACCACCCACAGCTACACGCTGGACCAGCGCATCTTGGACGCCAGCCACCGTGATCTACGTCGGGCTCGGGCTGCAGCCGTTAACATCGTTCCCACCACGACCGGCGCTGCTAAAGCCGTTGCTTTGGTGATCCCCGAGCTGAAAGGCAAACTAAACGGGATTGCGCTGCGCGTTCCTACGCCAAACGTGTCTGTCGTTGACTTGGTGGTTCAAGTCGAGAAACCGACGATCACTGAGCAGGTCAATGAAGTCCTGCAAAAAGCTTCTCAAACGACGATGAAGGGCATCATCAAGTACTCGGATCTGCCCTTGGTCTCTTCCGACTTCCGGGGTACTGACGAGTCTTCGATCGTTGACTCCAGCCTGACCTTGGTAATGGATGGCGATCTCGTCAAAGTAATTGCTTGGTACGACAACGAGTGGGGCTACAGCCAACGAGTTGTCGACTTGGCTGAACTGGCCGCTCGCAAATGGGCCGCTTAGGACTTTGTTCAAACCCTCTTAATTTCTAGTCAAGATAGCCTCCCATAACGGGAGGCTTTTTTGTGGCCAAGAGAGAACACCCCAGGAGCCAAGATTCGATCAATCCATCAGGCCCCGATTAGGGTGAAATGACGGATTTTCAATCCCTAGGTTCAGGAATCCAAATGCTATTAGGGCTGAATTTCAGTTGGCTGAAAGCAGAGCCAATCAGCTCGCCACCTATAATTCAGAGAAGTGACGATTAGGAGCGATCGCCGCATGGCTTTGCTGGAGACCCGCACCGAGCCAATGGTGCTCAACATGGGCCCGCATCACCCGTCAATGCACGGGGTTTTACGCTTGATTGTCACGCTGGATGGCGAAAACGTCATCGACTGTGAGCCAGTCATTGGCTATCTCCATCGCGGCATGGAGAAAATTGCTGAGAACCGCTCCAATGTGATGTTCGTGCCCTACGTCAGCCGCTGGGACTATGCGGCGGGCATGTTCAACGAAGCCATCACGGTCAATGCCCCCGAAAAGCTCGCCAATATTCCCGTTCCTAAGCGGGCGAGCTACATCCGGGTGATCATGCTGGAGCTAAACCGGATTGCCAACCACTTGCTCTGGTTAGGCCCCTTCTTGGCGGACGTCGGCGCTCAAACGCCGTTCTTCTATATCTTCCGCGAGCGGGAACTAATCTACGATCTCTGGGAAGCTGCCACAGGTCAGCGCTTAATCAACAACAACTACTTCCGCATTGGTGGGGTTGCTGCTGACCTACCCTACGGTTGGCTCGAAAAGTGCATCGATTTCTGCGATTACTTCCAAGCCAAGGTGGATGAGTACGAACGGCTGATTACCGATAACCCAATCTTCCGTCGGCGGGTTGAAGGTATTGGCGTGATTAGCCGGGAAGAAGCGCTGAACTGGAGTCTGTCCGGCCCAATGCTGCGCGGCTCCGGCGTCAAGTGGGATCTACGCCGTGTCGATCATTACGAGTGCTACGACGACTTTGATTGGGACGTGATCACCGCGGAGGAGGGTGATTGCTTTGCCCGCTACCGGGTGCGCGTTCAAGAGATGCGCGAGTCGCTGAAGATCATCCGTCAGGCTTGCGCTGGAATTCCCGGCGGCCCCTACGAGAATCTCGAAGCGCGGCGAATGGCCGAGGGCAAGAAGTCGGAATGGTACGGCCCTGACTACCAGTACGTCAGCAAAAAAGTCGCGCCGACCTTCAAGATTCCAGCAGGCGAGCACTATGTGCGTCTGGAAAGTGGCAAAGGGGAACTGGGCGTCTTTATCCAAGGGGCGGATGACATCTGCCCGTGGCGCTTCAAAATCCGCGCCCCTGACTTCAACAATCTGCAGATCTTGCCGCAGTTGCTGCAAGGCGTGAAAGTCGCTGACATTATGGCGATTCTCGGCAGTATCGACGTGATTATGGGTTCCGTCGATCGCTAACAACGGCTTGGCTGCGATTCTTCGCTGTCTGACAAGGGTAGCGACAGAGCGGGTTAGGACAAGGGGCTTAAGCCTCTTGTTTCTTCCCTTGAGCCTGTCGCGACTAAAACAATGGCTGCTATCACTAACTGGCAGAGGCTAGAGCCGTGGCAGACTATCAGTTTCAACGCGTGATTCGCTTTGGAGATACGGATGCTGCAGGCGTGGTCTACTTTGCCCAACTGCTGTCGATTTGCCACGAAGCCTACGAAGCCGCGATCGCAGCACTAGGGATTGAGCTTCGTAGCTTCTTTAGCGATCGCGGATCGGTCATCCTCCCAATTGTGCACGCCGAAATCGACTACCAACGTCCGACCTACTGTGGCGATCGCCTAGAGATTGAGTTACAGGCTACCGCTTTGGGTCGCGATCGCTTTCGGGTTGATTATCGTCTCAGCCACAACCATCAGCCAGTGGCCACAGCCCAAACCATTCACCTTTGCCTAGAAAGCCAAACAAGACAGCGATCGCCCTTGCCCGAACGACTTCAGGACTGGTTGCAGATCACTGCCGATTAAAGAACGTCGATTAGCTAGAGCCAGTGCACAGGATAGCGGCGATGATGGCGATCGGGTGCCCAGCGACTATAGAGCGCCGTAATCACGCACAGGAGAATCGATCCGCTCAAAACAGGCAGCAGGATGTAAGCCCACTTCGCTTTGACAATCACTCCGAGGAGAGCAACTGCACCCGCCGGAGGATGGACACAGCGCAACAATTGGGTGAGAGCGATCGTGACACCGACAGCAAAGCCCATGCTCCAAGGGTTAGCACCCAAGAGCAACACACACAGAACAGCAATTAGAGCACCGAGCCCATTGCCCAAAATGACATTGCGCGGCTGCGCCAAAGGACTATTGGGTAAGCCGAACAGCAACACCGAGGTCGCACCCATGGGAGCTGCTACCAAAGGGTAGCCACTCGCTTGGGTCAACCAGCCCAAAAGACCAATACCGACGAGGGCTCCGAGCCAAGATGCCAGCACTTGTTGCCGAGAGTAGCGGGGCTGAATCAGGTCTGATTGCGATCGTTGTTGCTCCCAATGCCAATGCAGCCGTCTGAGCGATCGCGGTGCCATTTTGTATTATTTGCTACTTTTTGCAAGCTTGAGCCCATTAAACCATCCCAGTTTGCGGTTGTGACAAAACCTGAACATGCAAGTTGCTAATCATCGCCATCACTCCCCCAAAACAAAGCCCGAGGGGAGTGAACCTCGGGCAGTCAGAGTCTTGATTCCAGCAGGCTCAGCCGGCGACAGTCGTTGAGCCACGCCCTCACCACAACCTAGCTAGCTGCGTATTCCGCCAGAAGACGACTGCGGCGACGTAGGTGATCCATGGCTTGGCGCTCTAGTTTCCGCACGCGTTCGCGGCTGATATTCAGGCGTTCGCCGACTTTGGCCAACGACAGACTGTCACCTTCATCCAAGCCGTAGCGCAGGGCAATCACGGCCTGTTGCTGGGGGGTCAGTTCTGCCATTAAATTGCGTAGATCGCGGCGTAGCGATTCTTGTTCCACGTAATCTGAGGGCGAAGACTGCTCGTCTTCCAGCAGTTCCTGCAATTCAGTGTCTTGGCTGTCACCTACTTTGACATCGAGCGATACTGGCTGGCGGTTCATTTGGATGTATTCCCGCACCTGCTCCAGTGGCAGCTCCAGCACTTCTGCCAGCTCTGAAGCTGTGGCACTGCGGCCCAATTGCTGCGAGAGTTCGCGCTGGGTTTTTTTGAGCTTGTTCAGCTTTTCAGTGATGTGAATAGGCAGACGAATCGTGCGGGATTGTTGGGCGATCGCACGGGTAATAGCTTGGCGAATCCACCAGTAGGCGTAGGTAGAGAACTTGTAGCCTTTGGAGGGATCGAATTTTTCGAAACCACGCTCCAGCCCCAGTGTGCCTTCTTGGATGAGATCCAAGAATTCCATGTGACGCTTCTGGTATTTCTTGGCGATCGAAACAACGAGGCGCAGGTTGGCCTCAATCATTTTGCGTTTCGCCCGCTGACCTTGCTCAATTTGGCGATCGAGATCTTCGAGATTCAGGTCAACAGCAGCAGCCCATTCTTCTTTGCTAGGCTCATGCCCCAAGCGATCGCGCAGCTCGGTTTGAGCATCCAAGAGCATCATCAGGCGCTGAACCTGTCGGCCAAAGCACAACTCTTCTTCAGCGGTCAGCAGCCGCACCCGGCCAATTTCTTGCAGGTAAGCACGGACTAAATCAGGACTGTATTGAGCGGAGGAGGTAGACATGGTGGTGAAGAGGGAAGGGAGAGCAATATGGCCAAATCATAATCGTTATGAGTTTGACTGACTAGGTAGGGAAAACCGGAATGAGCTTCTTGGCTGTAGTGGCGCAAGCTGACATGACTAGGCACCCTTAAAAGCTTCACTGCCTAGCAGGACGTTGTAAGTATCCTTAAAGTTCCCTAAAGTCTGGGCGATCGCGCAGGGGATCGTCTTAAGGATCAGCTGCTTTGGGAGAGTCGAACGACAGACTCACCCCCCAACCAAGCATCCATTTCCTTGAGAATTTGGAGAATGCGATCGCGATGAGGGCTTTGATCGAGGGCTGCGGAGAGTGCAACTGGATCAAACTGTCCTGCCCTTTGCCCCGGAAACCAGTGGCCACCATTACCAAGCAAGTTGTAGCGAGCTTTGGCGTATTTGACCATGTCGAAAGCTTGCACAAGATTGTAAAGCCAGACAATCGTCGGGATATTAATTTCCCCCGGGGTGGTGTCAGGGGTGGGCAAGCCAACCATCCAGGTGTCCAGCCAGTCTTGCCCCAGTGCAGCAGTGGCAGCTGCTTCGAGGCGCTCCAAGATTGGCGGCAATACCTGATCCGCTTGGTCAAGCAAGGGCAAGGTTTCCAAGTGGCGATCAAAATCACTGGGCCGCGCCGCACCAATGCTGAGGGTATGGATTTGGGGCTGGCTGAGGCAAAAGAGGTCATTGAAGACCATGGGGTGCAGTGGCTCGCAGAGATCGACCAGTTTTTGCGGCGGTGAGTAGAGGTGTCCGCCCTTATCAGAGGGGCTGATGATGAACACACCCATGTCGTGTTTTTGGGCAGCTTCTAGCGCGGCTTGATTGGTCTGGAAGATGTAGTACCAGTGCAGATTGATATAACTAAGGCGATCGCTAGCGATTGCCTCTAGGATCACTGGCAGCGGTGCATGGGTCGAAAAGCCGATGTGGCGAACCCGTCCTTCTGCTTGCAGTCGTTCCGCCACATCTAAAGAGCCGCCCTTGCGCAGCGCCCAATCCAGCAGTTCTGCGTTATTGACGCCGTGAATGCTCAGCAGGTCGACGTAATCAGTCTGCAGCAAGCTCATGCTGCGATCGAAGGTCTCTAGAAATTCCGCCGGATCTTCGCTGGGGGGGACCTTCGTTTGCAGAATAATCTCCGATCGCGGATAGGCGGCTAGGGCTTTACCGAGCTGCCGTTCTGAGCTGCCGTAATAGCGGGCTGTCTCAATATGATTGATGCCCAACTCTAGCGATCGCGCCAGAGTCGCTTCTAGGTTGGCTTGACTCTCAACCGAGATCTCCGGCCAGTCCACATCTTTCCAAGACTGCTGGTAGCGCATGCCCCCACAGGAAAACACGGGCATGGCAAGCTCGGTTCGGCCAAAGCGTCGGTAGCGCATCGGAGTGGATCGGGCGGCTCTGTGATCCTAACGAACGCGATCGGGCTGCCAGCGACCCACCTTGGCAAACAGGGGCCAAGTGATGCGGCGATAGCGCTGGGGATCGCCCCAAACCCGTTGCAGTTCTGGCGCGATCGCCCAGACCGGATCGAAGCCGCGCTGCCGTTGAAATTGCTGCACCCCAGACCAAGTCCGCAGATAGGCCAACAAATCGAACAGGGTCCAATCGCACTGCATCGAAAAGGTCGGCGTCGGCAGCGGCTCAAAGGGGAAGGAGAGCCCCTCGTAGGCTTGCTCCACCCATTGCCGTTCTGGGGGCCAATAGGGATCCAGCCAGTCGCGATAAAAGTGATTGAAGACGTGATCGATCGCCGGATTGAGGCTGCCTAGACCGTAGCCCCAGAGGGCAATCACCCCGCCCGGGCGTAGCAGCCGTTGCGCCTCGATGTAAAACTGCGGCAGATCAAACCAATGAGCCGCTTGAGCAACGGTGATTAAATCCAGACTGGCAGGTGCTAAAGGGGTCGCTTCCGCCGGAAAGACTAGATACTGAACGCGCGGATGCGATCGGGCCTGTCGAACTTGAGCAGCACTGGCATCGCTGCCAATCACTTCGCTGAAGTATTCCGCAAGGGCGATCGCCGCTTGACCATTGCCCGTGGCGCAATCCCAAACCCGCTGGCGATCGGGTACTATGCGCGCCAAGTAGCGGAACCAACGCTGCGGATAGCGAGGCCGAGCCTTGGCATAGCTGGCTGCGACCGCTGAGAAATGATCAGAGAAAGACACGTTTAAGTTCGTCGCCGTTGTTTCGAGCGCTCTTGGGGAAAGCCCAGCGGCATGATGACTTGATTGCGACGTTCAGCTTCTAGTTGACGGAGTTCGCTGGGATTGACCCAGTGGATGCAATCCACGGGACAGGTATCAATCGCCTCTTGAACGAGCTCTTCAGGGTCACCATTCTGCCGAACCACTCGCGATCGCCCGTAGTCCGGCTCGATGTAGAAGGTATTGGTGGCAACGTGGGAACAGTAGCGGCAGCCGATGCAGGTCACTTCGTCTACCCAGACTAATTTCTGACGCAGCTCACCCCCAAGCTCTGGCTCTAGGCCGCTGCGGGCTTGACCATGACGGAGACTGCCTCCGAGTTCTGGTTCTAGCCCGCTACGGTCCGGCGTCGTCATTAGCCATTCCAGCGCTGGACGACCAAGCGAATCGAACCATCCGCCTGCTTCACTTCTTCCGCTACTTGGAAGCCTTGATCGGCCGTGGTCGACAGTACTGTGCGATAGGCGTAGCGCTGGGTAACTCGGCTGAGGAAACGCTCCACCGTCAGAGGTTGCTGCCAATATTGCAGGTCAGCCACCAGTTCATACTCTTGGCCATTCCAGCGGAAGCCAATGTCGTAGCCATTGTTTTGCTCGATCGCCACCGTGGCCGTTTCTGTTTGTCCTTGGTAGCCCCGCACAGGCACAGGCCCTGCTTTCCAGTCGATGCCGAGGTCTGTCAATGCCGACTGAAGAAAGTTGAGGTTACGAATCTGTGTTTTGATGCGGCTGAAGTGAGACATAAAAACCTCTATCCGACAAACGAACTGGGCAGGCGATCGCGATCAATGGACCGTGGATTGCTCAACTGATGCAACCACTACAGCATTGGCAAAGTAATCAGCTGAAGGTTGGTGTGTAACAACCTGCCCTAGCTGAGCTTCGATTTCTGCGGTGATTTCTGTACAGTGCTTACCCTGAATCCCCGTCACTTGCTCTTCAACCCGACCATCGGGATGAATGACAAATTCCAGCGTTTCTAGGGTCATAGCAGCAATCCAAGCGATCGGGATGCGGAGAACGACTCAGACAATGATCAGGACAAACCGAGTAGGCTGTCGCAAGATGCTCTTACCGTAGCTCAAATATTCGATGAGGTTAAGGCTCGGTAATTAGGTTTTTGACCCAGCAGCCAATGACGGCAGCCAATGGTGCGATCGCCCTGCATCCATCCACCTCGCTAAGCCCTATCAGACTGCGATCGCTTCTCAAAGCGAACCCTCCCTACTTACCAGAGCAAGCCATCCTGCTGCAGCGTTTCAATCATTTGCAAAGCGCGAGCATCACCTACCTGCAACAGCGAGGCTTTGGCATCTTCGCGCACGCTCAGATCCTCGTCTTCGACCAACGCTTCAATCAACGCGTCAATGACAGTCGCATAGACAATGTTGGCCGGTAGGGGTCGGCAGAGTTGACCGAGTGCCCAAGCGCAGTTGCTGCGAACATCCGCTTCCGCATCGCGGCGCAGGGCTTCAATCAGACTAGGAACAGCACCGATGACAGTCTCGTAGTCGACAACGGCAGTATTGCCCAAGGAACTCGCTGCCCAGAGGCGAACTGGGGCGATGTCACGGCGCAGGGCTTCAATCAGGGGTTGAATCGAGCGGCGATCGCTATAGTTGCCCAGTGCCCAAGCGATGGCCTTCCGCACATTGTCGTTCTGATCGTGGCGCAGACACTCAATCAAAACGTCAACAGCTTGGTGGCTGACGTTGCGCCCCAAAGCATAGGCGGCGGCGGTTCGGATATTGGAGCAGCTATCATCCAGCGCTTTGATCAGGGCAGGAATTGCCTTGGGCTCAGTCAATGCCGCAAAAGCCCGAACGGCTGCCAAACGATTGAGGGCGTTGGCATCCTGAAGCTGCGCCAGCATCACTTCAGGATCTGGCGGGGTGGTGTCTTCCGCTTGGAGGAGCTGATCGAGGGGGTCGGCTAAGGCCGTTTCCATGTCCTCAATCAAGTAGAGATCATCACTACGCATAAAAAATACTTTAGCTAAAGAGGGCTTCCGGAGCGATCCATCCCGCGCTCCTTGTGCTAACAATCAGCCCTCACCGCTTTTAGCCCCCCGGCGGCAGGCTGGCGCTTTTGAGCATTTGGCTACAGGGGCTTACTGAGATTCAGGCTCTCGACACTAAAACCAGCGCGTTGGTAAAGGGCGATCGCTCCGGGATTGTCAGCATAGACCTGAAGACTGAGGCCGCGATCGCCTTGTGCCCGCGCCCACTCTTCGGCCTGCATCAAAAGAGCAGTCGCCAGTCCTCGGCGGCGATGACTTGGCTCGACGTAGACCAGAAAAACATGGGTTTGGCGATCGCCCCGTCGCTGTTCCTGCGATCGCCCGGCCCAAAGCCCCCCCACGATTTGGCGATCGCGAGCCGTCACCACCCACCAGATCGGGGTTTCGCGGCTGAGAAAGCGATCGAGGGTTGAGCTGAGGTGGCCTAGGGGCGAGGCAGATCCCAGACTCTCCCGCACGCTAGCCTGCAAATAGTCCAACAGCTGAGTGCGATCGCAAGGATGCCCCAGCTGCCAGTCATAGCCAGCGGGCAACGCTACCGCCACAACAGCACGGCAGCCGGTTCGATCGGGGCAGGCGCAGACATGTCATCGGGCAGGAAGGCACGGGCACTAACAGCCACCAGCGCCACAAAGAAAGTCAGCACAATCAGCAAGGGTAGAACGTACTGACGCAGGATGTTGATCATGAGGGCAACTTGGAAAGCGGCGTAGGAAGACGATGACGACTGAGCTGCCGTAACCAAACACCACCAATCACGGCAGTCAGCGACGCAAGCCAGCCCCTCAGGGGTTGAAAGAGCAGGAAGCCCCCAACACTGAACATACTGCCGAATAACAGGCACGAAGCGGCCAGAATCCGCAGTCCATCAATGCGCAGATCCTGCAGCGAATCCAGCCCCGAGGCCTGTTGTTGCCGTCGCCAGCCTGGGCCACCCGGACGAATCCGAACATAAAACTGCTGCAACACGGCTTCTGATTCGGGCGGGGTCAATAGCATCACCGTCACCCAAATCGCCGCAGAAATCAGGGTCGTTACTAGGAGCCGCAGACCAAAGTCAGGAATTTGCAGCCAGGGCAGAACGGAGGTGGAGAGCCCGACGATAAAGCCGGCCAGCATCGCCGCCAATTCCGCCGCTGCATTGATCCGCCACCAGTACCAGCGCAAAATCAGCACGACACCAGGGCCAGTCCCGATCGCAATCACCAAGCGGAAGACCGTGCCGACATCGTTGCTAAAGAAGGCAGTCACTGCTCCCAACACCGTCACAGCGACCGACGCCAGCCGCCCGACGGTCACCAGTTCTGCTGCTGTCGCCTGGGGTCGCCAAAAGCGGCGGTAAAGGTCATTGGTCAGATAAGAGGCGCCCCAGTTGATCGATGTCGAAACAGTGCTCATGAACGCCGCCAGCAGGGAAGCGACAACCAGTCCCAACAGACCCGGCGGCAGAAAGTCCAGCATCAACTTGGGATAACCCAACTCGCGATCGCTGAGGTTGGGGTAGATCACCAAGGCGGCGAGCCCAACAATCACCCAGGGCCAAGTCCGCACCACATAGTTAATGATGTTGAACAGCCAAACCGCCTTGACCGCATCGCCTTCTGTGCGCGAGGCCGCTAGTCGCTGAATAAATTCCCCACCGCCATCACTGCGACGGAAGGTCCACCACTGCAGCCCCAGATAGGCCAAGAAGGTCGTGGTGGTCAGACCTGCACTTTCGGTCCAGTCAAAACTACCGCCACTCCAGCGGAAGGGCAGGAAATCGAGCGATCGCTCCAGACCACTGCTCTGCAGCCGTTCCACCAAGGCGGACATACCGCCCAAGCTGCTGACAGCACTCGCCGCCACCACCAACGCCCCCAACAGCGCCAGTAGCAACTGCACAAAATCAGTGACGACAACACCCCAAAGACCCGACACGCCAGCGTAGGCCAGCACCAGCGCACAGATGGCGATCACACTCCAAAGGCGGCCATTTTCACCGACATCGAGGCCCAAACTGTCCCAAATGCCCAAGGCCTCAATCGTCTTGGTCATCGCCAGAATCGCGTAGCCAATGCCTATGCAGTTGATCGGCACGGCGAACAGAAAAGCTTTGATGCCGCGCAACCAAGCAGCTGTCTGACCGCCGTAGCGCAGTTCCGTCAGCTCCGCATCGGTCATAATCTCCGATCGCCGCCATAGACGGGCAAAGACGTAGATCAGGCTGACGTGTGCCAGACCAAAGCACCACCATTCCCAGTTACCGGCGATGCCCCGCGTTCCGACCAGACCGGCGACATAAAGTGGCGTATCCACCGAGAAGGTGGTGGCGGCCATACTGGCTCCCGACAGCCACCAAGGCAGCGATCGCCCCGACAGGAAAAAGTCTTCAATTCCCCGCGAGGCTCGGCGGGCAAAGTAGAGGCCGATGACCAAGCTGAGTATTAAATAGAGGCCGATGACCAACCAATCCAGAAGCTGCATCGTGGTAAAGGGCTGACTGCGGCCCCATCTTCGCACCCCTGTTCCGTTGATTGAAAGCGCCTCAGACAGATGTGAGGAGCGATCACCTTTAGGAAGTCTTTAGGAATCCCCACAGTTTTGTAGTCGATCGATATGGCACTGTAAATCGGTTTGATTTCTGTTGAGCGATCGCGCTGAGCTGGACCATTCGACTTGGAGTCATCTCCAAAAATGTTGCTTAGCCAACAGGAAGCCAAGACAAAATTGTGATGTAGTTATTTGAAGCTTTTAGGAAAATTTCCAATTTCTCCAAAGCTTTTGCCCTGCTAGGTTTTTCTGGAAACTAAAGAAAGTTAGCAGCTTTCTCTTGATCCCCGACTAGTTTTCGCCGATATGATGCCTGTAATAGCCGATTCTGAATCAAAAATCGGAATACAAAAACTGTTAATGCAGCCTGTTCTCTCTTGCGGACTAAGGATCGATTTAGCCATGCCAACGATTCAACAAATTCGCTGCCCCAATTGCGGTCGCCCCGCAGAACGGGAGCATTTTGCCAGCCGTCAAGTGCTGCAAACCCAATGCCCCTGCTGCGACTATTTATTAGTGACCTGCAGCCTCACCGGCCGCGTGATTGAAGCCTACGCGCCTGGCATCGGATCTCGCCCGCCTCAGTGGGGTTGACCCAAGCCAGCCCTAGGTTGGTTGACAATTCAGATCCCCTGAGAGCGATCGCTTCAACCCAGCGATCGCTCTTGTTTTTGGCTGGCAGCGTCCAGATCCTTGTCGCAGTCTCCAAGGATCTCAAGGAGAAATTCAACCTGGACTGGCGATCGCTACAGGGGGAGTGACCGATCGCAGCAGCACAGCCGATTCTGACCTCGGGATTGAATGTAGAAGCAACAGCGGCCTCGCTCGCCACTATTTGCCCTAGGCAGGGAGCGTCGCGGTGGAACGGTTGGCTCGCAGCTGACCACAGGCGGCATCGGCGCCAAGACCTTTAGACCAGCGCACTGTGACCGCTACCCGCTGTTGACGCAGGGCGTCGGCAAAGGCATCCACCCGCGCTTTGCTGGGGCGTTGATATTCAACCTCATCAATGGGGTTGCAAGGGATGAGGTTGACGTGACTCTGGAACCCCCGGAGGAGCTGGGCTAGTTGTTCTGCCTGCTCGGGCTGATCGTTTAGCCCCGCCAGCAGAATGTACTCGAAGGTGACTCGCCGCCCCGTGATCTGAACATAGTCGCGGCATTCCTGCAGCAAGTCGGTGATTGGGTAGTGGCGTGAGCTGGGAATCAGGCGATCGCGGATCGCTTGGTTGGGGGCGTGGAGACTGACCGCCAAGGTGAATTGCAGGGGGCGATCGCCCACCCGTTTGGTTTCTGCTAAGCGGCGAATGTGGCCGGGGATGCCGACAGTCGAGACGGTGATTCCGCGCTGGCCAATACCGATGTCTTGGTTGAGGCAGCGAATCGCCGCCAGCACAGCATCGAGGTTGAGCAAAGGCTCGCCCATCCCCATAAAGACAATATTGCTGACCCGTTGTTGCCAGTCTTCCTGAACAGTCAACACCTGATCGATGATTTCGTGGGGCGCTAGATGCCGCCGGAAGCCGCCTTTGCCCGTGGCACAAAAATCGCAGGCCATGGCACAACCCAGCTGCGATGAGACACAGACCGTCAGGCGATCGCCCGAGGGAATGCCGACCGCTTCAATAATTTCGCCATCGTGGAGCCGCAGTAGGTATTTAATGGAGCCGCTAGGGGAAACACTGCGATCGACAATTTGCGATCGCCCCACCGGCACCGCTTGCAAACTCTGCCGCCAAGCCTTGGGGAAGACGCTAATCTCCGCCAAATTGTGAATGCTCCGCTCGTAGAGCCATTGGTACAGTTGCTTGGCCCGATAGCTTGGCTGCCCCTGTGCCACGACCCAGTCCTGTAGTTCTGGGAGCGATCGCCCCAGCAAAGGGGTAGCATCAGTCACCGTTTGCGGTTCTAGACCAGACCGAGCCAATGCAGGAAGCCCTCGTGCGTCGTGAGTTCAAAAGCAATCAGGGTGACGAAGGCCAGCATCGCCAAACGCCCGTTCAGCTTTTCGGCAGTCTCATTGAAGCCAAAGCGGGGGCGATCGCGGTGGGGGGTCACAGTAGGTTCGAGCATGGCCATAGCAGCAGAATGCCTGTCTTTATCATGTTTCATTCTGTCAACAAACGGGGATGACCCCCGCGATCCCTGGAATCTGCCACAATAAGCCCGTTCAGTCGGGACCGCAGCATGGACATCGGAGTGCCGCGTGAGCTCAAGGATCAAGAATTTCGGGTGGGACTGAGCCCTGCTAGTGTGCGGGCTTTAGCCCTACAGGGGCACCAGATCTGGATCGAGCAAGGGGCGGGTGTCGGTTCCGGGTTTCAGGACGAGGATTATTTACTGGCTGGGGCCAAGGTGGTCGCCACAGCTACCGAGGCCTGGCAACACCCCCTAGTTGTCAAGGTTAAGGAGCCCCTGCCAGCAGAGTACGACTATCTGCGGCCTGATCTGCTGCTCTTCACCTACCTGCACCTCGCCGCCGATCGCCCACTAACAGAGCGCCTCCTAGCCAGCGGAACCACTGCGATCGCCTACGAAACCGTGACCGCCCGCAATGGCAGCTTGCCCCTACTGATGCCGATGAGCCGGATTGCCGGACGGCTGTCGGTACAATTTGGCGCTCGTTTCCTAGAGCGGCAGCAAGGCGGACGGGGGGTTTTGCTCGGCGGGGTTCCCGGCGTTAGCCCTGGCACTGTCATGATTCTGGGCGGCGGGATTGTTGGGACTGAAGCAGCCAAGATGGCGATCGGATTGGGGGCCAAAGTTCAAATAGTCGACATTAATGTTGAGCGGCTAGCAGAACTAGAGGCCCTGTTTGGCTCCCGCGTCGAATTGCTCTATAGCAGTCCTGCGGAAATTGAAGCCCGTGTACCGCAGGCCGATTTACTGATCGGAGCCGTCCTGGTACCCGGTCGACGCGCCCCGATTTTGGTGAACCGTGACCTGATTGCCCAGATGCGCCCCGGGTCAGTGGTGGTTGATGTCGCCGTCGATCAAGGGGGCTGTGTGGAAACCCTACGTCCCACTAGTCATAGCCAACCGATCTACCTCGAAGCGGGAGTCGTCCACTACGGCGTACCCAATATGCCAGGGGCGGTGCCTTGGACGGCCACCCAAGCGCTGAACAACAGCACCCTGCCCTATGTTCAAGCGATCGCGGCCCAGGGCCTTGCCAGTTGTGATCGCGATCCAGGCCTGGCTGAGGGACTGAACGTCGCCCAGGGCGTCCTGACTCACCCTGCGATCGCGGCCGCTCTTCCTGACTTACCCTGCCGCTGAGCAGTGAGCTGTTCTGGAGGACAGCCCAAACAAGTGGCAGTCACCACTGCAGGGTTGATCAGAGGTCTGCTAGCGTAAGTCCTCAAACCTTGCCTTGAATCACCCATCTGGTACTAGGGCGATCGCCCCTACCCTTTCAGGGGTCTGGGATATCTCCAGCTTGTCCTGGCTTCAACCCGCGTGATCGGGAACAAGTGCAAATGTTGCGGTTCTCGGTACATTAGGCAAGGATTCCTTGGGCAAAGAAAATTCCCTGACCTTGGATCCGCTGACCCTCTATCCTGCTCTTTTGTTCAGACACCCTACATGGCTGCTTTTCTCTACCGTCTCTCTTTTCTGAGCGCTCTGGCGATCGCAGCTCATGGTGTGACCCCCCCTACCGCGATCGCAGAGCTGGCTGAGGCAACCACAGCGGAGCCAACCCCTACAGTCGCTCAGGCCACCACACCACCTGCGACGACACCGACGACCACTCCAGCACCGGGTCCGGTCAAGGAAGTTGTTCCTGACGCAAATCTACTCAAAGAGCTGCAGGCGAATCCCAATCCTTTCCAGCTACCCAATCAACCCAATCAAGTCAAAACCGAGGCGCTTCAGCCCCTGACCTTGGAACAGGCCCTCAACCTAGCTCGCCTCAATAACCCTCAGATTCAAGTTCGGCAGCTACAGGTTCAACAACGACAGGCCGCTCTACGGGGCACCGAAGCAGCGCTCTACCCAACCTTGGGGCTTCAAGGCACTGCCGGCTATCAACAAAATGGAACCAGACTAAACGTGACTGAGGGCACTCCCACTCAGCCCACAGGCAGCAGTCTCTTCACGACCTTGGGCGAAAGCTCGATTAGAGCCACCCTCAACCTCAATTACACGATTTTTGATTTTGTTCGGGGGGCCCAGCTCGCTGCCAGCCGCGACCAAGTCACCCAAGCAGAGCTGGATCTCGAAGCGGCCCTTGAGGATTTACAGCTCACGGTTTCCGAGGCCTATTACCGCCTGCAGAATGCGGACCAGCTCGTTCGGATTGCCCGCGAGTCAGTCGTTGCCTCTGAACGTAGCTTGAAGGATGCCGAAGCCCTGTTCCGCGCTGGAGTCGGGACTCAATTCGATGTGTTGCGCCAACAGGTTCAGCTTGCCCAAGACCAACAAAACTTGGTTGACAGCATCGGCAACCAGGACAAAGCCCGCCGCGCCCTAGTCCAGGCTCTCAACCTGCCGCAAAACGTCAATGTTTTGACGGCGGACCCCGTGGAGCTGGCCGCACCCTGGAATCTCAGCCTCGATGAGAGTATCGTGCTCGCCTTCCAAAATCGTCCGGAACTAGAGCGAGAAGTGCTGCAGCGCAACATTAGCTACAACCAAGCCCAGGCAGCGCGGGGCCAAGTGTTACCGCAGTTGGGCCTGCAGGCATCCTATGGCGTCAATGGGGCGATTAACAGCAACCTTCGCAGTGGTAGCCAAGCGCTCACCTTCCCGTCACCGACCCTCACCAATACCAGCAGCTACAACTATTCGATTGGTTTGGTGCTAAACGTGCCGCTATTTGATGGCGGTCTGGCCAATGCCAACGCCCAGCAACAGGAACTGAACGGCCAAATTGCCGAGCAGAACTTTGTTCTGACTCGTAACCAAATTCGGACGGACGTGGAGACGGCTTTCTACGATCTCCAGACCAACTTGGCCAATATTGGCACGACCCGTAAGGCGGTTGAGCAGGCTCGGGAAGCGCTACGGTTGGCACGGCTCCGCTTCCAAGCCGGTGTTGGTACTCAGACGGAAGTGATTGATTCGCAGCGAGATCTAACAAGAGCTGAAGCTAACGCCCTCAACGCGATCACGGCCTACAACTTGGCGCTGGCACGGATCAAACGGGCCGTCAGCAACGTCAACAATCTGGCACGTGCGGGGGGCTGATGCCTGCCTCAGCCTTAGGCTGGGTTGATAGTGCATTGTTGAAGGAATGTCTCATTTGTCTGTGCCCACCATGGTTGAGTCGCAGCCTTTGCCGCCTTCCCTCAGTCTGTGGACGATGTTGCGGCTAGGGCTGTTTCAAGCCTCCCTTGGCGTGATGTCGATTCTGACGCTGGGGGTGCTCAACCGCGTCATGATCGATGAGCTCCGGCTGCCGGCGTTACTAGTCGCGGGTGCGATCGCCATGCATCAGTTTGTGGCACCGGTGCGGGTCTGGTTCGGGCAACTCTCGGATACTCGCCCGCTGTGGGGCTTGCATCGTAGCGGCTACATCTGGCTGGGCAGTGCCACATTTTGCCTAGTGGCTAGTCTGGCAGTGCGCTTGGTCTGGCCCTTAGCCGCCAGTTTTGAGCAAAGCGGCTGGGGCGGGAATACCTGGCTCTATGCGATCGCCCTGGGATTATCCTTTGCCCTGTACGGTGTGGCCATCAGTGCTAGTTCGACACCCTTCGCGGCGCTGCTGGTGGATGTCACGGATGAGCGCACCCGACCCAAGTTAGTCAGTATTGTCTGGTCAATGCTGATGGTGGGGATTGTAATCGGCGGGATCACGACGGGTATTTTGCTCAAGTCGGTTGGAGCCGAATCATCACTGCCTGAAATCCAAGGCTCGCTGCAGCAGCTATTTACCGTGGTGCCGCTCCTGGTGTTTGGCACAATTCTGCTGGCAACGGTGGGGGTAGAGCGGCGCTATTCTGGTTTTGCAGAGCGATCGCAAAGCCGCGATCGCGAGGACAGCATCACTCTCGGTCGTGCCCTGCGGGTTCTGACGGCGAGTCGCCAAACCGGCTTCTTCTTCGGGTTTTTGGCGGTCCTGACCTTCAGCCTGTTCTTGCAGGAGGCGATTCTGGAACCCTACGCCGGTCAAGTCTTTGGCTTTAGTGTCGGGCAATCCTCGCAGCTCAATGCCTACTGGGGTTTTGGCACCTTGATCGGTACGGCAGTGACCGGATTTTTGGTGGTGCCCAAATTGGGGAAAGAACGGACCGCTCAGGTCGGCTGTGGTCTGAGTGCGCTCTGCTTCTGTCTGATCATTGCGGCGGGTTGGGGGCCTTGGCCCAGTTTGTTGCGATCGGCGATCGTGCTGTTTGGTCTCGGGGCTGGCATTGCTACCAGTGGCTCGATCATCCTGATGCTGGATTTCACCTTGGCCGAGACGGCTGGAACCTTCATTGGCGCTTGGGGACTGGCCCAAGCTCTGTCCCGCGCTGTGGCCACGGTCAGCGGTGGGGCGATTTTGATTTGGGCAAATTGGGGCTCTCGGCAGAAGCACTGGCTGCTGGCGGAGCCGCCTTGTTCCCGGCTTACGCCCTAGTGTTCGCTTTTCAGGCTCTGGGCATGTTGGTGGCGATCGCCTGTCTCAGTCGCGTCAATGTCCAAGAGTTTCGGCAGGATAGCCGCGTCCGCCTCAGTGATTTCTTGGCGGCTGAGCTGGACTGATGAACCAACCCGATTGGCGATCGCTCGCCCAAACGATTGAAGCGCTCTGTCAGGAAGTCGGCGATCGCCTCCTACTGGAATTTGGAACGCTGCAAGCCACAGAAAAGGCAGACGGCAGCTTGATTACCGCCGCCGATCGCTGGGCCGATCAAACCCTGTGCGATCGCCTATCTCAGCTCTTTCCGAAGCACGCCTTGCTCACCGAGGAAAGTCAGCAAACCTTTGGTGGCGCCGACTGGACTTGGGTGGTTGATCCCCTCGATGGCACCACCAACTTTGCCCAAGGGATTCCCATCTGGGGAATTTCACTGGCCTTGCTCTATCGCGGCTGGCCCGTGTTTGGGGCGATCGCCTTGCCACCGCTACAGCGCTTTTATTGCGGGGTGGATACGCGATCGACGGATTTAGCGCCGGTGGCTTGGGCAGAGCGGAATCATCAACCGTTACAGCTGCGCACTGAATCCCTGGGCTCGAATCAACTCTTTAGCCTTTGCACCCGCAGCGCGATCGTGCTGCAACGCTGGAGCGCACCCTTCCCCTGCAAAATTCGGATGCTGGGAGCCTCGACTGCAAATTTCCTAACCGTACTGGAGGGAACGACCCTCGGGGCTTTGGAAGCAACGCCAAAGATCTGGGACATCGCTGCCGTTTGGGTGCTGGCCCAAGCCCTCGGTGCCGATTGGCGATCGCTGGCAGGTGAACAATTTCCCCTGCAATCTGGACGGGACTACGGCTCTGTCAATTGGCCTACATTGCTGTTGGCAAGGCCAGCTCTGCAAGAAGCCTTTGAGTCTTGGGCAGCACTTCTGACTCGGTAACAGAGACAACGGGCAATGACCGCAAAAACCCCGACAATCCCAAACAGGATCATTGCAATCACCGTTGTTCTGCCCCTGACGATGCCTGAAGTTTATCTGAAGCTCAACTGGCCTGATGGCAGTGAGTCGCTGCTCTATTCCCCGTCCACGGTTGTTTTGGACTACCTCAAACCGGGCGATCGCCTAACTGTGGCGAAGCTCCAACAGCAGGGCTGCACAGCCTTGGCCGCCGCCTCCGAACGGGTACGTGCCCGCTACGGCTTTGCCTGCACCCGCACAGACGAAGAAACCCAGAAGCTGCAATCCCAGGCGGCCAACTTTGCTGCCGAGGATCCAGTCATGATTGAACTGGTGCAAGTTGCACCAAGTCTGGAGCAGATTTGAGCGATCGCTCAGTTTGTCAGGGTGCTCCGTGCTGATGACTGATGCCGGTTGGGGCAAAGAGACTGATCCTGCTCAATCGCACTGACGGCCATCCCAAATCCCGCTATTGATGCCACCGCTGTGAATCACCTCAATGCAGCGACGACCGGGCAACTGACTGTGCTCGAGCACCAAGACTCGCCGTCCCTGTCTTGCGCCATCGAGATCGACATTACCGCTAGCCTGAAAAATCGCAATTTTGGGCCCGATCAGCGTACTGTCCGGGTCGATGCGGATCGCCGAAGAAATATTGGCAAAATTCAAGGGAGTTGCTGACCAACAGTTGCTGGGCGCAACCGAGACAGCCAATCCTACAAGCGAGAAGCTGCAGTCGCGATCGCGGCTCTGCGCGTTTTGATGGATTGTTCTGAGAATGCGCTCAGTGGTCGAAACCGCTTCCTCAAGCTGCGCTTGTTGCTGAACCTTCATCACGCTAGGCATAGCTAGCGCCGCAACAATCCCCATGGCGACTACGCCTGCCAGCGCTTGGCCCGGGCTTAGCATGGCCGACTGCCGACGATGGGGCAACAGTGTCATGACAGGGGATCTCGCAGTGGGCGCAAGCACATAAGACAGACGGGAATATTCAGGCTTTTGTTCGCTAATTTGACCGAGGCGATCGCGGCGGCCCGCAGTTCGGTATGGTCGGGAATAGTACGGAACGAGCCGAAACTCGGAACCTGCTCGCCGGGATGGAGGGGATAGCACTCCAGCCTAAGACTTCAGCTTTAGGCATCCTGAGGCAGAACCGCTTCGCTATGTTCGACCACAACTTTACCGCGAAAAACAATGTAGTTATAGATGTTATAGAACAACATAATTGGAATTAGGAAACCGATAAAAACAATCATGAATACCAATGCACTCGGTGATGCAGCAGCTTGGTAAATCGTGATCTGAGGCGGAATGACGTAGGGAAAAACAAGCAGGCCCAGACCAATAAAAGTGAGTAAAAAGAGTAAAACAGTCCAAATAAATGGAGCAAATTCCTGCTTCCGACTCAGACTGCGCCAGAGGATGGCAATCAAGAGAACGCCAAGCACAGGAATCAGTGTAAATCCATAGATGAAAGGCACTTGCAAAAGGCGATCGCGAGCACTTTCGGAAATAAAGGGGGTCGTTGCAGTGATCGCGATCGCCCCAACTAAGGTTGTAATGGTGGCGAGTTTAGCGGTCTGGAAGTGGGTTTCCCGAAGACTGCCCCCCGTCCGCATAATCAAGTAGGTCGAGCCGATCAGCACGTAGGCCTGAATCAGCGTCAAGCTGACTAGCAGACTGTGCCAGTTCAACCAGTCCCAAAGCCCGCCAATGTAGTGGCCGCCAGCGTCTGTGCGAATCCCTGTCAAAACACTGCCTAAGGCAAATCCCTGTGCGAGGGCAGCGAGAAAACTACCACTGCCAAACGCTAAATTCCAGAAGCGTTTTCGCTCGGCATTCTCACGAAATTCAAAAGCAACCGCCCGAAGAATCAAGCCAAAAATCATCAAAAAAATGGGCAGATAGAGTGCATTAAGAATCGTGCCATAGGCCAAGGGAAATGCCCCAAACAATGCACCGCCCATCAGCACCAGCCAAGTTTCATTGGCATCCCAAATATTGCCCAAGCTGGTCATCAAAATTGTGCGGCGATTCTCACTGCTAGTTGTCAGCGAGAGAATGCCAACTCCAAGGTCAAACCCATCAAGGACGACATAGAGAAATAGGAACAGAGCCAGAATGACAAACCAAACCTGAGGCAGAAAATGCAGCAAGGCGTCCACGGGCGATCGCTCCTAATAACCAATAGGACAGTTCTCGATGACTGCGGACTAAGACTCAACGACAGCCGGCTCGGCAGGGATGGTCTCCGGTAGCGGCAACTGGCGATCGGGCCCTTTGAGCAAGATGCGCCGCCCAAAAAAGAGCGCCGTGACGAACAGAACGCTATAGAGCAGCAAAAAGGTTCCTAATGATGAGGCAACGGCTCCTGCGGGCACATCCGAGGCCGAATCTAAGGTTCGCAGTTGCCCGTAGACCAACCACGGCTGACGACCGACGCAGCGAACAATCCAGCCCGATTCCACTGCGATATAGCCGAGAGGAGCTGCCAAGACCCATCCCCAGAGCAACCAACGATCGCGGGTCAAGCGGCCTCGCAGCCATTGCAGGCCAGTCAACAACATCAGACCCGCTAGGGCAAACCCGATCCCAACCATGACCCGAAAGGCGTAAAAGACTAGACCCACCATGGACGGGCGATCGCGGGGTTCCCACTCCGAGAGGCCTTTGAGAGGGCGACTGAGGCGGGGTTGAAATTCCAGAATCCAGCCCAGCGCTTGGGGAACTTCTAGGGACCAGCGGTTGGTTTCTGCTTGGGTATCCGGCCAAGCCAAGACACTCCAAGGCGCAGTCTCACCAGCGGGGATTGTTTTCCATTGCGCTTCCATCGCAGCTAGTTTCGTCGGCTGATATTCCCAAACCTGTTCGCCGCTGAGGTGACCGACCCAGATTTGCAGCGGGGCAATCGCAATCAACGCCGAGAGAACAATGACAAACGATCGCCGGAAAAATTCAGCCTCGCGATCGCGCAAAAGGTACCAAGCGCTGATGCCGCCCACCATGAAGAGTGAAGTCTCCAAGGTCGCGAGGAACATGTGGGAGACGCTGACCACCATGAAGGGATTGAAAATGATCCGGAAGTAGTCCAGTACCTGAAAATGCCCGTCTTGGAGCAGAGTTCCCGCCGGGGTTTGCATCCAGGAGTTAGCCGCCAAAATCCAGAACGTCGAGAGATTGGCCCCAAAGGCGACCATCATCGTGGCGAGATAGTGAATCGGGGGCGGCACACGATTCCAGCCAAACAACATGATCCCCAAGAAGCCTGCCTCCAGCATGAAGGCCATCGCTCCCTCAAAGCCGAGGATGCTCCCAAAAAAGTCGCCGACAGCCTCCGAAAACGGCGCCCAGTTGGTACCAATCTGAAACTCCATCGGCAGCCCCGAGGCCACCCCAATCCCGAAGTTGAGAACGTAGAGTTTGGACCAGAAGCGAGCGTGATGGTAGTAATCCGGGTTGCGCGTCCGCAGCCACATCCCCTCAACAATCACCAGGAAAATCGCTAGTCCCGTCGTCAAGACAGGCCAAAGCATGTGAAAAATTGCGGTGACAGCAAATTGCAGGCGGGAGAGAGTAGCCGTGTCGGCAAGCCAAGACATAACGCGGAGGGGCGATTGTGACCCCATTCTGACGATATTTTTCTCTGGGGTGGCAAAAATTCTGGATTCCCTGACTTGGCGACCAACCCAAGGCGATCTTGGTTATTCCTCAGAACTTGAGGGTGGGCTGTGATGCCTCACCAGCTACTGGTCCTTTTGCCAAGGACGGTTGTGGCTGCCCGATCGCAGCGATGTGTTCGAGAAGCTCTGCAGGCTCAAGGCAGGGCGATCACCCAGCCCATCTGTCGAGAGCCCCGAGACGTTCCAGCGCTCATCCGCCAGCACGGTACTGCAGTGGAGGGCCTTGTAACGGCAGCAGATCCAGAGACAGTAAGTGCAGTGCTGGCGATTTGGCCCAGCGATCGCCCTTGGTTACTGCTGCCCTTGGACCGCGATCGCCAGCTCTGTGGAGAGTTACAGCTTTGGGGAGACTGGCAAACCGCGATCGTGCAGCTTGCGGCAGCCTCGATCCGTACCGTTTCGGTCGGACTCGTGGGCGATCGCCCCTTTCTGGGCAGCCTGAAGCTGGGACTTTCCCAGCCGATGGCCCATCTGCACCAACAATGGCGCCGCCATACCTGGCAGTCAGAGAGGGTGCGATCGGCGCTGAAGCTGTCCTGGTTGGATCAGCAGTTTCAAGTGGATTGTCAGAGCCCTTCACAGCAATGGAGTCGGCGCACAGCTCAACTCCAGATTCGCTGCCTAGGCCAGCGCCGCTTCCGGCTCAGGAGCTGGGATGCCGAGCGATCGCCCAGGCCCGGTGAGCCCCTACCGCCGCCAACCGAGTGGCAGGCTGAGGCTCCCCTTCAGATTGCGGCTCATCCCAGTCGATCGCTCTGGTATCTCGGCCAATGTCTCTCCGAGGGGCCTTGGCATCTGCACCACCGTCCCCAACCCCAAACCCTTTTTGCTCCTCCTACCGTTGCGCCCAAGGCTGTTTGCTGATGTCTGCTCTGCTGCGTGCCCGCTTGATTGAAATCGAAAAAGAGTTGCGCTCCTACGACTATCCGGGCTGGGAAGTCCAGCGCTATCAAGATGAGGAGCAAATTCGCATCCATGCCGTCTTAGAGAGCGATCGCACCCTGACTGAGGCAGAGTTTTTGCTGCTTTTAGATGCCGGCGATGAACGCCCTGACAGTGCTGAGTGCTTCTACACCGACTACAACAGCGATCGGGAGGTGACGATCAGCGGCGACTTTGAGCTGGTGCTGGAGATTTTCCGGCAGATGCTGAATGAGCAATTTCAGGTTTGGACCGGTAGCCTGCAGCCACTGACACCCTTGTTTACTAGGGCAACGGCAGAAATGGAAACAGACTTTTCGCCGCTTTGAGAACCCCAAGCAAAAAAGCGAGCTCCCACACCTGAGGATTGAGCCCCCGCACCGGATCGGGGTCGGTCTGCAGGCGCTGCTGCAAAATCGCGTACTCCGCCGGCGTCAACGGGCGACCATCCAAGGGCGATCGCGCCTCGGTAATTATTTCTTGGCGCAGCACCTCTTCCGGGAGATCCGGCAGGGTCTCCGCAGTCATGCTGGGCTGAATGGCCAACACCAGTCCCCAAACGAAGAGCAGTGGGCTGCGCATCTGAACGACTGAGCGAACGCTAGAGTTCACTCTGCCACACTCAGTCGCAAGCGCTCCGGTGTCTGCGCTACCGTCTTTCCTAGGTGAGTTTGCGCATTTCGGCCCCAACGTAAGATGGGGAAGTTACTGCCACGCGATCGCTCATTCATGTTTGACGCTCTTGCCGAACGCCTAGAACAGGCCTGGACAAAGCTCCGGGGCCAGGACAAAATCAGCGAGTCGAATGTCCAAGAGGCGCTCAAAGAAGTTCGGCGCGCCCTGCTCGAGGCAGATGTCAACCTCGGCGTCGTCAAGGAATTTATCGCCCAAGTCCAGGAAAAAGCAGTCGGGACGCAGGTGATCAGCGGGATTCGTCCCGATCAGCAATTCATCAAGGTCGTCTACGACGAGCTGGTGCAGGTCATGGGGGAAACCCATGTACCCCTAGCGCAAGCGGCCAAGGCACCGACCGTCATTTTGATGGCCGGTCTCCAGGGTGCCGGTAAAACTACGGCGACGGCAAAACTGGCGCTGCATCTGCGTAAAGAAGGGCGATCGACCCTGTTGGTTGCCACGGACGTCTACCGTCCCGCCGCGATCGACCAGTTGATCACGTTAGGCAAACAGATCGACGTGCCCGTGTTCGAGCTGGGTAGCGACGCCAATCCAGTTGAGATTGCCCGCCAAGGTGTCGAGAAAGCCCGGCAGGAAGGCATTGACACCGTCATCGTCGACACGGCGGGTCGCCTCCAAATCGACACCGAAATGATGGAGGAGCTCGCCCAAGTTAAAGAGGCGATCGCTCCCCACGAAGTCTTGCTGGTTGTCGACTCGATGATCGGCCAAGAGGCCCCCAGTCTGACTCGTAGCTTCCATGAGCGGATTGGCATCACCGGCGCAATCCTGACGAAACTAGATGGCGACAGCCGTGGCGGGGCAGCACTTTCGATTCGGCGCGTTTCTGGCCACCCGATCAAGTTTGTAGGTCTGGGCGAGAAAGTCGAGGCTCTCCAGCCCTTCCATCCCGAGCGGATGGCCTCGCGCATCCTCGGCATGGGCGATGTGCTGACCTTGGTCGAAAAGGCGCAAGAAGAAATCGACTTGGCTGACGTCGAAAAAATGCAGGAGAAAATCCTGGCGGCCAAATTTGACTTCACCGACTTTCTCAAGCAGATGCGCCTGCTCAAGAACATGGGCTCGCTGGCTGGGTTCATCAAACTGATTCCGGGTCTGGGCGGCAAGATCAACGACGAGCAGCTACGCCAAGGCGAACGCCAGCTCAAACGGGTCGAGGCGATGATCAACTCCATGACGCCGCAGGAGCGTCGTGACCCCGACTTGCTTTCCAATTCCCCTAGCCGCCGTCACCGCATCGCCAAAGGCTGCGGGCAAACGGAAGCCGAAATCCGCCAAATCATTCAGCAATTCCAACAGATGCGCACAATGATGCAGCAGATGAGCCAAGGTGGCTTCCCCGGCATGGGCGGCATGGGAATGCCCGGTTTTGGCGGTGGCATGCCTGGATTCGGTGGCGGGGCCCCGGCTCCTCAACCCGGTTTCCGGGGGTACGGCCCTCCGAAAAAACAAAAGAAAGGCAGCAAGAAGAAAAAAGGCTTTGGCTTGTAATCAAGGACTGTCGTTTGGCTCTCGGTTGCCAGCCATGGTAATTTGAGAGATTGTCGGCTATCTCTAGCCAATCTCAGTTGATGTCACTCATCAGAGCATTCGCATGATCAAACTGCGTCTCAAGCGCTTCGGTAAGAAACGGGAAGTCAGCTACCGTATCGTGGCGACCAACAGCACCTCGCGCCGCGATGGCCTGCCCCTAGAAGAGTTGGGATTCTACAACCCCCGCACCAACGAAACCCGTCTGGATGTGCCGGCGATCGTCCGTCGTCTCCAACAAGGCGCTCAACCGACGGAAACCGTGCGCAGCATTCTGCGTAAAGCCCAAATCTTTGAACAGCTCAAGGCCTAGGTTTTGTCTCAGGCTCCTGCTGATCGACCCGACTATGTTGGGCTCGTTCGCCATTTGCTCCAGCCCCTGTTAGAACCGGGTGAGTCGCTACGTTTAGATAGCGAGACCACGCAAGCCGGTCGACGGGTTCTTTTGCGTTTGGCGGCAGAAGATGCTGCCATGCCTCGTATTTTGGGGCGAGGAGGGCGGAACCTTCAGGCGGTGCGTGCCATCCTCAATGCCGCAGCGGAGCTAGCAGGTCAGCAAATCCATTTGGAAGTTTTGGGGCAAGCACGCCACACAGAACGACCGCAGCGCCGAGACCGCAATCCGGTAGAATAATGATTCTGCAAGTCTCGAAGTTCAACATTTAGCTTTTATTCGGGAGGTGATTACAAAGCGTGGCTGAAGTCCGTCTAGGCGAAAACGAAACGATCGAGTCAGCACTTCGTCGTTTCAAGAAGAAAATCCAGAAAGCTGGCATTCTTCCCGAAGTCCGTCGACGCGAGCACTATGAAAAGCCGAGCCAACGCCGCAAGCGCAAGCTCGAAGCCTCTCGTCGTCGTCGTCGCTAATTGCTAGCTGGGGTGCCGCTACCGCTATAGGAATCGGCATCCGTCGCAAAAATTTTGAAATTTCAATTGAGGGTTGAGATGCACTCTGTGCGTGCGATCGCCCATTGTCTGAGAGGTGGGCTCTGAATGGAGTCAACCTCTATTTTTTTACCGAGCTTGGAAAGTGCGATCGCCCTGAGTGGCGAAGGGCAAGCCAATCTCAAATTGCTCGCTCGCCAAACGGGAGCAGATGTCGTTTTGCGGGGTCAGGAATTGGTGCTGCGGGGCACCGAAACTCAGATTCGGCTCTGTGGGCAGATAGTCGCTGCTTTGGAAGCTCTCTGGTCTGAGGGGCGCGCGATCGCGGAAGTCGATATTTTGACGGCACGACAGGCGATCGATACCCAGCGTCAGCCAGAACTGTTGGCGATGCGGGAAGACGTGCTGGCGCGGACCCGTCGGGGCGAAGTCATTCGGGCGCGCACCTTTCGCCAGCAACGCTACATCCAAGCGATGCGTAAGGAGACGCTGACCTTTGGTCTTGGGCCTGCTGGTACCGGCAAGACCTTTCTAGCGGCTGTTGTCGCGGTGCAGTCGCTGCTGGAAAACCAATGTGAGCGGCTGATTCTGACACGGCCTGCTGTGGAAGCGGGCGAACGGCTGGGTTTTCTCCCCGGTGATTTGCAACAGAAAATTGATCCTTATCTGCGGCCGCTCTACGATGCGCTTCATGAATTAGTAGAGCCGGAGCGGATTTCGGCACTGATGGAACGTGGGGTGATTGAAGTTGCGCCGCTAGCCTACATGCGGGGTCGCACCCTCAACCGTGCCTTTGTGATTTTGGATGAAGCCCAAAACACGACACCGGCTCAGATGAAGATGATGCTGACGCGGATTGGCTTTGGCTCCAAGCTGGTAGTGACAGGCGATCCCAGCCAAACGGATTTGCCATCCTCGGTCCCCTCGGGACTGGTCATGGCAGAACGGATTTTGAGCAATGTTGAAGGTATTGCTTTCTGTAAGCTCGGTCGGCAGGACGTGGTGCGCCATCCCTTAGTGCAGCGCATTGTTGAGGCCTATGAACGCTTCGAAGCCCAGAGCAGCGGTACTTAAAAGCTAAGTTTCTGATTTAAGCTGCTTTTTCTGCGAAATGTAAATCTGCAGAGGGCGATCGTCGACACTAGAAAGAAGCACAGGAATCATCATGTCTTCTCTCAGTCGCTTTAGCCCCAGTTGGATTCGTGCTGGTGCCGCTGCACAAGAATACGCAGCCCTGATCAACGCCGTCTCAAATGGTGACGAAGATGCTCTGTTACGTTGGCAACAAGGCCAAGGGTTACGCCTGCTTACAGAATTAGTTGCGGCAGAGCGATCGCGTGCGTTGGGCGCTTATCAAGGCGAAGTTGAAGGCTTCCTCAATAGCATCTTGGTACTGTTAGCAGTCGCTGAGAAGAAGTCCTGAGCGAATCAGCTACTGAAGGAGCGATCGCACCTTTAACTCACAGTCATGGCGGCTAAAACGATCGCTCAAACATTGCAAGGAATTCAGCTCACTCAGTCTGGAGCCGAATGGAAGTTTGCCAATGAAGGCGAGCTGGAGTTGCTGATCTGGGCTTGTTTGCCTCACTTGCTTGATTGCCAACCGCTGCAGCGCCAGTTCCGAGTTAGTAATCAATGCTGCGATATTTTGGCAGTCAGCCAACAGCGGCTGACAGTTGTTGAGCTCAAAGTTGCTGAAGATCGCTACTTGATTCCGCAACTGACTCGTTATTTTGATGCGTTGCAACGAGAACAGCCCTTTGCGGATCAGGTTGACTATCAGCGATCGATTCGATTGCTTGCGATCGCGCCCAGTTATCACGCTGACAACTTCACGGATATTCGCTACAGCCAGCTCTCTTTCGAGCTGTATCAGTATCAAATTCGGAAGCATCGCCAAAAACACTATTTGACTTTGCTCAACCTCGAGACGCAAGAACAGCGCCATCAAGAAATTCCAGTCTTGCAGCTCCCTAGCCATTCAGAGGATTTACCGGAGCCACCACGCTTGATGCAGAACTGGATTAAACGCTGCACGCCAGAGCAATCAGCCGGTCTTCTCAAGCTCCGTGCCAAGATCCTGAAATTTGATCCGCGCATTCAAGAAACAGCACAAGATCGCGGTATCTACTATGGCAAAGGCAAGAAATATTTAGCAGAGTTACGGATCGATCCTGCGGGTGAATTTTGTATTTTTCTCTGGTTGTCTGATCGCCGCTACTTCTCAGGGCAAGTGCGACGGATTCGCTACTGGACCAACTGGATCACTGCTGGTTATTGGGGGCCTTGTAGCTCTGGTTTTAAGCTCAGTGTGAATTGGGGAATGGGCTCCTACCGTTTTGCCAAGGCTCCAGGGCTTCAAGAAAATCTCTCAGATCTCACAGATAAAGCCCTCAAACATTGGCTAGAGCGAATCAATTGAGAGCGATCGCTCTAAGCTGCGATCGCATTATTGCGGCGATCGCCTACGACTACTTCGCGGATGAAGCGAACCAGCGCTTTCTGAGCCAGACCCGTCACCACTTGCTGGCCCATCTGCTGGACTTCAGGACGACCGAGCACCGGAATCAGCGGGATAAAGCGCTGAGGCTCAAAGCGTTGTCCCTGTTGCAAGAGCGAAAGAACGCGCAGTAGCGGCTGCAGATCGGTCAAGGTACTGTCGGGTTCAGGATCCATGCCCAACCGCTGCCGGATTTGATTGCGGAGCAAGGGCAAGGCTCCTCGACCGAGGCGATCGAGGCTATTGACCAGTTCTTCTACGAGGCGATCGCGAAGGTCTTGACCGGATTCGCTGAGCAGAAAATCCACCGTTTGTTGAATCAGATGTTCGCTGTCGTAGTCCGAGCTATTGCTGGCATTGCGAAGTAGGTTTTCTAGGCGATTCCAACGCAGCTGTCCACCGTTAAAGAGCAATTCCCGCAGGGATGCCCGCAGATCGGGAGAGGGATCCGTCAGGATTTGACGAGCAATGAACGGGTAAGCCTTGCTGAGCACCTTGAAATTGGGATCGACGTTAATGGCAATGCCCTCTAAGGTGACGAGCGATCGAATGATCAGCGCATAGTAGGCAGGAACCCGGAACGGGTAGTCGTACATCACCTGCGAGAGCTGATCGGTGATGCTCTTGAAGTTCAAGTCAGCAACGCTCGCACCCATCGCATCTTTGAAGACGCCCGCCAAGGCCGGAATAATCGGCGTCAAATCCGTATCGGGCGTCAGGAACTCCAGCTTGACGTAGTCGCGCGCCAAGCCTTGGAAGTCGCGGTTGACGAGGTGAACAACTGCTTCAATTAGGCCGTAGCGCTGATAGTCCTCGACTTGGCTCATCATGCCGAAATCGAGATAGGCCAACTGACCATCCGGAGTGGCTAGGAGGTTGCCCGGATGGGGATCGGCGTGGAAAAAGCCATATTCCAAGAGCTGCCGCAGCGAGCACTGCACGCCTCGCTCAATCAGATAGGCCGGATCAATACCTTGGTTGCGGATCGCCTGAAGTTCTGTCAGCTTCGTGCCTTGGATCCACTCCATCGTCAGGACACGACGACTGGTGTATTGGCGATAGATGCTGGGAACGTAGATATCGGGAAGCTGCCCATAAAGTTCGGCAAAGCGTTCGGCGTTGTCCGCTTCTTGGCGATAGTCCAGCTCTTCGAAAATCCGCAGGCCAAATTCGTCCGCGATCGCCACCAGATTACTTTTGACGCGGCGGACATTGCGCATCGCCCAAGCAGCTAGGCCGCGCAGGATGTAGAGATCGAGGGCAATGCGCTCTGCGAGGCCCGGGCGTTGGACTTTGACGGCCACTTCTTCGCCGGTATGCAGACGCCCTCGATAGACCTGCCCCAGACTGGCGGCCGAGACGGGATTGTCACTCAGCTCAGCAAAAATCGCCTCAGGAGGAACACCCAGTTCCGCCTCAATGAATTCAAAGGCGATCGCGTTGGGGAAAGCCGGTAGCTGATCTTGCAGGCGCGTCAGTTCTTCTAAGTAAGCCGGTGGCACCAGATCAGGACGGGTCGAGAGAGCCTGACCGACTTTGATGAAGGCAGGGCCGAGTTCCGTCAGCAGGTCGCGCAGTTGCACTGCCCGTTGGTTCTGATTGCGGCGGGACGCGCCGGTGCGAGCATCGAACCAAAGCCCGAAAATGAAGCTGAACAGCGGCCAAAGAATTTCGAGGAAGCGGCTCCAGACAGCAAAGGGCCGATTGAGATAATAGCGAGCGATCGCCTCTGGGTCGTAGACCAGACTGCCGTCTTCTGTCATCAGACGGCGGGCAATTGGAACCCCATGCATGGCAATCACCGGACGCAGAAGACTTGAAGTATTGTAACGATGGCAGTCCCATGACGGGGCGAGAGCAAGCCATGTTGCAGTCGCTACGCATCGAAAATTTTGCCTTAATTGACCAGCTAGAGCTTGAGCTGGGACAAGGTTTGCACGTCCTGACCGGCGAGACCGGGGCGGGCAAATCAATTCTGCTGGATGCGATTGATTGTGTGTTGGGCGGCAAGCCCGGCGGACGACCGATCCGCAGTGGTTGCGATCGCGCCCTACTGGAGGCGACCTTTGCCCTTTCGCCGGATCTGGCGACTTGGTTACAGGAGCAGGCAATCGAGGCGATCGAAGACAGCCTGATTTGCAGTCGGGAACTGGTGCAGAGCAGCAATGGCTTACGCAGCCGATCGCGAGTCAATGGCGTTTTGGTCAACCGTCAGCAATTGGCAGAATTGCGGCGACACCTTGTTGAAATTACAGCGCAGGGGCAGACCGTCGCGCTGGGGCAAACCGCGCAGCAACGGGACTGGCTCGATAGTTTTGGCGGAGAATCCCTAGCGAAACAGCGGCAAGGAGTTGCTCTGGCCTACGCTGCCTATCGAGAAGCTGCGCAAACCCTCGAAACTCGTCGCCAAAGCGATCGCGATCGCCTCCGTCAGCAAGACCTCGATCGCTTTCAGCTCGAGGAACTGACCCAGGCGGAACTCTCTGACCCCGAAGAGCTGACGCAACTCAGCCAAGAGCGCGATCGCCTAGCCCACGTCGCAGAACTCCAGCAACAGAGCTATCGCGTTTATCAAGCGCTTGATCAAAGCGAGGAAGCCGGTTCCGCCTGCGATCGTCTGGGCGAAGCGGAGCAAGGGCTAACCCAGATGGTCGTCTTTGACCCGAGCCTGCAGCCTTGGTTGCAACTGCTGCAAGAGGCGATCGCCCAAGTTCAAGAAGTCAGTCGCCAGCTTTACCGTTACGGCGAAGGCTTAGAGAGTGATCCCGATCGCTTGGCCGCCGTTGGCGATCGCATTCAATTACTTAAGCAACTCTGTCGCAAATACGGCCCGGAGCTGAAGGATGCGATCGCCTATCAACAGGAACTGCAGCAGCGCCTTGCCGACGACAACGATGAGAATCAAAGCCTGGAGTATTGGGAGGCTGAGCTAGCGCAGCGACAGCAAACCCTGATTGAAGAAAGTGCCTGTCTGACTGCCTTGCGACAGGCAACTGCCCAAACCCTTGAGCAGAAGCTCATCGCTGAACTCGCACCACTGGCGATGGAACGGGTTCGGTTTCAGGTGGAGTTACAGCCCTTATCGGAGCCGGGGCCAACGGGAGCAGAGCAGGTTTGTTTTCGCTTTAGTCCCAATCCGGGCGAACCGTTGCAACCCCTGAGTGAAACGGCTTCCGGTGGTGAGATGAGTCGCTTTTTGCTAGCGCTGAAGCTCTGCTTCTCAGAAGCGGATCCTGTAGGAACCTTAGTCTTTGATGAAATTGATGCAGGTGTCTCGGGACGTGTTTCCCAAGCGATTGCGGAAAAACTGCAGCAACTTGGTCGTCGCCATCAGGTGCTCTGCGTCACCCACCAACCCCTGATTGCGGCCTTGGCTGACCATCACTATCGCGTCCGCAAACAGGTCAGCGGCGATCGCACCCATGTGGAGCTGGAAGCCTTGCGCGATCGCGATCAGCGGCGGCAAGAACTTGCGGAACTGGCTGGCGGCAATTCTGCTGAGGAAGCGATCAGCTTTGCCGATTCCCTGCTGAAACAGGCGGAAGCTTCTGGCCCAGCGAGCACCGCAAAACCAAACACCAACAAGCCAAAGCGAGCTACTAAACGCTGAGCCCAGTCTGCAGGGACAGCCAATCTCCTGCATTTGAGCTTGGTGATCGCTGGCTTTATGCCAAGCTGCTCCTATGGCGATCGCTCCCACAATTCAACCGCTGCCCGCGCCTTGGGTCGCTCGCATGGCTGCAGGAGAAGTTATCGATTCGCTGGCTGCGGTTGTCCGAGAACTTTGTGAAAACAGTTTAGATGCGGGCACGCAGCGGCTTGTGATTGACCTCTGGCCCGAGCAATGGCGGGTCCGCGTAGCTGACGATGGCATGGGTCTTTCCCTCGAGAATCTGCAACTCGCAGCCCTGGCTCATACCAGCAGCAAGCTCAGCCCCGATCGCTTTACGGCGGAACAGTTGGGCTTCCGCGGCGAAGCGCTGCACAGCCTAGCGCGGCTGGGTCGCCTGACGATTGCCAGTCGCACGGCAGATGCTGCAGCAGGTTGGCAAATCAGTTACGACATCGGCGGTCAGCCTCAAGTTGCAACCCCGATCGCGATCGCACCGGGTTGCATTGTCGAAGTCCAGCAGCTTTTTCAGGATTGGCTAGAGCGTCGTCAGAGTCAGCCGAGTCCGGCCCAACAACTGCGAGCGGTGCAGCAGCAGATTCAAAATCTGGTCTTGGCGCACCCGAGCATCACGGTTCAAGTCACACAGAACGATCGACCCTGGCTCGCGTTTGCGCCTGTTCATCATCCTCAAGAGCGACTATTGCAATTACTGCCCAATACTAGTCCTGCTGATTGGCGATCGCAGTCTCTCGATCTTGGTTCTGAAGGGCAATTGCAAGTCGTCGTTGGCTTGCCCGATCGCTGTCACCGTCGCCGTCCCGATTGGGTCAAGGTTGCGGTCAATGGTCGTGTGGTGCGGGTGTCGGAACTGGAGCAAGCGATGATCGGTGCGTTACATCGCAGCCTGCCCCGCGATCGCTTCCCGGTTGTCTTTGCGCATTTGCAAGTGCCGCCCAGCCAAGTCGATTGGCACCGCCATCCGGCTAAGGCTGAGTTATTCCTACAGGATTTGCCAGTCTGGTGTGAGCGTATTCAAGAGGCGATCGCCCAAACCCTACCCCTCGATCCCGCAGAAGAAATTGAGTTGCCCGCCAGTACAGCCTTACTTCGAGTTGCAGAAACAACAGGTAGCTATAGCGAGTCTCCGAGTCACCTGCGGGCGATCGCTCAAGTTCTCAATACCTATGTATTGGCGGAACAGGGCGATAGTCTTTGGCTAATTGAGCAGCATATTGCCCACGAGCGTGTTCTGTTTGAACAGTTGCAAGACGACTGGCAATTGGTGGCTTGTCAGCAGCCAATCCTGTTATCCAAACTGTCGCTAGAGCAAAGGCTCCAACTTGATCGTTTGGGGATTACTGCCGAAGATTTTGGCGAGGATCTTTGGGCGATCCGGCACATTCCCGCAGCGCTAGCCCAGCGTGAGGATCTCGTCGAGGCACTGCTAGAACTCAGTCGTGGTTGGGATCTCAGCGCAGCACAAGCCGCGATCGCCTGCCGAACGGCGATCCGCAATGGCACGCTGCTCTATCCTGAGGAGCAGCAAACCTTGATCGATCGCTGGCAGCACTGTCGCCAACCTCGCACCTGTCCCCATGGACGTCCGATCGCGCTGGTGCTACCGGAAACCAGTCTGGCGCGTTACTTCCGTCGCCAGTGGATGATTGGCCGAAGCCACGGTTTGGGCGATCCCTAATTCAAACAACCCGCAAAAAGAAAGGGGCTTAAAAGCCCCCTCTTGTTATTCAAATCAATCAAATGACGTGGCGCTGGTAATCTCAGCCGCCAGCGACTGCCGGCACAATGCTGACTTCGTCACCGTTGCCCAAGCTGGTTTGAATGCCATCGAGGAAGCGAATATCTTCGCTGTTGACGTAGACGTTCAAAAAGCGGCGCAACTGGCCCTGCTCATCGCACAGACGCGCTTTAATCCCCGGGAAGGATTGTTCCAGCGCCTCTAGCAAGGATTTCACATCGCTTGCTTCACATTCCAAGCTGGCTTGGTTGTTGGTGAATTTTTGCAGGGGGGTGGGGATCAGAACAGTAATGGCCATGGAACTTGCAGAAGTCAAAGAAGGGAACTCAGCGAAACGGCAGCCTCACAGCTGCCGCTCATTTGTATCAGTAAAAGGCGATCGCCTAGATCAGCACTTGCTGCCATTCCAAGCGATCGAGGGTCCGAGAGCGCTCTAGCGCATGCTCGAAGCTTTCCAGTTTCGGCTCAATCGTGAACGGCTCAGCAATGTAGCCCTGAACGGCTTCTTGGGTCTTCAGACCGTTGCCGGTGATGTAGACCACCGTGGTTTCATCAGGATTGATTTTGCCTGCTTCCACCAATTTCTTGAGCACAGCGACGGTGGTACCGCCAGCAGTTTCGGTAAAGATGCCTTCGGTCTCGGCCAGTAGCTTGATGCCTTCGATGATCTCGGTGTCATTGACTGCTTCGATGTTGCCGCCGGTTTTGCGAGCAATTTCAACCGCATAGATGCCGTCAGCAGGGTTGCCGATCGCGATCGATTTAGCGATCGTGTTGGGTTTTTCAGGGGCGATAAAGTCGCGACCTTCATGGAAAGCTTTGGCGATCGGCGAGCAACCTTCGGCTTGAGCACCGCTGAAGCGCACGGCTTTGTCATCGACAAGACCGACATCGACGAATTCGCGGAAGCCTTTGTAGATTTTGGTGAACAGCGAGCCCGAAGCCAGCGGCGCCACAATGTGATCCGGCAGTTGCCAGCCCAGTTGCTCAGCCACTTCGTAGCCCAGCGTTTTCGAGCCTTCCGAGTAGTAGGGGCGCAGGTTGATGTTGACGAAGCCCCAGCCGTGGGTGTTAGCGACTTCGGAGCAGAGGCGGTTGACTTGGTCGTAGTTGCCTTTGACCGCCATCAAGGTCGGGTTATAGATCAAGGTGCCGAGGACTTTACCGGCTTCCAGATCAGCAGGAATGAAGACGCAGCAGTCCAGACCGGCATGAGCCGCGATCGCGGCCGTTGAGTTAGCGAGGTTGCCGGTGCTAGCGCAGGAAACAGTGCTGAAGCCAAGCTCACGCGCACGGGTCAGCGCCACGGAAACGACCCGATCCTTGAAGCTCAAGGTCGGCATGTTGACCGCATCGTTTTTGATGAAAAGCTTTTTCAGACCCAAGCGGCGAGCCAAGCGTTTGGCTTCAACCAAAGGGGTCATGCCGGTGCCAACGTCAATGACGTCTTCGCCAGTAACAGGCAGGAAGTGACGATAGCGCCAAATTGAGTTAGGGCCCGCTTCAATGGTGGCGCGACTGACGCGTTGGCGAATGGCGTCGTAGTCATAGACCACTTCCAGCGGGCCGAAACAGACATCTTCACAAACGTGCTTGGCACCCAGGTCATACTCATGACCGCACTCTTTACACTTGAGTGCCTTCACGGTGCTGGTGCTGAGTGTCGTTTGGGTCATGGATCACTGCCGAAACGGCGGGTGCTGCAATGACACGGATGTTAGCACGGTTACAGATTTTGCTTCAAAAACACAGACTAAAACAGTCTGTGTTTGTCGAGATGGGGGAAATACCCAGCAATTTTCAAGGCAGTCAGAAACAGATCGACGGCTAAGATCGGTGCGTTGACTGGGTTGGTCCATGCCTCGCCACTTAAGCCGCTGGGGACTTGCGATCGCGGCGATCGCCCTAGGACTGAGCTTGCTGACACGCATCCACATTGAAACCCTGTGGTTTACAGCCCTAGGCATCCCGACTGTGTTTTTGCGGCGACTAGCGGTACAAGCGCTGCTGTTCAGCGTTGTAGGCATTGCGATCACAGGACTGATTGGCGGGAACTTGCGCTGGGCGGCGCGCCATCAAACAGATCAACCCGATCGCCCGGCACCTCGCCTGCAGTTGGGCGGTCTGCTCACGGTCTTAACGCTACTCTGGATTGCCCTACTAGCCTTGACGACCCAAGCCATCCTTGCCGCTTGGAACTGTCAGACTGGCCGCGCGCTGCCATTCCTGCCGCAAATCCTGACGCTGGACTGGCTGCAATCCTCACTGATCACAGCAGGGTCTTGGCCTCTAGGGATGGGGTTGCTCCTAGGCGTGGGTAGCTTAGTCCTCTTTCTCTGGCGACCTTGGCCCCTCCTGATCGGCTTATCAAGCCTGACCAGTCTGGCGATCGCCCTGTTGACCTCGCGGGAATGGCTGCGCATTTGGCCCGCTTTTGCCGCCGAAAGCGTCAGCGATCGCGATCCGATTTTCCAGCAGGATCTTGCCTTTTATCTGTTTCGACTACCAGCCCTAGAGGTGCTGCAGTTTGACCTCTGGATTGGGCTGGCCTTTAGTTTTTGCGCGGTTCTGGCTGTCTATTACCTCGCCAAGCAGAGTGTCAGCAACGCTGAGTTTCGCGGCTTTGCCCCTAGTCAACAGCGCCATCTAGTGCGATTGGCGATCGCGATCGCCCTGTTCCTAGCAGGACATTGCTGGCTGGCCCAACGGCAGTTGCTGTTTTCCGAATTGGGGGCGGTCTATGGCATCGGCTTCACCGATCGCTGGGTCAAACTACCGCTGCTACAGGTTTGGATGATTCTGTTTGGCATCGCCGCGATCGCCCTGTTCTGGCAAAGTCGGCGGGGGCTTCTGCCTCAGCGCTGGATTCGCAACTTTCAACTAGCAGCGATCGCCAGCGTCCTGATCTGGGTGACCCTACCCGCGATCGTGCAGCAACTGGTGGTGCAACCCAACGAAATTGCTCGCGAGCTGCCTTATCTGAAGCAGGCCATTCTGTTTACCCGCCGAGCTTTTGGCCTCGATCAAATTGAAACGCGCACGTTTGACCCCCAGCCCAGCCTCAACCGCGCCGTCCTGGCGGCTAATCGCGAAACTGTTCAGAATATTCGCCTTTGGGATACGCGGCCGCTCCTGCAGAGCAATCGGCAGTTGCAGCAAATCCGCCTCTACTACAGCTTCCCCAGCGCCCAAATCGATCGCTATCGCCTTCAGACCAGCTTTGGGGATGCTCTGCAGCAAGTGATTATTGCAGCACGCGAGCTGGACTACACCGCCATTCCCGCCGCCGCCAAAACCTGGGTCAATGAACACCTGGTCTACACCCATGGCTATGGCTTCACCCTTAGCCCAGTCAACAGCAGCGCTCCCGATGGGTTGCCTCGCTACTTCGTCAAGGACATCGGGGCCAACACCCGCATCATTGGCGACGCCAGCTTGGGAATCAGCACCGAAGCTGTCAAAGCTGCGATATCGACTGAAAACCCGCGCATTTACTACGGCCAGCTCACCCGCAATTACGTTTTCACGCCCAGTCGCACCCAAGAGCTGGACTATCCCAGCGGCAACGATAACGTCTACAACATCTACGACGGCAAGGGTGGCGTCACACTGGGCAACTATGCGCAGCGACTGCTCTTTTCCTTGTATCTACGGGACTGGCGCCTTCCCTTTTCCGGAGATTTAACCGCCCAGACTCGCGTCCTGTTCCGCCGCCAAATTGAAGACCGCGTCCGAGCGATCGCACCATTTTTGCGCTACGACGCGGAGCCCTACCTGGTCTCTGTCAACGCCGACACAGCTGAGGCCTCGGGCTTGGGGCGCAGTTCCCTATTTTGGATTTTGGACGCCTACACCGTTAGCGATCGCTATCCCTACGCTGATCCGGGCGAGCAACCCTTCAACTACATCCGCAACTCAGTCAAAGTGATCATCGATGCCTACAACGGCAGCGTCCAGTTCTATATCGTTGACCCCAAGGATCCACTGATTCAAACCTGGTCCAGACTCTTCCCGTCGCTGTTCCAGCCGATTGATGCGATGGCGCCAGTACTGCGATCGCATTTGCGCTATCCCACAGACCTCTTCAAGGCTCAGTCGTCGCAACTGCTGACCTACCACGTACTCGATCCACAGGTTTTCTACAACCGCGATGACCAGTGGGCCTACCCACGCGAAATCTACGCTGGCGAGACGGCAACCGTTCAGCCCTACTACTTAATTACGCGCTTACCGACCGCTGCGAGCGAAGAGTTCCTGATCCTGACGCCCTTCACACCATTGGGGCGTAACAATATGATTGCTTGGCTGGCGGGGCGATCAGACGGCGAGGAATACGGTCGCCTCTTGCTCTACGAATTTCCGCGCCAGCGCCTCATTTTTGGTCCCGAGCAAATCACGGCTCGCATCAACCAAGATCCTCAGATTTCTGAGCAAATTACGCTCTGGAACCGCGAAGGCTCCCGCGCTGCCGAAGGCAACTTGCTGGTTATTCCCATTGACCAAGCGCTGCTCTACGTTGAGCCACTCTACTTAGAAGCCTCGCGCAATAGCTTGCCAGCGCTCACCCGCGTCATTACGGCCTACCAAGATCGCATTGTGATGACTCCCAGCCTCCTCGAAAGCCTGCAAAAACTGTTTCCAGACTCAACACCCGCCCTGACGCCGCTTGAACAACCGGTGTTGACGACCGAGCAGTCCGCTGTCCTCAACCCTGACCAGCCCTAGAAACCCATCGTTTTCCAGATTGGCGTTGCCAATGGGCGGGCTGAACTAGCAGAACTCAATGGTCAGCGGATCAGGTGATTGATCAAGGGGCGTTGACCTTGGTCATGCTCAAAGTGCCGCAACATTTCTTCATTGTTGCGAGAGCATGTTCTGATTAACCGAAGATCGCGATAACGGCCCAAAATTTCAGCTTTAGCAACGCTTTTGAGTCACGAATATCGAGGGAGTATCAAGGATTATTGCAGTTCATAGCACTCCTCTAGTCCCCTTCGTACGGTGGGAAAAGAGAGCGACAGCAAACTCCCTGTTTAGGATGCCCAAGTTCTCTTTGCCTCACACAGTCCTCGGAGGCCTGATAGTGGTGAACCAAGCAGCGTTACGAACCCGAGGGATGGAATTGCTGGTCGCCTACGCTGAGACTCCCAGCATTGCCCTCCGCAACCAGATTGTTCAGCTCAATCTAGGGCTGGTCCGCAAAATTGCCCACCGATTAAGCCGGCAATGCTCTGAACCCTATGAAGATCTGGAACAGATTGGTTTCATGGGATTAATTCGAGCGATCGAGCGATTTCAGCCTCATCAAGGGTGTGCATTTAGTTCCTTTGCAGTGCCCTATATACGCGGCGAAATTCTTCATTTTTTACGCGACAGTTGTCATAGCATTCGGATTCCGCGCCGCTGGCAAGAACTGCAGCGTCAAGGACAGCAATTGCGGGAGGTCCTGCGCCATGAATGGGGACGAGCCCCAACGGAACAAGAGCTGGCTTTTGCTCTCAATCTGTCAATGACGGAATGGCAAGAAATTCACCTCGCTCGCCGTAATCGGATGCCGATGAGTCTGGATGCCACGCTCAGTCAAGCCGGTGATTCTTCCGTCACCTTGGTGGAAACCCTGCCCGATACCAGCCAGCAGTGGCAGCAGGCCGCCCTTGAAGAGCGTCAACAGCTGGTGGAAGCGATCGGCCAACTGGAAGAAAAAGCCAGAACAGCGATCGAATCTGTTTACCTGCGCGGGCTAACCCGCAAAGAAGCGGCCCAGCAATTTGGTATCAGTCCGATGACGATTACCCGCCGGATCAATCGCGGGGTTCAAAAAATCGCCGAGCACCTCGACCGCATGGCAAACGAGCCCTTAGCCTAGCGCCGTTGCAAAAACTGTTGGGCTTCGCGAATCCAGCGATCGACTTGCCCAAGGGTCGGGGCTGGACTGCGATCGCCCAATAGCGATCGCTGGAGACGATGCAGGCGTTGATGCAATTGGGGCGGACTCTGAAGCGCCAGCATTTGCGGGCTACTGATGCCCGTGTGCAGCAGCACGCCACACCAACGATGGTTGACCGAGGGCAGATGCGAAAGCTGTGCCAAAGCTTGCCATTTGCGCACCCGCTGGACGGGCTGTCGCAGCTGCTGAGCTAAGTCCAGTTGCGCCGCTTCCGATCGCAGCTTGAGTAAGTCCAGGCTGAAGTGAATGCCGTGCGCTGCCAGTTGTTGGCGATCGCCATTGCTCAGCCCTGGGAGCTGCGTCAGCGGCCACCCCTGAGCCGGCACCGACTCAGCCATTTTCGGCAGCGGCCAAGCGAGCAATCGCCTGGGGATCGACAAGGATTTGCATCGCCTCGTCATCGAGTTGATTCAGCGATCGCTTCACCTCGCCGAGGTAGAGCGGCTCAGAGATTCCGGGCTGGGGATGAAGAATCGTACGCAGGCGGATATGGAGCTGTTGTTCGCCCTGGCTGCTGTAGCGGCCACGTGAAAAGAGGTTGAAGGCTGCCTGCTTCAGGGTCGGCTCAACCGCTTCTGGCGCGATCGTCGGGGCAACGGCAACCACGGCCTCACTGCCCCCAGCGTCGTAGACCACGTTAAAAGGAGCAGCACCTTCAATGCTGACAGGCTGCTTGAAGCCGAGGGCAAAGCCAATGCAGCCGCCAATGAGCACGATCGTGAAGGCGGTCACCCCCACCAGTCGGAAGCGAAAGCCCCACCCAAGGACAAACGCCAGCACAGTCAAAATCGTCAGGGCGAGGGTTGCCCAGCCTAGCCAACCAGCGATCGCAAAGAAATCGGTAGCAGCGCTGTTCATGCCGACGCTTCCTCACTGGTTTCAGTACTGACGAAATCGCTCAAACGCGGCGCATCTAGGGCCGCTCGGAGGGTATGCCAGGCCAAGTTGGCGCATTTGATTCGCACCGGGAACTGAGCCACCCCTTTCATGACGTTGAGCTTGCGCAACTCATGGGGAAATTCAGTCTCCCCGCGCATCATGGCTTGGAAAGTCTGGACCATTTCTAGGGCTTCGGGCACTGTCCGGCCAACGAGAGCCCCCGCCATCAAATCAGCTGAGGCCATGGCGATCGCACAACCTTCGCCCTCAAATTTGACCGCTGCGATGCGATCGCCCGCTTCATCCAAGCTCAGGGTCAGCTCAATGGTGTCGCCGCAGGAGGGATTATGACCGCGCTGACGTCGGTCAATCGGATCGGTCGTCCCTCGGTGGCGAGGCTTTTTGTAATGCTCCAAGATGACCTGCTGATACAGGTCGCGCAGATTGCCTGCCTGCATGGCGGCGGTGGGTTTCGCAAGGTCGTGCTCGATCCTAACCTGCTTCCGTTCCTCGCCGCTGGGAAGACGCCATGGGCCTCGAGCAACGGGTTCTTGGCGCAGTCATCCTGCGCGATCGATTGAGGAATGGTGAGAAATGGGCGATGGCCGGCCGGGCTGGTCACTTGTTCAATCGCAGCCATGGATAGGCCGATCGCTACCTCGCGTGACCGTTACCCTGTTACAAACCATCGAATCATTGTTGCAATTATTTGGAACTCAACCAGGAGTGCAACAGTCATTAAATTCACACTTCAAACAGTCTGCATAGAGTCTTAGAACAAGCTCTCACTGGCTTGGGTCTGGGCGATCGCGCTTCTGGGTTGGCCTCGATCGCAAGACTGTCACCCCAAACTGTTCTATCTCTAGTTGACAGTCAAAAGTGACGCCAGATAATGGCCTAGCGTTCGTACCAGCCCTAGCCCCAAAGACGCCATGGTTGCTTCGCCCGAGCCCCACGCTCCCAATCCTCCATCGCGGCGGCGCGCTTGGTGGATGCTTGGGGGTGGCTTGGTGCTAGCGGGCGGCGTTTGGGTGGGCCTCGGTGGTCCCCAGCGTCTGGCAGAAACTTGGTTGATTCCCCAGGCTGAGCAGCAGTTGACCGCTGCTTTGGGGCAACCGATTCAGCTTGGGAATATCGAGGGCTGGAACTGGGATGGGGTGCGCCTAGGGCAATCGCAGCTTGGTACTGTCTCAGGCCCGAGTTTTGTTAGTTGGCAGACCACCACAGTCGGGATCGATTGGGCTGGCCTCTTCCAAGGTCGTCTGCCCTTACAGCTGCGTCTGGAAAACGTTGATGCCAGTCTGCAGCAACTCAGCAATGGCCAGTGGTATACCTTCCCGACCCAAGCTCAAATCAGTGAATATCCCGACCTCAAGTTAGTTGTTGCGGGCGGAAAACTCAGTCTCCAGCCCCGCAATACCCAGAATCAACTGCTGGTCCCCATCCGCCTCAGTGCGATCGCCGGTCATTTGCAACTGTCCCAAGAGCAGCGGGCTCGGTTTCAAGCCACGGCTCAATTGAGTACCGGCCAGCGTGGCTGGGTGGCAGGCGAGATTCAGGGCGGCAGGAATGGCGAAATTCGCCTGCGCAGTCAGCAGGTAGCCCTGCCCGAAGTGCAACGCTTGTTAGCCCAAACGCTGCGGTTGCCAGCGATCGCTGAGGCCGGCACCGCCAGCGGTAACCTCTCTCTGCAGTTGCGGGACCAACAGGTGACGGCCATCAACGGCTCAGCCCAGTTGCAGTCGGCAACCCTCAAGGCAACAGAAGTCCCCGTGCGTTTGCAGCAAGTGACGGCAGCGCTGCAGTTTCAAGATCGCCAGATTACGGTTCAACGAGGCACTGCCCGCTGGCAAGACTGGCGAATCCAAGGACAGGGAAATTGGACGTTCGATCAGGGCGGCACGATTCAGCTGACCACAACCGCCAGCAGCTCGACGGCGCGATCGCCTTTGCCAGGGCTCAAACTGGGTGGCCCCCTGCAAGCACAGCTGAACATTGAGCAAGCACGCGAAGCGTTTCGGGGCGCGATTGTCCTGACGCCGGCCGCCGGCACCACGTGGCAGGGCCTCGCCCTCGGTCGGGCCACTGCCCAATACCAACTGGACGCTAAGCAACTGCGCGTTCAACAAGGAGCGATCACGATCGCCCAACAGGGGCAACTGTCACTTCAGGGCAGCGTCGGACGCCAAGCCAGCCGACCGATCGCCTTCACCGCAGATCTACGGGGTCTCTCCAGCCGACAGCTGTTGCAAAACTTAGGAGCGGCGGTTCCCACCGAGCTGGAACTGGGATCCCTAATCGCCAGTGGTCAGATTCGGGGAACCCTCGATCGCCCCGAGGCAGAAGTTCGCTGGCAAACCACCGCCCAGCAGCAAACCGTCAACGGCCAGATTTTTCTCAACCGTCAGCCCGATTGGCAGGCCGTTGCGCTAGTTCAAACGGGTCGTGGTGCGATTCAAGCCCGGCTCACCAGTCAGGGCGATCGCTGGCAGGGTGATGTCCAGGTCCGAGATCTGCCGCTGCAACTACTGACAGCAGACCTAGGTGGCCAAGCGAGCGGTCAAATCCAGCTGAACGGCAGTCTGAACGCGTTGTCTCTGACCACCGTTCAGGCCGACAGTCGCCTAGCCCTGACTAATCTGGCTTGGCAGGGTCAGCGTTGGGCCGATGGTCAGGCCAACTTGGACTGGGGCTGGGATGGGCAACAGCTGGCGCTGCGCCAATTCGCCGCTTCCGGGCTCATCGCCCGAGGACAAGTCCGGCCCAATGCCACCGCCGATCAACAGCTCCAGATCGGCCTGAATATTCAGCAGGTTGCCCTGCAAACGCTGCCGCTGCCACTGCCGCTGCAGGGTAACTTGGGCTTCCAAGGTAGGCTAGTCGGTCGCTTCCAAGCGCCACAACTGGAGGGCGATCTGCAAATCCGCGATGTGGGTTGGAGTGCTCAGCGTCGACGGCGCGATTGGCTGGGCAATCTGCGCTACAACCAGCAGGGCCTGCAGGTCGCCTTGAGCAGCTCCGATGGACAACTCCTAGCGCAAACCGATCGCCGCTTCCAGCTACAGAACTTCCGCTGGCAACAGAGTGGCGGCGTGATTGAAGCCAAAGCCCAAGGTTCCGATCTGCGCTGGCAGGCCGATAACTTCAGCATTGCCGGACTGAACCTACCGAGCGATCGCGGCATTCCCTTGGTGACCTCGGGGCGAGTCAGTGGCGAGGGTCGCCTCAACCTCCAGCGGGGCACCGGCAGCGGCAATCTCTCGGTGCTGCGTCCTCGCCTCGGCTATGTGCGGGGCGATCGCCTGAACGCTCAGTTCCAACTGGGTGATGGCTGGCTGACGCTTACAGAAGCAACCCTGGCACGGGATAACAGCCTCTACAGTTTGCAAGGCCGAGTTCAGTTGGCTGGTACGGGTCAAGTCTCGGCACGACTCGAGGCTAAACAGGGCAACCCACAAGAATTGGCTTGGTTCCTGCGCAGTCTGCAGCGATCGGGCTTTTTGGCGGAACAACCGGAGTTCGCGGATGCTGCAGCGATCGCCTCGGTACCCGGCATCGACGACACGGCCACCTCTCTTTACCAACAGCTGCAGCGCCTGAGTCAGCTCCAAGCGTTGCAACAGCAAGAACAAGCACAACAGCCACTGCCCACACTTCCTACTATTCGCCAGCTCACGGGTCGCTTTGATGGGGTGGCAACCGTGGGTGGGTCCTGGCGTCAGGGACTGACTGCAGACTTTGACTTCCAAGGTAGTAACTGGGTTTGGGGAGACTATCGCGCCGATCGCGTACTACTCAAAGGGGCCGTCAAACAAAACCAAATCCAACTGGAACCCTTTGAACTGCAGACTGGCGCGACCAAGCTCAGCTTTAGCGGCAGCTTCAGCGACCAAACTCAAGGCGAACTCTTTGTCGAAGGGTTATCGCTAGCGGGTATTCAACAATTCCTGCGACTGCCCGTTGAAATGCAAGGCAGCTTGGGACTCTCAGCCACCCTGTCAGGCCGCCTCGATAACCCGCAAATTTTGGGCGATCTCCAGCTGAGCAATGCCATCTTCAATGGCACATCGATTCAGGCTGAACAAACCGGCTTTAACGTTCGCGACGGTCGTCTGACCTTTGGTTTTGCTCTCATTGCCGATGATCCTGAACCGGTGCGAGTGACCGGCAGTCTGCCCCTTGAGTTGCCCTTTTTGGCCAGCCAACCCAGCGACGAAGTTCAGCTCAACCTCGACATCAGCAACAACGGCCTCAAGTTCTTGAGCCTGCTCAGCCGCGATCAGGTGCAGTGGCAGGGGGGACAAGGGAATGTACAACTGCGGCTGCGGGGCACCCTTGATGCCCCTATCCTCTCGGGGCAAGCACGCTTTGAAAATGCCAGGTTGGCTTCGCCGCTGTTTGAGCAACCGCTGACAAATCTGACGGCCCAGATCAATTTTGCGCAGGACCGCCTGCGGGTCGAGACCCTGAGCAGCAATTTCAACGGCGGTACGCTCACAGCCCAAGGCATCCTGCCAATTGCTCAACTCTTGCCTGCCAGTGACCCCGATCGCGAACAGCCACTGACCATCGCGCTCCGCGACGCCACGATCGCCTTACCCAACCTGTTTACCGGCAAGACCGAGGCGGATCTACAAATTCTGGGCTCTGCCCTAGAACCCGCGATCGCGGGAGATATCCGGGTCAATCAAGCCAACATTCAGCTGCCTGGCCCCGATCGCCTCACCAACCTCGCCAGTGGCGATTTGGGTGCTCCCACCCTGCCTGTCCGCTTCCAACAGCTCAAGATTGCCTTGGAAGAAGGGGTGTCGGTTCAATCCGAACCGCTGTTTCGCTTTGGGGCAACAGGGGATTTGACCCTCGATGGCCCACTGGGATCCACGCTGTCGCCCAATGGCAAGCTGACGCTAACGTCTGGACAGGTAAATCTTTTCACCTCCACCTTTGTCCTCGATCGCCGGCAGACAAGCAGCGTCATTTTCCGGCCGGACCTCGGTCTCGATCCCTTCCTCAACGTCAACCTAGTCGCTTCGATCCCCGAATTCAGTGGATCGACGCTACAAACAGGGAGCGATCGCATCGTCTTGCCGTTCCAGAGTGATCCATCCCAGAGTGGGTTTGGCCGCTTCCAACTGGTGCGAGTCCGCGCCCAAGTCAACACCCTCGCCAGCAACCTCCAGAGCAGCATCCAGCTCACCAGCAGCCCGCCCCGTAGTGAACGGGAGTTGCTGACGCTGATCGGTGGCGGCACAGTCAATAGCTTGGCGAATTCTGGTGGCGGCACAGCTTTGTTAGGGCTGGCCAGTCAAGCCTTGCTCAACAACGTCCAAGGCTTCTTCAACAGTGCGCTGGGTGAGCGGATCAATATTCAGCTCTTCCCAACGGTGACCGAAGTTCCCGATCGCGACGTCCAGTCTCTAGCCCAAGTCGGCAACACCAACACAGTCCTCGGACTAGGCGGACAGATCGGCTTTGACATCACCGATGATCTGTCGGTTTCAGTGCTGCAAGTTTTGACACTGGGCCTGCCAACTCAGTTCAACCTGCGCTACGAATTCACCGATAGCCTCAGCATTCGGGGAACAACCGATACCGCTGGCAACAATCGGGCGGTTCTAGAGTTCAACCAACGCTTTTAGCGTGGCTGCGCGATCGGTTCTCCACCCCCCAGCGATCGGTTCGGTGCCACAGAAGACAGGGAACACAGTGGCAGAATGAGGACGCAGTGCAATCAGCTTCTGACGGAGATGTAGTTTCGCCATGGCAGCGACGGACTTCAAAGACTACTACGCAACCCTCGGAGTGGGGCGTGCTGCCAGTGCCGATGAGATCAAAAAAGCTTTCCGTAAGCTGGCTCGCCAGTACCACCCCGATATGAATCCGGGCGACAAGGTTGCTGAGGCACGCTTTAAGGAAATCAACGAAGCTTACGAGGTGCTCTCCGACACCGATAAGCGCCGCAAGTACGACCAGTTTGGCCAATATTGGAGCCGAGTTGGTGGCCCCACAGGTGGCCCAGGGCCTGGGGTCGGCTTCGAGGACTTTGAGTTTGGCCGCTATGGCAGCTTTGATGACTTCATCAACGAACTGCTCGGCCGTTTTGGCGGCGGCGCGACGGCTAGCGCCAGTGCCGGTTATCGCAGTCCTGGTTTTCAGGATTTTGCCGGCGGTTTTGGTAGCCAGGCCACTGCTGGGGCTCGTGCCGTCAATTTGGATGCTGAAGCCAGTATTAGTCTCAGCCTCAGCGATGCTTTTCGGGGGACGCAAAAGCAGCTCCGCATCAACAGCGAAATGGTTGAGGTCAAGGTGCCGGCTGGCATCAAAGCAGGGAGTAAACTGCGCCTGCGGGGCAAGGGCAACATCATGCCCAATACGGGCAAGCGCGGCGATCTCTACCTGAAGATTGAGGTTAAGCCCCACGAGTTTTTCCAGCTAGAGGGCGACCAGTTGAGCTGTGAGGTGCCGATCGCACCGGATGAAGCAGCCCTCGGTGCCACGATCGCGGTTCCCACACCGGATGGCTTGGTCAACGTCACGATTCCGGCCGGAGTTCGCACCGGACAATCCCTGCGGCTGCGGGGTAAGGGCTGGCCAACTCGCACGGGCCGCGGGGATCTGCTGGTGAAAGTGGCGATCGCGGTACCGAAAAGCCTGACCGAGGCAGAACGTCAGGCCTACGAACAGTTGCAGCGGTCGCGCAGTACCGATCTGCGATCGGCACTCATGCAATACAGCCTCTAGCGCCCAATGCCTGATCCTGCGATCGCGCCGTTGAAGCCACCGCTGAAATGGGCTGGGGGTAAACGCTGGCTGGCACCCAAACTGCAAGAACTCGTTCAAGGCATCACCTACGATCGCCTCGTTGAGCCATTTTGTGGCGGGCTGGCTGTCACGCTCAGCTTGCAGCCCAAACGGGCGCTTTTGAATGACATTAATCCGCATTTGATCAACTTCTACCAGCAGGTCAAAGCAGGATTAGAGATCACAATTCCCCTCGAAAACGATTCAGATCTCTACTATCAATATCGGCAAGCTTTTAATCAGACTGAGCTACCTTCAGCCCTATCAGCCCAATATTTTTACTATCTCAATCGCACGGGTTTTAATGGCCTCTGCCGCTTCAACTCCAAGGGTGAATTTAATGTCCCCTTTGGTCGCTATAAAACGATTCATTACCGCTACGACTTTTCAGATTACTCCCAACTTTTTCAGGATTATCAGTTCTATCTCGGTGACTTTGATCAGTTAGTAGTCGGCAAGCAAGATCTGATCTATGCTGACCCCCCCTACGATGTCGAATTTCGGCAATACGCTAAAGAGGGATTTACTTGGGATGATCAAGTTCGACTTGCCCAGTGGCTAGCTTCAGCAACCGGTCCGGTGATTACTTCTAATCAAGCAACGCCCAGAGTTTTAGAGCTTTACCAAGCCCTAGGATTTCAAGTCATGACCTGTTTAGCGCCTCGCAGGATTGCCTGTAATGGCGATCGCAGCCCAGCCCTAGAAATGATTGCCATGAAAGGGATGAGTCAAGCCTAGAAAACAGCAGTTCAAGCCAGTTAGCTTTGAGTTGAAGCAGTCGTCGATCGCACACGAATGAGCTTGCCCGAAGACTCATCGGTCAATACATAGAGATCGCCGCTGGGGCCTTGGCGAACGTCCCGAACTCGCGCTCCGATGGGAATACGCGAAACATTAGTTGCTTGGCCTTCGGGAGACAGCTGGATGACGCGAATATCTCGGCCAACTAAACCGCCTGCAAAAATCTTGCCCTGCCAATCAGGCACTTTTGTACCACGATAGACCGTTATCCCAGAAGGAGCGATCGCTGGCGTCCAGACTAAATGCGGGTCAATCATGCCAGCTTGAGTCCGAAGCGGAGTAATTTCAGCGCCCCAATATTCTTGGCTAAAGGTAACCTCAGGCCAGCCGTAATTTTCGCCTGCTTTAATTTGATTCAACTCATCACCACCCCGCGATCCATGCTCGGTTGACCACACTGTTCCAGTCTTCGGATCAACTGCTAAGCCCTGAATATTGCGATGGCCAAGGCTCCATAAGCTGGCTTGAGCCTTGGGCTGATTCCGAAACGGATTATCAGCAGGAATAGAGCCATCCCGATTGATGCGATGAATTTTACCCAAACCGCTCTCGGGCATCTGGGCTTGATGGCGAATCAAACGACCATTGAGTTCCACGGGCGGATTACCGCCATCGCCGATCGCAATTAATAAGGTGCGATCGGGCAACCAAGCCAGCCGCGAGCCAAAATGCTGGGCACTGGATTTATCGGGCCGCACGGTGAAGATGACTTCTACATTCTCCAGTCGCAGGCCATTCAGCTTACCCCGCGCCACTTGAACCCGATTAACTGCTTCGGTGCCAGCAGCGTAGCTGAAATAGACCCAGCGATTTTGCTCAAACTGAGGATCAACAGCAATATCTAGTAAGCCACCCTGACCTTGTGCAAACAGGTCGGCGGGTAACCCCGCGATCGCAGTCGGTTCCAGCTTTCCTTGGCGAACTAATCGCAGCCGTCCCGGCCGTTCCGTAATCAACAGATCGCCGTTGGGAAGCCAAGCCAGACTCCAGGGATGTTCCAGCCCTTCGACCAGGGGCGTTACTTCCACCGTAGTCAGCTCGGGCACCGACTCAGGCACCAATAAAGCCGTGGGCTTCGCTGCCGTCTTCACAGGGGCTGAAGCAGTTGGTGGCAAGGAGGCCGAGCTGCAACTGGCACATCCAGTCGCGATCGCCAGTCCAATCAGGGCGGTAGCAGCGGTGGAGAAGGTCATCCCAATCTTTTACGAATCACAGCAGCAACCAGCTTGGGCAGCTTCTTTATCCAAGATTGCTAAATGTTACGGAAGGTTCCCTCGTCGGCTGACACCCAAGAGCGGAATCCGATTTCCTACAGCGAGCGATTGCTTCAGCCCCGATCAGAAGCTTCATGTTTTGTGACGCAGCGGCTCTCAATCGCCACCGTAAACTGAGAAAATACGTGCCACAGCTGAGTCCATGTTCCCCACGCATCGTCCCCGTCGCCTGCGATCGTCCGAAACTCTGCGCCGGATGGTGCGCGAAACGACGTTGACTTCGGCCGACTTCATCTATCCCTTGTTTGCGGTGCCCGGTGAGGGCGTCGCCAAGGAAGTAACCTCGATGCCTGGCGTCTATCAACTGTCGATCGACAAGATCGTGGAAGAGGCCAAGGAGGTCTATGACCTTGGCATTCCCTCGATCATTCTGTTTGGCATTCCCACCGACAAAGACAACGATGCAACCGGCGCTTGGCACGACTGCGGCATCGTTCAGAAGGCCGCAACCGCTGTCAAAGAAGCAGTGCCTGAGCTGATTGTTGCCGCTGACACCTGCCTGTGCGAGTACACGCCCCATGGCCACTGCGGCTATCTGGAAGTAGGTGATCTCTCCGGTCGCGTCCTCAATGATCCGACTTTGGAATTGCTGCGCAAAACAGCGGTGTCTCAGGCCAAAGCAGGAGCTGACATCATTGCCCCTTCCGGCATGATGGACGGTTTTGTCGCCACGATTCGCGATGCCTTGGATGAAGCGGGCTTTAGCGATACGCCGATCATGGCCTACTCGGCTAAGTATGCGTCGGCTTACTACGGTCCTTTCCGCGATGCGGCGGAATCAACTCCACAATTTGGCGATCGCCGCACCTATCAAATGGATCCGGGCAACAGCCGCGAAGCGCTCAAGGAAGTCGAACTTGACGTGGCCGAGGGTGCTGACATCGTCATGGTCAAACCAGCCCTCTCCTACATGGACATTATCTGCCGGATCAAAGAAACCACTGACTTGCCGGTCGCCGCTTACAACGTTTCTGGCGAGTATTCGATGGTCAAAGCGGCAGCACTCAATGGCTGGATCGATGAAGAGCGGGTTGTACTAGAAACCCTGACTAGCTTCAAGCGGGCTGGGGCTGATCTAATCCTGACCTACCACGCCAAGGATGCAGCTCGCTGGCTCGCCTAGCTCGTCCAGAGAAGGGCTGGACTCAGGTTTCCTAGCAGGGATCTAGCCAGCCCAATCGCCCTATTCCCAAACGCTGACAGACCGGCGGGATTCTGGCAGGATCTCGCCCCGAGCATCGAGCGCAATGGCACACTGGAAGATCGTTGTGCGCTCAAGGTTTGGTCCCACGATGTCTGCAGCAACTGAGCTGAATGATCAGCAGTTTGAATCTGCCGTTCTGAAAGCCCCAGGATTGGTTCTCGTCGATTTTTGGGCGCCTTGGTGCGGCCCTTGTCGCCTAATTGCACCGCTGATGGACTGGGCCGCCCAGACCTATGCCGATCAACTCACGGTCTACAAGCTGGAAGTGGATCCGAATCCCGAGACGGTAGCTCGCTATCAAGTTCAGGGCATTCCGACGCTGTTGCTGTTCCAAAACGGTGAACTGGTAGAGCGCGTCGAAGGTGCCATTGGACGCGATCGCATTCAGACCCTGATCAACGCCCATCTCTAAGTTCATGCCTAACTTTCGTTTGTCGCAGCGGCTCGCACCCTTACAACGCAATGTTTTTGCCGATATGGATCGGGCCAAAGCGGTAGCGATCGCAGCGGGTCGGGAGGTCATTGACCTCTCCCTCGGCTCCTCGGATCTGCCTGCACCAGATCATGTGGTCGCTGTGATCGCGGCTAGTCTGCAAGATCCCAGCACCCACGGCTATCTGCTGCATCAGGGCACACTCCCGTTTCGGCAGGTCGCGGCGGCTTGGTATGAACGCAAGTTCGGCCTCGGTGTTGATCCCGAAACGGAAGTCCTGCTGCTAATAGGTTCTCAAGAGGGGACGGCCCACCTACCGCTAGCGGTGATGGAGCCTGGCGAGATTGCTCTGCTCCAAGATCCGGGCTATCCCTCCCATGCAGGCGGAGTCTACCTAGCCGCTGGAGAGATCTATCGCCTCCCGACGACGGCCGATCGCGGCTTTTTGCCAGACTTCAGTACGATTCCAACTGAAATTCTGTCGCGATCGCGGCTACTCGTCCTCAGCTATCCTCACAATCCGACGACCGCGATCGCACCGCTAGCCTTTTTTGAAGAGGCTGTAGCTTTCTGCCGTCACCATCAACTGGTGCTCGCCCACGACTTCCCCTATCCCGACCTCGGTTTTGATGGGGTTGAGGTACCCTCAATTTTCCAAGCTGATCGCCAGAAACAGCAGGCGATCGAGTTCTTTTCGCTTTCCAAGTCCTACAACATGGGCGGCTTTCGGGTGGGCTTCGCGATCGGCAATGCGGAGTTGATTGGAGCCCTGCGGCGACTCAAAGCCGTGGTCGACTTCAACCAATATCAAGGCATTTTGGCCGGCGCGATTGCTGCGCTTACTGGCCCACAGGCTTGTGTCGAAGCGACCCGTCAACGCTTCCGCGATCGCCGCGATATCTTCATCAATGCACTGGCCGCTACCGGCTGGACGATTCCGAAGCCAGTGTCAACCATGTACCTCTGGGCACCGCTGCCGGAACCGTGGCAAACGCGATCGCTGGAGTTTTGCGAAAAACTTGTCGCCGAAACCGGGGTCGCCGCTTCGCCGGGCATCGGCTTTGGCGACTGCGGTGAAGGCTTTGTTCGCTTTGCCCTAGTACACGACCGCGATCGCCTCGAAGAAGCTGCCCGCAGGATCACGCAGTTCCTCGCCCGCTAAGATTTCAGGGCTGGAGTGCGGGTCAGTGCACTCTAAGCGCGCTTGATTGCCCGCTGAATATCCCGTTGATCTTGGCGGCGACGCTCGGTTTCACGCTTGTCGTGCAGTTTCTTACCGCGTCCCAAGCCGAGGGTGACTTTCACCCAGCCCTGCTTCAGATACATCTTCAGCGGCACTAAGGTCAGCCCCTTTTGCTCGACCTTACCGATCAGTTTGCGAATTTCCTCACGGTGCATCAGCAGCTTGCGCGTCCGCAGCGGGTCGTGATTGTAGTAGGCACTCGCCTGCTGGTGCGGCGAAATATGGATGTTGTGCAACCAAACCTCGCCGTTGCGCACCAAAGCAAAGCCATCGCGCAGGTTAACCTTTCCGGCCCGAATCGATTTGACCTCCGTGCCGAGAAGTTCAATCCCGGTCTCGAAGGTTTCGAGAATTTCGTATTGGAAACGAGCCTGACGATTCTCGCTCAGAACTTTGATGCCGCCGGAATCGGCCATAGTTACCTGTGATTACACCAAAGATCCATTCTGCGCTGTTGCAGAGCAGACCACACACCATTCGTGCAGTTCGTAGGTCACACAACCAGCCTGAACCAGCGGATCTGCCGCAACAATTTGCTCTGCCTGCCGCCGCGACTCGGCCCGGAAGAGCAGCATGCCACCGCCACGCTCGCCCCAGTAACCGCTGCTGGCCTGATGTCCAGCGGCAATGAGCTGACGGACATAGTCCAAATGAGCGGGGACATAGCGGTCAAAAACTGCTTTTTCCACCAGCCCTCGCTCGATTTTGACAAACCAAGGCATAGACCAGGTCTCTAACTGGCACTAGTTTATCGGGGAGTGTGGTGGCGGTAACAGTTCTGAGCTAGACAGGGCCGTTAAAGTAGCGCCAACTTGTGATGGCGATGATGGCGATCGCGATGTCCTATGACAGCCCTTGACCGTGCCGAAGATTGGTTCCGCCAGTTGCTAGCAGCGGAGCGAAATCACCGCAATAACGCAATGCTTCGCCTGATTTATTACGCTGGCCTGCGTCCCGAAGAGCTGACGATGATCCGCTGGCAGGATGTCCGTGCGATCGGCGGCAATCAAGGGCTGCTGACCCTGCCTAGCGGCGGTGAACTGCTCCTGCCTAGTCATTGCTGGAGCCATCTCCTCTACCTACGATCGCCCGACACCCAAGCGCGATCGCTGATTTTTCTGAGTCGCCATGGCGCTGCTCTCAGCCCAGCTCGGGTCAGTGGCATTGTGCGTAATGCCGCGCGCCGCGTTGGTTTGACATTTCCTTGCACTGCACAACAGCTCTGGGATTGCCATGCCCAAAGTGCTGTTGAACGGGGAGCACCGATTGCCTTGATTGCCCCACCCTACGCACGGGTCAAAATCTGGGGCGTTACGCGGGCCAAACATCTGCGGCTTATCTGGGCTGAGCGAGTCAACGGTCTGTTTCTGGGGGGATGACAATCGGACACTCTCAGGGCGCTACCTCTGCGATCGTCTTCTCTGCTGACTTTTTCCCCCAAGTTAATCCTTATGAATCCGATTCAATACAAACGCATGCCAGCAGCGTAGGAATTTATTTTTCATTTCATTATTCATGTCTTAAAACGATACATGAGATTTTTTTATTACTCCCCTGTTTCATCGTCAGCCATAAAACGGGCTGATTTTTCAACCACTAAAGAAAAATATTTATTTTTACCTTAATTTTTAAAGACAAATGCTCAAAGGGTACAAGGAGCAATTAGGTCAAAAAAATTCAAAGCCGAAACTCTTTTTTATTGTCAATAAAAATACTTTCATCGCATGCATCAAAAATCTTATTCATCTTCGGGATAATTCTTTTGAAAATTCAAAAAATGTCAGCTATAAGTAAGGGCATCTTGTTTCTTTCAGTGCCTAGCACTTGAAAATTAAAATGCATACTTCTATGGTTCCCCAAAGAGCTGAGATTGTTTCACCTGCAACCTTAGATATTTCAAAAATTAGTCATCAAGCGAATATCCTGTATTTCGAAATTCAAAAGCTAGAATCACAGAAGTTATTGCGATCACTTGCGATCGGATATTTGCTCACTCAAGCAAAGGCCCTGCTTTCCAATGGAGGTTGGGAGGAATGGGTATCCAATCACTGCACATTCAAGCGCAGCATGGCAGATGAATATCGCTTCCTCTGGGAACATCGCCATGAGCTGTTTACCGCGCTTAGCATCCCTAGTCTCGATGACCAGATCTTTATTGATAGAGCCGGCGGCTCTCAATCCCAACCCGTTGGGATCGAGCTTGTAGAGTGTCAAGAACTAAATATTTCCATTCGTCAAGCCTTGAAGGTGATTCGGCAGAACAAGCGATCAGCTAAGAAACAGCGAAATACGCAGCAGCTTTATCACCGCATCGAGATCGTTATCTCTGAGTTTGGACAACTTGAACTCGATCGCTTGATTACTCAGCTTCATCAAGACTTTCAGCAATCCATCACCAAGATTAGCGTTCGCGAAGTCTACCGCCCCTATCGTCGGAAACGGATTAGGCCCGAGGCTGTCTGAGTTCCGTTTAATTGATTTCATAGGGAGCCACTCTTGATTTGTCTAAAGCTAGAAATTCAGCGAAGATTTTTAGCCCTAATTTGCAGTTTATTCGGTAGCGAACTAAATCATGCATCATCAATATAGCGCCAGGCAAATTGCCATGGCCAAGCGCTTTTTACGGCAGTTTCATAGCCATTCACCCACCACCCAAGAGGCCATTATTGTCTTGCAATGGAGTGAAGCCGCGCCCAAGCTGCCTGAACGTTCCTGTAGCTAATGGTCGTCTTTGCGCTCTAGGGCGATCGCCGGTCGTAGAGCTACGTTGCGATCGCCCTTGCAATTCATCACAACTGCAGCCTCTCGCTGTCAAAGCAGCTTAATTTTGAAAAGCAGCAGTGCAGAAGTCCGCCGCGATCGCAGACTGAGTGACTGACTGCCACGCAAGACTCTCTTTCGGCAAGCACCGCATGAGCTGGGACTGTCCGCTACCTCTGACCGGCAGCGAACGCATTCAGATGGCCCACGGTAGCGGGGGTCGCCAAATGAATCAGCTGATTGAGACAGTTTTTCGATCAGTTTTTGAGACAGAGCAAACGGTTGCAGCGGATGCTGCTGTCCTAACTTTACCGAGCGATCGCATCGCCGTCAGCACGGATAGTTTTGTCATCCAACCACTGTTTTTCCCCGGTGGCGACATCGGCTCTCTGGCCGTGCATGGCACAGTCAATGATTTATTGATGCGGGGCGCAATTCCTCACCGGTTGACCGCCAGCTTCATCCTCGAAGAAAGCTTGGCGATCGCAACGCTCAACACACTGGTGCAGTCGATGGCTAGCGCAGCCCAAGCCGCTGGGGTTCAGATTTGCGCCGGCGATACCAAAGTGGTTGAGCGCGGGAAGGCTGATGGCCTTTACATCACGACAACGGGCATTGGCTGGTTGCCGCCCGATCGCCAGATTGGTCCGCAACAAATCCAGGTAGGCGACGCGATCGTGATCAATGGCGATCTTGGGCGACATGGCATTGCCGTCATGGCCTGCCGCGAAGGGCTGGAGTTAGAGCTGCCCTTCGCTAGTGATGTCGCAAGTTTGCGATCGCCCGTCTTGGGTTTGCTGGAAGCAGGCATCGATCTTCATTGTCTACGGGACCTGACGCGAGGCGGCTTAGCCAGTGCCCTCAATGAATTAGCAGCCGTCGGGGTTGGGATGGATATCGAGGCTAAGGCGATTCCAGTCGATCCAGCAGTTGCAGGTGTCTGTGAAATCCTCGGTTTAGACCCACTACAGGTTGCCAATGAAGGCCGATTTGTGGCGTTTCTACCCACCGATCAAGTGGCGATCGCGCTACAAATCTTGCGCCAAATTTGGCCAGAACAGGAACCTCGTTGCATTGGCATCGTCCAATCAGCTACGCCAGGTCTCGTGCGGTTGCGTCAGCCCTTTGGCAGCGATCGCCTGTTGGAAATGCTCAGTGGCGAACAGCTACCCCGCATTTGCTAGAGAGCCCAGCGAGTTCCTCTACATTCTCACTCCTATGTCTCGACTGATTCAGAAGCTCGCGCTGGTAGGTCTGTTGGGGGCACTGGCCATCCCAACGATCGCTTATGCCCAATCGGGCCCGGCTGGTAATCGTCCCGAGCGCATGCAGCGCTGGGAGCGCTTGAACCTGACTCCTGAACAACGCCAACAGCTAAGCGGCATCCGCGAGCAAGACAAAGCAGAAATGAAGCGACTGCGCGAGCAGATTAAAGCGGCAGAAACCCAGCTCCGACAGCTGTGGGCGAGCAACGCTAGCGATGCTCAACTCACGCAGCAGCAAGCTCAAGTCAATGCCCTCAAGCAACAAGCTCAGCAGCTCCGCTTTCAACGCAGCCTAAAACTCCGCGCCGTCCTGACCCCTGAGCAGCGTCAGCAGTTTGAACAACAACGGTCCGAACGCCGTCAGCAATGGCGCGATCGGAACGGAATGCAGGCCCCGATCTAATCCTCCTCCAGATTCTAGGCTGACCCTCACTCAGTCCTGACTTTTGGAGATGCAGTTGTCTGTGCGTGGAAAGCCGGTGCGATCGTGCCGGCTTTATTGTGAACAGCGATCGCCCAAGAATTTTGGTCTTAATTGACAACAGCTATGCCGATGAGGGTTGGTCATGAATCCTCAGTTTTTCTAGAGCTTTCCTCAGCGCCGATATAGTCGGCCTGTGCGGTCAAGGCAAAACAACAATGGCTACCTTTGTTCTGATTCACGGCGCAGGTTCAGGGGCTTGGGTCTGGCATAAAGTTGCTCCTCGACTGGAGTCGCAAGGACACACCGTGATCAGCCCAGACCTACCTGGGCATGGTCGCAATCCTCAGCCCATAGCAGAGGTGACGCTTGCTCGCTATGCAGACTCCGTCTGCGACATCCTACAAGCCCAATCAGAGCCAGTGGTGTTAGTGGGGCACAGCTTGGGCGGAGCGGTGATCAGCCAAGCAGCAGAAGCTTACCCTGACAAAATTCAGACCTTGGTCTATCTGGCAGGTTATCTACTGCGAAATGGAGAGAGTCCCCTGAGCATTTCCCAGACGGACAACGAGTCACTGATGGCGGGCACGACTGTCTTTTCCGAAGATCAACTCTCGGCGACTTGCCGGCCAGAAGCCTTACAGGAGTTAGGTTATGCGGACTGTTCTGCCGAAGATATGGCCCTGGTGCGATCGTTGATTACACCCCAAGCGGTGGCGCCTCTCACCACACCAGTGCAAGTTACGGCTGAGCGAATGGGGCGAGTCCCCAAGGTCTACATCCTCTGCACTCAGGACAAAGTGATTGGTCCCACTACTCAGCGCCGCATGGCGGAAGCTGGAGGTTGCGATCGCCTTCTGACTTTGGACACCAGTCACAATCCCTACCTCTCTGCGCCCCAAGCCGTAGCTGCTTGTCTTTTGTCAGTGCTTTGAGCAGCGACTCATGGGTTCACACTCAAGCTCACAAGCGACGGAGCAACCCTGCGCGACTGAACGCTGGCACCCGTTGAATCACGATCGCACCCCCTCTGGACAATGCAATGGATATCAGCGATCGCTCTTCAAGCGGCGATCGGGTTGCCAAGCATTGCCAATCCCTTGCAGCACTCCCCGCCCCACAAGACCAATGCCACGACCCAAGAGCTGGGTCAGAACAAACACCACACCGCTGCCCAACCACCGAATAAGACCGCTGACTTGGGGAGCAATCGCATCCCGCGCCTCCATGACCAGGGTGATTGTCTGCTGGACGCCGGAGAGCTGCTGAAGCTCTTGATCGCGCGGAGCATAAACCTGGCAGCGATCGATACCATCAGCAACAAAGTGCAGCAAAGGCCACTGACTTTCATAGATTGAGCGCGGATTTTCTAATAGCTGCTCCCAGCGATCAGCCCAGTTGAGTTGGTTACGAAAGCGAGTTAGCTCACGATTCGATAAATGCTGAGCGTCGTAGAATTCCTGCTTGATGGCTGTCACTTCCGCGAAGCAATTGAGGAGCGGCTGCACGATCGCGTTGGCCAGCCGCAGCAACAGGTTCTCTAACAGCAACTGTAGGCGAGCTTGGGCTTCTGGGGCTTCGAGGGCATAGGCTGTACCGTCAATCATCACCGGTAATCCATGCACCAAAGTCAACAGCACTTGGCGATCGCCGTGCAGGCGGGCAACTAAACTCGGTGCTAAGCGCGTCCACTCATCGCTGAGACGGCTAGACAATTCAATGGTGGCGCTATCAAGCTGGAGATCGCGGTAGCGGCCATAAAAATCACTGAGGCTCTGCTGCCAGAGGTCTTGGCGCAATTGCGGCAGCTTCTCGACGATTTGCTCCGTCGACAGTTGTGAAAACTGCAGATCGGCAATCAGATCATTGAGGCGTCGCAGAATGATCGCCAAGAGTTCGCGCTGACGATCGCTGCGCAAAATATCTAGCTCTAGGGGGCGACCTGTTAGGTTGCTGAGGGGTTGTTGCAGGCGTTCTGTCAGCTGATCCCAAAGCAGAACCTTGAGATGTTGACGATCACGAATGCGACGCGCGGTCGGCGATAGAACCAGCGATTCAGCAGCAGGAGCAGGGGGCTGAGCCAAAGCCAATAGGGGAGTCGGCTGACCGCCATTCCAGAGCCAATCCATCAGGGCGCGGGCCGCTTTCAGCTCACGACGACGACCCGTCATAAAAGTGCGATCGAGCCAGTTCCAGTGGGGATGGCGCAGTTGTCCTTCGATCGCCAATAGCTGTGTGTCAATTTGCACCAAGCTGGATTGATGCAGCCATTGAAAAAAGCCTAAGGGCGGCGCGATCGGGGTGCGCAGATCCTGGGGCAACGGCCAACGGGCTTGGCCTGCCGCAACCTGCTGAACGGTCGCCTCCAGATCATCAAAATCGCTGCTGATCGCCCAAGCACCCTCAATCCCTAGGGTTTGCAGCATGGAAAGCTGCGATCGCTGCGGCAGGGCAATGATCGCCAGAATCGGCGTCTCGGGATACTGCGATCGCCAGCGCAATGCAGTTTGCGCATCGAGGGGCTGGGCAGCAACCCACAAAACTACGTCAGGAGCAACTGTGCCATCTGGCGGAGTCAGTTGTAGACCTGGGCGATCGGCCATACCCGCTTCCAGACCTAGCTGGATTAATGGCAAATCGCCAACAACTTTGACTGATAACGGCAAGGCCATGAACCGCGAGACCGCTGCGTGGAGCAATGACTCCGACCGACAACAGCCTACCAGCCTGGTCTAGCGAACAGTGTCCAAACAACACGGATTTCAGTTCAAGATCGATCCACGATCGCCAGTCTTGACTGGCCCAGCCACCCGCACGGGGAGGGCTTTAGTGTCCCAGTTGGCGCGATCGCTATCACTCAGGAATAGAGGCACTTCTCTATCGCTGATAACCGTAGAAATCAATGCGATAGTCCACAATGCGAACGCCAGTTTCAGCTTCTAAGCGTTCGAGCAACTCAGCCGGGAGCTGCACTTGAACATCAATAATCTGGTTGGAATCGAGACAGTTGATGTGGCTGTGCGAGTCGCTGATATTGCCGTACAATCTCCCCTCAGAGCGATCGAGACATTCAACAATGCCGTTGGCGGCAAGGGCTTCTAAATTCTGGTAGACGGAAGTATGACCAATATCACGGCCTGCCCGACTGAGGCGATCGTAGATTTCTCGTGCCGACAAATGCTCTTGAACGTCCCAAAGTAATTCCAAGATGTAGCGGCGCTGACGACTGACTCGCATGCCTTTGTCTTGGCAACGATTCAGAGCGTCCTCAAGGGAGCGAATCGGGGTTTGAGCCGCAGTCTCGGACATATCGGTTTAGCGACGAAGGGGACAACTCATGAGACACCTTGGACTCATTACCACTTTAGTTTAACGAGCTGTCGGCTGTGTAGAGGCAGTCGCTAACGGGACAGAGTCTGGTCCACAGACCAACTGATTGCTCTCAAGGACAGGTGGGGCAAGACTGACTCGGCGCGGCTCGATACTTTGACAGCGAAGTTCAAAAACGCGATCGCCATCTGGCACAACAGCCCCAATGAAGCTGGGAGAAAAGTCTTGCGTTGGCAGCGCCCGCGTAATGGATTGCTGGGGTGTTACCTCCAGTTCAAACTTATAACCAACTACTGTTGGCGTCACACCCAAAGCTGCAAAGGAGGGCTGGAATCCCCCCCAGATGTAGTTGACCATTTGGGCGGAGTTGACTTCAGACAGTGCCAAGCTGACGGAACGGGTTTTGCCAATGCGGGAATCCAGCTCCCGAAACCGCAAGTTGTCTGGCAACTGATCCAAAAACTCCGGCAGGGGCGTAGCGGCTCGAGTCCCTAGCCCCTGTTGGCTGCGATAGGTGACGACCGCCCAATAGGCAGCCAAGCCTGTCCCCAGCAGGACGACTAAGACCGTCAAGAGCTTACGTAGAAGAAGCAACCGAGCCACGCCTCAGTCTGAAGATCTTTTCAAACTAAAAACTTAGTCTCTGAAAAAGAAAAAATTGCTAAATCTCTTAATGATTTTTCCGGATTATGGCGGCTGTCCAAGTTTGGTAGTTCCACCCAGCAGGCATCGCGATCGCCGCCCACAGCTGTTCCTGCGGATCGACTTGCAGCAGCTGCACCTGACTTTCTTCGCTCCCTAGCCCAGACAACCGGGGTTGCCCATTGGCAGTCCAGGCACACTGCAAATGACGGAGAGAATTGGCCAAAGTTCGTCCCTGGGCTTTGATCCAGGCTTCTTTACAGACCCAACTGGCCAGTCCCCAGCGATCGCAGTCAGTCGACTGTTGCATTGCTGCCAGTTCGGCAGATGGGAAGTAGCGACGCGCCAAGGCTAACCAAGATCGCGATCGCGGTTGTTCCACATCCACGCCCACAGGTTGCCAAGCGATCGCAATCAACAGCGTTGAGCCACTGTGACTGAGGTTGAAGCAGAGATTGGATTGTGGCAATTCTGGCTTGCCCGTTGGACTGAGCTGGAAACGAAAGTCTGCTGGTTCTTCTGGGAGATAGAGGCTGAGAAGCTGCCGCAACCACCAGCGTCCACACAGGAACTGGTGACGACGGTTAGAGCCGTAGGCTTGGGCACGATCGCAATCGGCTGCCACGATCGCCTGTTCAGCAGAGCTGAGTGATCGCGTCAGGGAGCAACGCCAGAGATGCACCGTCTGTGCTGATAAAAAGAGTGGTTCGGGACTCGTACGCCAAGTCACAGGGTTGGGGATTGGGCCACGATCGCAACTAGGAATTGACGGCACTGGAACCGCATCGCTAGGGTTGGGGCGTTGCATTCTGCTGTAGATCGATGCCGTTACAAGTGGGCGATCGCGCGCCAGATTTTACGCTGCCAGATCAACAAGGTAATCCCGTCAGCCTGACTGACCTGCGAGGTCAGCGAGTGGTGATCTACTTCTACCCGAAGGACGACACGCCGGGCTGCACCAAGGAAGCCTGTGGCTTTCGGGACGATTTCAGCTTGTTTGAGCAAGCCGGGATTGTTGTTCTGGGGGTCAGCAAAGATCCTGCCAGCAAACACCAGAAGTTTATTGCGAAGTACGAGCTGCCTTTTACATTGCTTACTGATGCGGATGCCGCTGTCGCCAGCGCCTACGACAGCTACGGCCTCAAGAAATTCATGGGGCGGGAGTACATGGGCATGATGCGCCACACGTATGTAATCGATGTCGAGGGCAAGATCGAGCAGATTTACACCAAGGTCAAACCCGAAACCCACGCGCGGCAAATCTTGACTGATTTGGGTGTCGCCGTTGCCGAGTGAGATTGAATGCGAGCGATCGCTGATCTCCCCATTCCAACTCTGAGGAGCTAACTCAATGTTGTCTTGGCTTTGGGCTGGGCTGCGATCGCTCCTTAAGCGTCCGCTCATTTCGGTGTCATTGATCGCGACTTTGCCAAATGGCGAACTGGTCTTGATTCAGCGAGCTGATGATGGGGGCTGGAGTCTGCCCGGTGGTCTGATCGATCGCGGCGAGACATTAGAGCAAGCAGCGGCTCGGGAATTGCGGGAAGAAACGGGTCTAGTTTTAGTCAACGTCGATCGTCTGGTTGGGGTTTATAGTGCGCCCGATCGCGATCCTCGCCTTCACGCCGTCTGTATTGCCTTGGCGGTGACGGTTACCGGGAATTTACAAGTGGGCGATCGCCATGAGGTGCAAGCGATCGCTAGCTTTCCGCCCGATCGCCTCCCGGCTGGGCCTTACAGTCATGACCATGCTCGACAACTTCAGGACTATCAATCTGGGTCTGTCATCATTGCCTGAGCTAAGCGATCGATCCCGTGTAACAAGAGATGCGGCTCAACCCGAATATCCGGTAAATCAGTCAATAGTTTTGCCAGTAATTCACCATCGCCGCCAGTGAAATAGATCGGCCGTTGTGGATGATGCGATCGCCAATCTTCAATAAACCCTCTGAGTGCTCCTGCGATTCCGTAGATCACGCCGCTAGCGATCGCTGACTGATTATCCATCCCCCAGCGATCGCCTTCAGCCGATATTTCGACACTCGGGAGAGCAGCCGTTCCTTGGGCGAGCGATCGCAGTTGCAAAGTTACTCCGGGCAAAATTGCCCCACCGGCAAACTGTCCCTCTGCATCGCCGGCATTAATCGTGATCGCAGTGCCGCAGTCAATCATCAACACGGGCCAACCGGCTTGGCAGCCCGCCTCGTAGAGCGCGATCGCCCGATCTAAGCCCAGTTGCGGATAGCAATTTGTCAACGGCACATCCCTAAGCTGTAGCCGGCGTTGAGGCCAGTCTTCTGGGAGTAAAGCCAGCTGCTGCGGGACGACACTGGCGATCGCGATCGGCGTATCCGCAACGATTGCTGGATCTTGGGCTTGCAGGAAGGTGGCGAGGTCCGACCGACTGAAGGGCTGATGCGGAGCGATCGCATCCCAAAATTGAGGCGCTTGATCCCTAGAGAAGATCCCCCAATGCCAGCGCGAATTTCCAATGGCAAGGACTAACCGGCTCATTCACCCAGACGCGGGCGATCGCGTCACAATAACAAAACAGCGAATTTACAGCCTCGGAGGGATTCATGGTCGCCACTACCCCAGCGCCTCGCCTCAGCTTGGCCGTTGAAGCCATTGGACCTCAGACCACCACGATTCGCTCTTTGGACTGGGATCGCAGCCGTTTTGATATCGAGTTTGGGCTCCAGAACGGCACGACCTACAACTCTTTTCTGATTGAAGCCGATCGCAAAGCACTGGTCGACACCTCCCACGCCAAGTTTCAGGCCACCTATGTTGACCAGCTGCGGGAACTGACCGACCTGAGCACACTGGATTACCTGATCATCAGTCACACGGAGCCGGATCACAGCGGTCTAGTCGGCGATATTCTCGCGATCGCGCCGAATGTAACGGTCGTCGGTTCTAAAGTGGCGCTGCAGTTCCTCGAGAACCAAGTCCATCGCCCCTTCCAAAAGCTGCAAGTCAAAAACGGCGATCGACTCGACCTTGGCCAGGGTCACGAGCTCGAGTTCGTCAGCGCGCCAAACCTGCACTGGCCGGACACAATCTTCACTTACGATCCCGCTAGCCAAATCCTCTTCACCTGCGATGCCTTTGGCATGCACTTCTGCGACGAGCGCACCTTCGATGAAGATCTGCAGCAGATCGAAGGCGATTTTCAGTACTACTATGAATGCCTGATGGCTCCCAATGCGCGATCGGTGTTGGCGGCATTGAAACGGATGAAAGCCCTCGGCGAAATCACCACGATCGCCACGGGTCATGGGCCCTTGCTGCGCCGTAACCTGCAAGAGTGGGTCGATCGCTATCAGCATTGGAGCGAGCAAAAAGCGACTGCTGAAACCAGCGTTTTGATTGGCTACCTGTCGGACTATGGCTACAGCGATCGCCTTTCGCAAGCGATCGGTCGCGGCTTGGTCAAAACAGGCGTCGCGGTGGAAATGGTCGATCTGCGAGCCGTCGATCCGCAGGAGTTGATTGAAGCCGTCAGCAGTGCGCGGGGGATTGTGTTGGGTACGCCGCCCAGTCAACCTTCCGAGGCAGTCGCAACAGCCCTAAGCACGATTTTTGCCGCTGCCCACAATAAGCAAGCGATCGGCCTGTTCGATTCCTACGGTGGCGATGACGAGCCGATCGATGCTCTGCTGGCCCAGTTCCGTAATCTAGGTCTGCATACGGCTTTCCCACCCATACGCGTCAAGGATCAGCCGACGGAGGCGATCTACCAGCAGTGCGAAGAATCGGGCACAGACTTAGGCCAATGGTTGACTCGCGCTGACGCTATCCAGACGATGAAGTCGCTGAACAGCGACCTCGATAAAGCGCTGGGACGGCTGAGTGGTGGGCTCTACATCATCACAGCGCGTAAGGGCGAAGTCAGCGGTGCCATGCTGGCCTCGTGGGTGGTGCAAGCCAGCTTTAAGCCACTGGGCTTTACCGTCGCGGTCGCCAAGGATCGGGCAATCGAGTCGCTGATGCAGGTGGGCGATCGATTTGTCCTCAACATCCTAGGTGAAGACAACTATGCACCGCTGATGAAGCATTTCCTCAAGCGTTTCCCACCTGGGGCCGATCGCTTTGCCGGTGTCGAAACCCAAACCGCCAGCAACGGAAGCCCCATTCTGACAGCAGCCTTGGCCTATCTGGAGTGCGAAGTGGCCAGCCGCATGGATCGCAGCGATCACTGGCTGGTGTACTGCCAAGTTGAACAAGGCCGTGTCTCGCGGGCCGATGTTCGCACCGCCGTTCACCACCGCAAAGTCGGCAACCACTACTAGGGCTGCTGACTGGAAGCGATAAGCGATCGCCTTGACTCAAAACCGACTGATTAACCCGGCGATCGCTGACTCAGGAGAGTCATCCCGTTCTCCATCTAGGACAGGAACTCTGAGTTCACTAGCGTCAGACCAAGAACGCCACAGTCAAAGAGGATAGAGTGCAAAGGGCAGGGGAGCAGAATGGCTTGCGAGCGATCGGTGAGGAGAGGACTGGCATGAGCGAAGGACGTCACCGCGATATCCAACCGAGCTGGGTGGCTGCAGGACTGATGGTGCTGCGGGCTCGAAGCTGGGAACGTCTGCGCTTTGAAGTGGAGTATGGCCTTGGGCATGGCACAACCAGCAATGCCTACCTTGTGCAGGGCGATCGCACGATTCTGATCAACCCGCCCGGCGCTTCCTTTACTGAAATTTTCCTCAATCGCCTTGAAGCTCAATGCCCGATTGGTGAGCTCGATGCGGTGCTCCTCAGTCACGTCAGCCCCAACCGCGTTAGCACCCTCAAGGAGTTGATGCGTCTCAATCCTGGGTTGCAGGTGATCGTCTCGAATCCAGCCGCCCAAGCCCTTGAAAAGCTCTGGCAAGTCGAGGCACAAGAAGCCCCCATCCCACCCTTAGATCTAAAGATTATCCGGACAGAAGAAAGTCTTGATCTCGGACGGGGCAAGGTTCTGCAACTGCTGCCGACGCCGATTCCGCGCTGGCCGGATGGGCTTTGCGTTTTGGATGAGCAAACAGGTTGGCTGCTCTCTGATAAGTTCTTTGCGGCACACCTATGCCAAGACCAAATTTTTGATCAAGGCTGGACTTCGTTCCGCGAGGATCAGCGCTACTACTTTGACTGCGTCATGGCACCCCAAGTCCGCCAAGTGCAGACGGTGTTGGCTAAATTTAGCCGCCTACCTATCCAAGGGTATGCTCCCAGCCATGGTCCGCTGATTCGCTACGGCCTGCACGATTTGACAGCGGCCTATGTCAGTTGGAGCGATCGCCAACTTCAACAACCACAGATGGTAGCGCTGCTCTATGCTTCGGCCTATGGCAGCACTGCCACGATCGCAGAGGCGATCGCCCAAGGAATTACCAAGGCGGGCGTTCGGGTGGAAGCTTTAAATTGCGAAGTTGAAAGCATGGATGACATCCGCCGAACACTGGAAAGGTGCGACGGCGTTGTGATTGGATCCCCAACTTTGGGAGGCCATGCACCCACACCCATCCAAACGGCGTTGGGGACAATTTTGGCAACCGTTGCGCGCGATAAGCCGGTCGGTGTTTTCGGCTCATTTGGCTGGAGTGGTGAAGCGATCGATCTTCTGGAAAGCAAGTTAAAAGATGCTGGTTTTCGCCTTGCCTTTGAACCGATTCGCGTTCGCTTTAAACCAACAACAGCAACCCTAAAAATCTGTGAAGAGTCAGGCACCGATCTCGCCCAAGCCCTGCAACGACAGCGCCGCCAAGTGAGTCGCCAAAGCAGCTCCAAACTACAAGACAGTGAAACTGAAGCAACCGCACAAGCAGTAGGACGCATCCTCGGATCACTCTGTGTTTTGACGACTCAAAAAGAGGATGTCCGCAGTGGCATGCTAGCTTCGTGGGTCTCACAAGCAACCTTTAATCCACCAGGGATTAGTGTTGCAGTTGCGCGCGATCGCGCCGTCGAGTCACTCTTGCATCAAGGCGATCGCTTTGTCCTCAATGTCCTTGGCGAGGACAAAAATCTAGCAATTCAAAAGCATTTTCTCAAACCCTTCAGCCCTGGAGCCGATCGTCTAGAGGGTATTGAGTCTAGCCCCAGTGATCAAGGGCATCCTATCTTGGCTGAGGCCATCGCTTGGTTAGAATGTCGCGTCGCTAATCGCATGGAATGTGGCGATCATTGGCTGGTCTATGCAGTCGTTGAATCAGGTCAAGTTCAAGATCCTGAGGTTCGGACAGCCATCCATCATCGCAAGAGTGGCAGCTACTACTAATCAATCAGCAAAAGCTGGGATATTTGAGAGGTGATTAAACTAAAAATTGCACTCTTCTAGCCCCTCAAAACACCTACTGTTGAATACTTAATTGGAATAGCAAGAGTTAAAAGATAAAGTAAGAGTTTTAATTACTATTAATATTTATTAATACATGGGTCTTTGATGAAATAAGTCAGTATTGTTTCGGTAGCTTGAATTGAGGTGAACAAGTCACACTATATTCAAGTCACTACGGGACGGGTCTGAGCGATTTAGGGCCAAGGCTTTATGAAAATTGACTTTCAGACTTTAGCTATTACCCTCATCATTCTCAATAGTCTGCAGACAACTGCTCTGACCATCCAAGCGCGCCTAATGCAGTTCACACCCAAACTGGATCGCTGGGGGGCTGGCAACGTCTGTTTTATCCTTGGTTTAGCACTACACGTATTTACCAGCAATAATACGGTGAGCCGAGTGAGTGCTGATGCAGCACTAATCCTTGGCTCAGCACTGATCTATTTAGGGACCCAAAACATCCTAGGTCTACCCCATCCATGGGGAAGACGTTCTTTTCAGCTCACAATTTTGAGTAGTTGGGCAGCGCTTGGAGTCATTGAAGCTAATGCTCCAGCCTCTTCGCTTTCTCAAGCTATTTTGACAGGTACGATCGCTCTTTGTTCTGGCCTAACAGCAAGACTTCTCTACTTTTATCGTCAGCAGTTTCTTTTAATTCCAGCTCTTTTTCTGGGCAGCATATTTCTAATTGCTACGTTTGCTTATAGCGGTATGGCTATGCTAGCAATTCTCGATTTAGTCAATGATCGTTGGATTCAGCTAAGTTTTTTGCAGTTAGCAACTGACTTTCAGCTTTTAATTACAAGTACGCTGTGGACTTTTGGTTTAATTTTAACAGAAAATCAACAAGCGATCGCTGTTAGCAAAGAAGAACAGGCAACGACAGAGCAAATTTTCGATGTAAGTCCCGATGCTATTCTAATTACACAACTTTCAGATGGTCTAATTGTTAGGGTTAATCAAAGTTTTCTAGAGCTAATTGACCAACCTAAAGAAAATGTCATTGGAAGATCAATTCTTGATCTGAACTTTTGGAAAAATCAGCACGATCGCAGTCGGATGATCGATTGTCTCTTATCCCAAGGCTCTCGTGAAGACCTGGAAGTTGGATTACAACGTCCCGATCAGAGTAATTTTATTGGACAAGTTACAGCTAAACTTATTAAAATAAATTCAAAGTTTCATATTATTAGCACTATTCATGATGTGACTCAGCGCCGGAAATCTGAAGACTTATTACGGCAGAGTGTAGAGCGTCTTGAGCCTGCATTTCAGGGATCTTTAGCAGCAATTTGGGACTGGGATCTCGTTACTAGCGATCTTTATTTTTCTTCTCGTTCCCTTGAAATTTTAGGGTATCAAGAAGGTGACATTCCCCCAAAAATCTCAAGCTTTTTCAGTCTTTTACATCCCGATGACCGTATTTTTGTTCAATCAGCTTTAGATGCTCATTCTTCATCAGCTAAATATCCTTACGATGTGGAGTATCGTATTCAACAAAAATCAGGAGAATATCGCTGGTTTCAGTCAACCGGAATTGCCGTTCGAGATGAACAAAACAAGCCTTATCGCATGGTAGGGTCGACAATTGATATCACTAGACGAAAGCAGGCTGAAGAGGCATTGCGAGAGAGCGAACAAAACTATCGCACTGTTGTCAACTCTGGGCATGTTCTCATCTGGTTGGCAGACAAAAATGGAGACCATTATTATTTCAATTCAGTTTGGCTTAACTTTACTGGACGTTCTTTAGAGCAAGAATTAGATAGCGGGTCTATTGAAGGAGTTTTATCGGCAGATCTTCAAAGCTACTTGAGTAATTACAGAACTGCTTTCTCACAACACAATAGTTATAAGGCTGAATACCGTTTACGTCGTCACGATGGTGAATATCGTTGGATTCTTGAGGAGGGGAGCCCTAGATACGACACTCATGGAAACTTCATTGGATACATAGGTCACTGCTTAGATATTCACGATCGCAAGATTGCCGAAACAGCGTTATATCGTGAGCAAGAATTTACACGGATTCTTTTAGATAGTTTGAGTGATGGTGTAGTTGCCTGCGATGCTGAAGGGAACTTAGTACTTTTCAATCAAGTTGCGAGAAGCTGGCATAGCTACTTACCCCCCCGCTCTTCAGCCAGCGAATGGAGTGCCCTCTATAACATCTATCAACCCAATGGATCTGATCTTATGCCGACTGATGCTCTACCGTTATTCAGAGCATTCCGTCATGAGATAGTTCAGGATGTTGAAATGATGATCAAAGATCCATCCAAGTCAGAACGATGGGTCGTTTGTTCAGGTGGGCCTTTTTTTGATGATCAGAATCAATTTTTAGGCGCTGTCATTGCCATGCGCGATGTTACAGCTGAGAGAAAAACAAAACAACAACTTCAAGAAGCTTTAGTAGAAGCACAACGTCTTCGAGCGGCACTCGATCAGGTCAGCTCTCATATCTATATGAAAGACCTTCAGTTTCGTTACATCTATGCCAATAGATCGGCTTTAGATTTTGTTGATCGCTCTTTGGAAGAAATCTTGGGCAAGGATGATTTTTTCTTTTTCTCCGAAGAGGCTGCAAAATTATTACAAGCTATCGACTCTCGTGTTTTCCAAGGAGAGCAGACTACGGAAGAAATCCATCTCGTCAACCCTAAAGATGGACAATTACGAGTCTACCTAGAAATCAAAACGCCTATCTATGAATCGGCACAAAGTAGTAATATTATTGGATTACTCGGTATTTCAACTGACATTACTGAACAAAAGAAGCTAGAACAAAAATTGCAGCAACAGGCAACAACAGATGCCCTGACTGGCATTCTGAATCGCCGTCAGTTTATTACACTTGCTCAAGCTGAACTTAACCGAATCTATCGTATCCAACGTGACACTTCACTCTCTTTAGTGATCATTGACATCGATCATTTCAAAACAATTAATGACAGCTACGGTCATACGGTTGGCGATCAGGTTTTAATTCTCTGGACCAATATTTGCCAACAAAATATTCGCGAAGTGGATATTTTTGCTCGGCTGGGGGGGGATGAGTTTGTATTAATGCTTCCTGAAACCAATGGGAAGCAAGCATATCAAGTGATGGATCGCATCCGCCAGCTCGTTATTCAGCAATCTCTCCATCTTCCTCAACAAGCGATCGCCATTACCATTAGTGTTGGCATTGCAGTCTGGACACCTGAAATTCTGACACTTGATCAATTCCTTGAACGTGCTGATCGTGCTCTGTATCAAGCCAAACAGCAGGGGCGCGATCGCATTATTTTATTAGATACTTCTTCAGAAGAAATAATTGAATAAATTAGCGATCGCGACAGAGACTAGAAAAGACAGAGTTTTGGCAATCGCTCTCAGCCCAAGCCCCTCGGGGGGTATCGCGCAACCACACCAAAACCATAATTAAGGCAGTCAGCTGAAGCAAGGCCATCCCCGCCCGTAGGTAAGCTCTTCTTGAAGTTCGAGACGTCGGAATAATATTGGTACGGCCGCTTGGGATGCGACGCCGCGATCGCGAAAACAGAGTCAACCCCATACCCCACACCACGAAATGGATCGTCGCCCTCAGCTTAGCGAGGCTCACGTCTGAGGGCGAGATAGCTAGGATGACGTTCTGTGAAGTTTAGAGTTCCCCTAAACCCTTCACTGGCGAGTCGTCAACGCCGTCAAGACCGCATTAGAACGCTCAATGAAGGCTTTCATTCCCTCAGCATCAAACCCTTTTTGGGTCATCAAGGCCAAGTCATAGATGTGTCGACAGAGCTGCTCTGCCAGGACCTGGCTTGGAGAGTGTCCATCACTGCTGAGGATAGCCCCCTGCTGCAGACTAAGGATGTTCTGGACAAGAGGATGCGCGGTATTCACGAGCAGGACATGGTCATCGGGTAGATTAGCCGGATCTTGTCCCAAGAAAGCACTCATTTCGCGCATGCGCCGTGCAGCTTCTGGCAATAAAACCATTGCAGGCGGCGCGCTGGCATCTGTATCCTTCAAGGATTCTGTGCGCACATTAATCCGCGAATTCGCGATCGCTGCTTCAAATAATTCCTTCAGGGTTTGGCTACGCGTTTTGTTCGTTGTCGGATCAACAATTTCAGCTTCTTCTGTTTCAAGTAAGGTGTCGTCTAGCTCGGCATCAACCCGAGAAAAGCGGACATCCTGATACTCTTGTTCCAGCAAACTAACAAAGTGGCTATCGATAAAGCTATCGAGGTAGAGCACCTCTAGGCCTTTTTTACGGAAGAGTTCAATGTAAGTGGCTTGGCTAGCAGCATCCGTACAGTAATAGACACGATTTTCGTGTTTTTCCTGGTTGCGTTCGAGGTAGGCCTGCAGAGTAGTGTACCAATTACCTTGGCTATCTTGACCACGATCGCTACTGGTCGCCTCGCTGAGCTCAGCACTACTCCGAAAAACGAGAATCTCTTTGACCTGTTCTCTGAATTTTTGATCATTGAGACAGCCAAACTTCACAAAGGTGCTGAGATCTGACCAAATATTGAGATATTGGTCGCGTTGCGAGCGATAGAGTTCTTTGAGGCGATCGCCCACTTTCTTGGCGATGAAGCCAGCAATACTCCGCACCTTGCGATCGGCTTGCAGCGCACTGCGCGACACATTGAGAGGAATATCAGGACTATCGATCACCCCTCGCATCGGCAAGAGAAAACGCGGCACAACTTCTTCACAGTGATCGCTGACAAAGACTTGATTGCAGAATAGTTTAATTTGTCCTTGAGTTAGATCAATATCGGGCCGCAATTTCGGGAAATAGAGAACACCATTCACTTGATAGGGGTAATCTGTGTTGAGATGAACCCATAACAATGGTTCATCTTGAAATGGATACAGGTAGCGATAAAACTCTTGGTAGTCTTCTTCTTTGAGATTGCCAGCTGATTCTCGCCAAATTGCTTTTTGCTTGTTTAAGACTTCTCCCTCTAAAGCGATCGGAACGGGCATGAAGTCACAATAGGTCTTAACAAGCTGACGAATACGAGCAGGTTCTAAGTACTCTAACTCCTCCTCACTAAGATTAAGAATAATCGTTGTTCCTCGCTCCGTACGGCTCCCCTCTGACAGTTCAAAGCTTGGAGATCCATCACAAGTCCAATGAACAGGTGTCGCTCCTTTTTGATAGGAGAGGGTTTCAATTTCCACCCGATCAGCAACAATAAAAGCTGAGTAGAAGCCTAGACCAAAGTGACCAATGATAGGCTGATCAGCTCCGCCTTTATATTTTTCAATAAAGTCCTCTGCACTTGAAAAGGCAACTTGATTGATATAACGCTTAATCTCATCGGCTGTCATCCCAATACCGTTATCGGCAATTTTGAGTTGTTTGCGATCGCGATCGATACTCAGTGTGATTTGGGGGTCACCGATTTCACCCTCTAATTCACCGGCATAGGACACCATCTTCAGCTTTTGAATGGCATCCACTGCATTAGAAATCAGTTCCCGCAAAAAGATTTCATGCTCTGAGTAGAGCGACTTTTTGATAATCGGGAAAATGTTATCGGTATGAATCGTGATATTGCCTTGCTCTAGAATCGCCATACCCAAACTAAAGAGTGACAGGACGGCTTGATCATAGGAGAGCCTGCACTAGCCGCGCAGGTCGGGAAAAGTTCGGATTTCCGTCCGCTCTGTTGTTGCAGTAGCGAGTAGTGAACTGCGATCGCCTTATTCAGAATCGGCTTGGGGCGGCAAGGATTTGTGGCGATTGCGCCGAATTTGCTGCGCCCGCTGTTGGAGATGCACGAAGAACTCTGACTCGGTGATTTCTGCCACAGACTGTTGGAGGCGACAAGCATCGACTTCTAATTCCAAACGCCGAATCCGTTCCTGCAGAGCCACTTCCCGCTGCTGCGCCCTCAGAGCCATCTGGGCAAAAGCCGTTGCCAGATGTTCAAGGGAGTGATCTGGACTTTGCAGTTGCGCTAGGGGGGCATACTGGCCGCTTGCCAACTGCTGCACGCCCGCCCCCACTTCACTCAGGAACTGATTGGTATAGCGCAACCGCTGGCTCAGGGTTGCCAACAAGGCCTGCACAAACTGGGGCGATCGCGTTAGCAACTGCTGAAAATCTTGGCTAGTGACCGCGTAAAGTTGCGTCGGTTCCAAGGCCCGACAAGTCGCCGATCGTGGTTGCCCATCGATCAGGGCCATCTCTCCCAGCAGAGCACCGGCCCCCAGCACGCGCAGCAACGACTCATGCTGGTTGTTGCTACCATCGGCGACAAAAACGCCCACCCGTCCTGAGCGAATCCAGTAGAGCGCTGCTGCTGGATCGCCACAGTGGAATAGAGCTTCTTGCGCTTGGAGTGTCTGGGGTTGCAGGCAATGGGCCAGATCTGCTAGTTCAGCCGGGGTACAAGTTTGTAACAGCTCCAGTGCTTGCAGTTCCGCCAAGGCGTTGGGATTAGGCATGGCGGTCAGGGGGCGAAGAACGATAGCTGCGATCGCGGCGAATTTGGCGGGCACGGCTCTCAAGGTCACGGAAATAATCCGACTCCGTGATCTCCTTGACTTGGCTTTTGACGGTAGCGGTGTCGATCTGCAGCTCTAAACGCCGAATTGTCTGCTTGAGCTGGGTTTCTCGCTGTTCTACCGAGCGGGTCATCTGGCGAAACATGCGTGCCAACTGCCCCAGTGCGTCGCTGCGCTCTGCCACCGTCTGGAGGCGATCGCGATCGTAGTCACCCGCCTCCACGGCCACCGCCGCATCCGTGACAATCGCAACATTACGCAAGTAGTCCAACTCGCGATCGCGCAGACGTTTGTGCTGGAGGCAAGTCTCCAAACGCGTTTGTAACAGCGTTGGTTCAAACGGTTTGGTCAGATAGTCAGTCGCACCCAAGCGCAGACAGCGAATCACACTCTCAAGGTCATCCAGCGCCGAAATCATCAGCACAGGCAGCTCAGCTAAGGTGGGATCTGCCTTGAGCTGCTGCAGCACCTCAAAACCGGTCAGTCCCGGCATCATCAGATCGAGGAACAGCAAATCGAAGGGCTGTTGCGCTAATTGATTCAGAGCTTCTTGCCCCGAAGCAACACAGACGACGTCATGCCCAAGACGACGCAGACGACGCTCCAAGACATCACGGTTGATCTCGTTGTCCTCGGCAACCAACAGTCGACCGCCCGTGACTGCCGACGCTGACACCGCTGCTTGGCGATAGCGGAGCACCGATTCGGCAACCTCCACCTCCATCTCTGACAGCGCCACAGCCGAAGCTTGGCTCGCCGGCTGATCCCAAGCTGCCATGGCCTCGAGTTGTTCTAGCAAACGCTCGCCCGCTGCGCTAATCCGCTCTAAGTCAACTCGGCTCTCGGCCAGTTCGGGCGAGTCTTCCTCGAGCAGCAGCTCGACATAACCGCAAACAGTGTTGACCGGCGTCCGCAGGGCGTAGCGCAGACGGGCCTGGTAGGTGTCGAGGCTTAGACCGCGATCGCTGCTGTGAGGATCCAAAATTTCATTGACGAGCCGCAGTAACTCCTGCCCAGCTGATTCGATCCGCTCTAGGTCTGTAGCAATCGCGGTGCCTGCCCAATCCTCCAGCAGCAGTTGGCTGTAGCCCAAAATGGCGTTGATGGGAGTCCGTAGTTCATGGCGCCAGTGAGCGAGCCTGGCTAAGGATTCAAGCGACTCAGACACGGTTGGCCCCCACTTGGCGAATTTCCGCCAGGAGTCGATCGATCGCCAAATTCCCCTTGGCAATCACCTGGCTGACCCGCCCTTGCAGGCGCTGACGATCCTGTTCCGTCAGATCTTTAGCCGTCACCACAATCACCGGCAGTGTTTGCCAGTTACCGTTAGCTCGCAGCGCGTCGACGAAGGCAAAGCCATCCATCTGGGGCATCATCAAATCCAGCAAGATCAGGTCGGGCGGCTGCTCCAGCGACTCCAAAACAGCTAGGCCTTGTTGCCCTTGGTTGGCTTCTGCGACCTGCCAGCCATCCCGCTCGAGCAATTGCCGCAGCAGCGATCGGTTGACTGGGTCGTCTTCAATAACCAGTGCCAGCGGCTGGCGATCGGGGTGGGTATAGCCCTCCAGGATCCGCCGCAACTGGTCGCGATCAATTGGTTTGTGGAGGTAGCCAGCTGCACCGAGGGCATAGGAGAGCGATCGCCCTTCCACCATGCTCACCATCACCACTGGAATCTCCGCCAGCATTGGATCGGCTTTGAGAGCGGTTAGCACTGACCAACCATCCACCTGGGGCATCATCAAATCGAGGGTGATCAGGGCAGGGCGCAGTTCCTGCGCTCGCTGCAACCCTTCAGCTCCCCCTGCTGCCGTAACGACGCGATAGCCTTCCTTTTCCAGCATGCGGCGCAACAACTCGCGGGCACTAGGTTCATCATCCACAACGAGGACCACAGGCTGGTTTTGATCTTCCTGTTCAGTGGCCGTTGCGATCGCCTCATCAGTCAGGACTGGATCAACCGCAGGGATCGACTGCGGCGGTTGCACTTGGCGCGGCAGGGTAATGGTGAACGTACTGCCTTCCCCGAGAACGCTCTCAACCGTAATTTTGCCTCCCATCATTTCTATGAAATGGCGGCTAATCGAAAGCCCAAGACCTGTGCCTCCGAATTTCCGTGTCGTGGAATCATCTGCCTGGGCAAACGCCTCAAAAATGCGATCGATCTGCTCCGGTGACATACCAATGCCACTATCAACCACCTTGAAGACCACCTGATCCCCCTGGGCAGCAACCTGCAGCTGAATCGTGCCTTGGTGAGTAAATTTGCTGGCATTAGACAGAAGGTTGAGCAAGGTTTGCCGCAGCTTCGTGACATCAGCAGTCATCAGCCCTATATCGGCTGGGCAGTCCACCAACAGCTGATTCTGATTTTTTTCAATTAAGGGCTTGATAATCGATTTCACACCATTGATCAGCTCGGGCAGCGAGAAGCTTTCTAAGTAAAGCTCCATGCGACCCGCTTCAATTTTGGAGAGGTCCAGAATGCTGTTGATCAGCTCCAGCAAGTGTTTGCCTGCATTGTTGATCTTGCGGAAGTCGGGCAGGAGTTCTTCGACCTCGATGCCGTCTTCTGCCTCTTCCATCATCATTTCGCTGTAGCCAATGATGGCATTGAGGGGAGTGCGCAACTCGTGGCTCATGTTGGCTAGAAATGCACTCTTAGCCTGGTTTGCAGCTTCGGCCTGCTCACGGGCCTGTTCGAGGCGATCGTTAGTTTCTCGGAGAGCCGCCGTACGTTCTTGGACGCGATGCTCCAAACTGACCAGCAACTCCCGCAGTGTAACCGCCATCCGGTTGAAGGCTTGGGCCAGCACAGTGAGTTCATCGCGACCACTGGTGGGAATTTGTTGCTGGAGCTGGCCGCTGGCCATGGCATCGGCAGCATGGGCTAACTGCTCAATGCGCATTCCTAAGTGGGCAGCCCAACCGCGGGCGGCGATTGCGCCGAGCACCGCAATGATGACACCGAGCAGTAACTGAATGTAGAGCGATCGCTGCTGAATAGCCTCTAGGCGGCGGAAGGGTTCCGCAAATTCCTGCTTATCCTGGCGAATGCCAATAACCCAGTTCCAAGGGCGGTAATAGACCAGTAGCATCTGTTCTTGGCGAGCCGGTTGCGTCGATTGCAGCCCCTCCGTCCAAGGGCGAGCCAAGTAGCGAACGCGAATAAAAGCACCCGGTTGGCGGATGGCATCTGCGATCGAAGTTCGCAGAAAAAACTGCCCTGAGGCGTCTTTGGCATCCCAAAAGTTTTTTTTCTGGAGCGATGGGTCACTGGTCAGAATGGTCTCGCCCCGTTGGCTGCCCTGCCCCAGGAAAACAAAAGCTGATCCGGTTTGACCAAAGCGCAAATCCTGAAAAGAGCGCGCTAGTTCACCGGTTTGATCCTGACGTTGACCGGCATAGATCATCCCGATAACCCGCCCCTGAGCATCTTTGAGCGGCTGATAGATGGCGATGTACCAATCATTGACAATGTAGGCTGGCCCGCGATAGGTCTGACCTTTCAAAACTGCTGCAATCACAGGGTTGGGATCGCCACTGGGATTGGTCACAGGGATGTAGGTGCCGATCGCCCGCTGCTTATCCTGATTAGGGACGGTGGTTGCGACCCGTAGCATGTCACCGCGATCGTTGATCCGCTGGAAGATCGTGACAGTGCCGCCCATTTGCCGAGACACTGTGTCAATCACTGGCACTGCCTGATCAAAGCGACTAACCTGATCGAGCCAGCGGCCACCCAACTGAAGTTCCGGCAACTCAACAGGCTGTATGGCGCCTGTGTATTGATTCTTAGCTTGCCAGCGCACTAGGCGAGAGCCAGTCCTGAGGCCGCCGGCTCGTTGGAGGGCTTCATCGAGAACCTGGATCTGTCGACTGAGTTGCTTTTCGATCGAGGTGCCCTGCACCCGAACCACGGTGTACGTTCGCGACAGGATGCTCTCTTGCTCACGCTGCAGCAGGGATTGCACCTCCTCACGACTGGACTCACTCAGTCGGGTATTGGTAATGACATCCGATAAGGAGATCGCAGCGATCGCTGTAAAGGTTGTCCCCACTCCAAACAACAGGAATTGGCGGCGCAGCTTCATGGCAGTCGAGGGTTAGGGGGGCAACCAAGGCTCGCGACGGTGGCTCTAGCGTTCGAGCAACTGAGCAATTTTACTGAGCAGGCGCGGTAGCTCGATTGGCTTGGTGTCGTAGTCGTCACAGCCCGCGGCGATCGCCTTTTCGCGATCGCTAGCCATGGCGTGGGCAGTCAGTGCAATCACCGGCGTCTGTTGCAGTTCAGGATCGGCTTTGAGTTGGCGCGTGGCCTCCCAGCCATCCATCACTGGCAAGCTCATATCCATCAAAATCAGATCCGGTTGCTCGCGCCGTGCCGTATCCACACCGGCAGCTCCATCGTGAGCCAAGACCACTTCAAAACCCTTGCGAGTCAGACGGCGCGACAACATATCCCAATTGTCTTCGTTGTCTTCTACCAACAAGATTTTAGTCATCCCTAATCCTCTCACCCCGATTGATCACCTCACCGCCACAGGGTGAAAGCAACGATCGCAATCCTATGTCTTAACGATTGTGCCAAAACACCAACCCCAAGGCTAGGAAGATTCAGCAGAGTGAGTGGCAGACGTTGTTTCTAATTGCTGCCAAGTCTTGAGTAATAACTCAGACAGCCACTGTCTTTGTTCAGGTTCGAGGAGCTGATCTTCTGTCAAAATTTCAGCCTGTAAATCCGCTAAACTTTGACCTTGGGTGCGAGCCCATTGAATAATGCCCACGATCGCAGTCGCTAATATTTCGCTATCAGCTGGTTGACGGCAGAGCGTCAACAGCTCTTCCCGATTGGTCGGGATAGGGTAGGCCATGGGAAGCGGCTGTTTGAGCCGTTTTGAAGCGCTGGAATGCTGCCGAATCATAGCGCGCTTCCTGAACGCGTCAAGCAAAAATTGGGTCCCAAGTCAGCGATGCCTCAGCTCCAGTGCAATCGCGGCGCAGTCTAACGAGTGATTCAATGCCAGTGCTGCGGGGCCCTTCGCCCTAGGTTGCTACAGTCATGGGGGCGATCACCCCGCCTTCCTCGATATTGCTGAGCACCATGACTGAGCGGCGTTTGATTCTCTTCATTGCAACCAGTTTGGATGGCTACATTGCGCGTCGCAATGAGGGCATCGATTGGCTGTTTGACGATGCAGACTATGGCTACAGCGAGTTTTATAGCCAAATCGACACAGTATTGATGGGTCGCAAGACCTACGAACTCTCCATGAGCCTGAGTGACGACCCCTATCCAGGCTGCCAAATCTATGTTTTTTCGCGATCGCTAACGGAAACAGCAGATCCAGCCATAACGGTTGTACAGGGTAATCCAGCCCTTTGGGTCAGCCAGCTGAAGCAGCAACCGGGTCGAAACTTCTGGCTCGTCGGCGGCGGTCAGCTAGTGCAGCAATGTTTAGCAGCCGATTGTCTCGATGAACTGATCCTCTCGATTCATCCCATCTTGCTCGGCAACGGTATTCCTCTCTTTCCAAGTCCATTCCCAGAACAGCGCTGGCAGCTGGTCAAAACACAGTCCTATCCCACGGGCTTGCTGCAATGCACCTATCATCGCGATCGCTCAGTCCCCTCAACCGAACCCTAAACAAAACGGCCAAGCCCTCACTGGACTTGACCGTCATGCAGATTATTTCTTCAGGGTTCCGGCGATCGCCTTGTGATTAGTCGCGGCTGTTACCAGAAATCGCAATCAGGAAGCGCAGGATGAAGATGAACAGGTTGATGTAGGTCAAATACATCGACAGCGCGGCAGCCAAATATTGGTCGTCGCGGTAGGTGCGCGGCAGGGTGTAGAAGTCTACAAAAGCGGCACCAATAAAGAGAACAGTGCCAGCACCAGCAATCAAAAGCTCTAGCCCACCCCGTAGGGCTGGAATGAAGATGCCGCCAATCAGCTGCACCAGCATCACCAAGAACAGAGCGCCAATACCCAAGGTGACGGTTTGGGTCAAGGCTTGACCGGTCGATTCGGACATTTTCTGCCCGAAGATGCTGGCCAAGATAAAGGTGATCCCACAGCCGAGGGCTGCGACTCCTAGACCGCCAATTCCGACACTGCCGAGGGCAACACTAATAAGCCCAGTCAGCGAAAAGCCGGTGAGCAAACCATACAGGGCCAATAGCGGTAGGGCAGTGCTATTGCTCCCGCGCGAGGCGATGCCTTGGGCAACAAAGAACAGCACTAGCTGTAGAACGATTGAGCCGATCCACAGGGGCATGAACAGACTAGGGTTGCTGCCCAGGACACCGAGCCCGCCGTAAACACCGACGGAGGTGAGCACAAGACCACCACCCACAAAGGGCAGGGCACGGCGAACCACACTGGGGCCCACGAGTGCGCTAGTCTGGGCCTCACGAATTGCGTCTCGAAAGTTGCTCGAGGTGGACATGAAGAATCTCTCCAGATCTGCTGCAGGCTTTGCTGTGCCTGCAAGAGGCTGATTGCTTACCAGCATAGCGACTGTGACGATCGCGCGCAGGGCGGTTTTCCGCCTTTTTTCGTCGTTATCGGACAATGAACGCTTGGGAAAATTCTCCCAGTAGGACGGATGGCTCTGTATGGCAGCTAGCGATCGCAAAACCCGAATTGCCAAACTTTTGTTGGTTTACATCAGCGGTTTTGCCTTTATCGGCACCAGCGCAGTTGGCATTTTTAGCGCCCTGCAATCGAGCTGGCAGGCTAGTCAGGAGTCCGAGACTGCAGGGTTGGTCAGCGCGGACCTACTGAAACAAATTCAGGGCTACCGCAATGTGGTCGCACGCGAGCCCAACAACCGCTTTGCTCTCGAACAATTGGTGCAACTAGAGCTGCAGCTTGGCCGCAAAAACACAGCGCAACAGTATCTCGATCAGTTGCTGAAGCTAGATCCCCAGAATCCGAGCTACCAAACACTGCAGCAACAGCTCGCTCAAAAGTAGCCCCCACTGCCGACGCCGTCGGGCAAGTTGCGTAATAATCCGTTACATCAGTTCGGAGTGCAGTCCATGTTTCCCTTTTTCCTTGGCTGCGAAAGCAGTTCAGCTGCAGAGCAAGAGTACAAGTCACGCAAGCTGCGTTTCCTGCGTTGGATGCGGGATGACCTAAAAACCCGTTTGGCCGGGATCAACGCTGCGATCGCTGAACTCGAGCAGCAGGTTGCCCCGAACGCGCAAGACTAGGCTTCTAGACCATCGCCCCTGGCAGCGGCAGCTACAGCTGCCGCTTTGTCTTGCGAAAGCTGGGCCAAAGCCGCCTGGGCATCGGGATGAGTAAAGCGATGCAGAGCTTGCGCCAGTCGATGGCGAATCTGCCAGTCATCATCGCTGACCAAGGGAAGGAGTAGCGGGACGGCTCGTTCATCGCCGAGTTCACCCAGGGCGGCGACCGCCGCTGTTCGAATCAGTTCAACCGGCGATTCAATCGCCGCTGCCAGCAGATCAAAGGCGCGGCGATCGCCCAGTTCTCCCAAGGTGGCCACGATGCTGAACTGCAAAACCCAGTCGGACGATTGCTGATAGGTCGCCTCGAGCGCTGGATAGACGTCCGTAAATCGCAGCGCTCCTAACGCATCAGCGGCAGCGGCTTGCACATCGGTTTCGGAATCATTTTCCAGCCGATCGAGCAGAATCGTGCGGGCTTGATCGCGATCGTGACGCCCAAGGTTAGAAAGTTGGCTGACCGCAGCGTAACGAACCCGCGGATTGCTATCCGCGATCGCTTTACAAATTAATTCGAAGGCATCTGCCAACGGCAAATTGCGAATGGCATTTAACGCCTTGAGGCGATCGCCATAGTCTTCCGAATCAAGAAGAGCTGATATTTCCGCCGGAGTCATCCGCACCTAGGCTCCCTGTGCCATCGCCCGGATAATATCACCGCGGGTGATCACGCCGACCACCTGGTGATCCCCAGAGAGCACAAACAGCCGGTGCACCTTTCGATCGTTAAAGAGGCGAGCCGCCTCCGGCAGCGGGCGATCGGCTGCGATCGTCAAAGGTTGGGCCGTCATCACCTCTGCGACCGTTTCACCGAGGGCTTTGTGAAGCTCTTGCTCGTAGCGGGCTGGATTTTCAAGGTAGATAAAGCTGTCGAGCACTTGGATGTAGGGCGGCGGTGTCGGAACACCACTCTCTCGCCACATCAGATCAGTTTCTGAGAGGACTCCAACCAGCTGACCCGCTTCATCCACCACGGGCAGTCCACTGATGTGCTTGTCTGCCAAGATGCGAATCGCTTCTGTCAGCGGGGTCTGTGGCTTCACGCTGATCGGGTCACGGGTCATGAAATCAGCAACAGTCGCAGTCATGGGCGAAGCCTAAGGTCTGCTCTAATTTTAGGGATCGCGATCGTCGCGATTAATTTACCGGGGTAAAAATTTTCGAATGGCCACGATCACGCTGCCCACATGGGTGACCCTCACTCGCCTCTTCGCAGTGCCGATTTTGCTGGTGGGGATGGAGCAACCGGGTCTTTTACCCACTTGGGTTCCCCTTGTGGTCTTCTTGCTAGCCGCTGCAACCGATTGGCTGGATGGCTGGCTCGCGCGGCGCCTCAATCAGGTCAGCGATCTCGGGAAAGTCCTCGACCCTTTGGTCGACAAGCTGCTGGTGCTAGCACCCTTGCTGGTGCTGGTGGCCCAACAGGTGGTTCCTACCTGGGCAGTGTTTTTGATTTTGGCGCGGGAACTAACGATCGCCGGTTGGCGGGTCAACCAGCCGAAAATTAGCGGCGCGAATCTCTGGGGCAAGCTCAAAACCGTTGTCCAAATCGCTGCGATCGCGCTGTTATTGCCACCCCTCAGTCCGCGTTTTTTACCCCTCGGGCTGGGCTGCTTTTGGATTGCCGTTGCTCTGACCTTGATCTCAGGCTGGACTTACCTGCGACCAAGCAAGACTACCTAGGGTGAGCTGGAGACTGCCGCCAAAATCTCCTCATCCAAGCTGAAATCCACAGCTTGCTGATCTAGTCCCCGCGCTAAATAGTCGTTCTGGAGGGAATTCTGCAAACCGTCGATCAGTGAAAAACGGGGCACCCACTCGAGATCTTGCCGAGCTTGATCGATCGCAGTGATGAAGTGTTGAGCCCGCATCGGGAAAGCTTTGCGCTTGCCCAGATTGAGCTGTTTGGGATCGTAGTGAACCAAGTGCAATGCTTGGGGATCGCGACCGGCCGCGATCGCACAGGCTCGAGCCAAGCCATCAAAGCTGACGTAGCGATCGCCGGAGAGGTTGTAGATCTGCCCGATCGCGCGGGGGTTTTTGACCGCAGCGACCATCGCTGTCGCCAAGTCCTCGACATGTCCGAGCTGAGTCAAATGCAGACCCGTTCCGGGAATGGGTAGCGGGCGATCACGCAGAATGCGATCGAAGAACCACTGTTCCAGCGGATTGTAGTTGCCGGGGCCGTAAATGTAGACCGGTCGGAAAGCCGTGAAAGGAAGCCCTTGTTGCTGGAGCCAATTTTCGGTTTCGAACTTGCCCCGATGGCGACTTTGGGGATCGACCGGATCGCTTTCCCGCAGCGGCAGCTGATCACTGGCGGCATAGACGCCGGCCGAGCTAACGTAGATCAACTGTTGGAACTGGCCGTCAAGGCTAGCTACTAGAGCTTGCGTTTCGGCAGCTTCGCGACCTGTGTTGTCAAAAACAACGTCGAAGGATCGGCCCTGCAGTTGAGCCAAAGCAGCGGGATCTTGGCGATCGCCCACCAATTGCTCCACGCCTGCCAGAGCAGGGCGGCTGCCGCGGTTGAAGACCGTGACGGCGTGCCCAGCAGCGAGCAGTTGACGCACGAGGGCAACCCCAATGAAGCGACTGCCACCAATGACAAGGATCCGCATTCCCGTTTGCTCATTCCTTCTGCGATCGCCATTAGAGCAGGTTCGGGGGCACGCTGACAGGAGCGGATAGGGCTGTCAAAATCCTCTGGTAGTCGCAAAATACAGCGAGAGCAGGTGATCGGCATGGCAAGCAAACGAATTTGGCTTAGTTTGGCAGCAGTTCTGGGTTTGGGTCTTTGGCCCCAAGCCGCTCAAGCAGAGTGCGGTGCTGTGACTGGGCAACTGGGTCGGGTAATTACGGCCTATAGCGATGAGAGTGTGTCGTTATTTGCGAGTCCTTACGGCAGTCTGCTCTCGTCTGCGACTGTCTCAGCAGCCCCCCAAAGCTTAGACAGCGGCGCTGTTGTCTCTGTCCTCAGTCGAGTGCTCAATCAGGTCGATGGTTACGAGTATTTCCAAGTGGCACCGGTCGTGTTTGAAGGAGCAGTTGGCAGTGCAGGGCTGCGGACTGATCTGGCGCGATCGGGCTGGTTGCGGGGCGATCGCCTCCGGCAACTCGACTGCAAAATCGCCAATGCCGGTTGGGCATGGGGGCCGACCAAAGCGCTTCAAATTGTGACCCTGCGCAATCAACTGCTGGGCCTCGCTCCTGATGACGCTGCAGCACTCCTCGAAGCCAGCGGCTATCAACGTCGGCAGGTTGTCGCCGGTACTGAAGGTCGCCAAGAACTCTGGCAGCGGATCAACCCTGAGGTCAGTCCCCTGCTAACCATTCGCGGCAGCCAAGTCACTGCCGTACAGTTTTACTAAATGGCACGTAAGCAACGATTTCCCTTCTTGGTGGGCTCCCAGTGGACAGCTCAGCAGCAAACCCTAGGCTGGCGGCATTTTCGGGTCGTCACTCGCAAAAACCAAGGCAAGCTCGTCTTTGCTGAACTCGTCGCCGCCTGTGATGAACAAGTGCGATTTTGGGTCAACGCAGAAGCCCTGCGCGATCGCGACCTCTGGCAGCCCGGTTGGCAGCCGTTACAAGCGATCGCCGCTGCCGAGACAGCTGAGTCTGACTGATAGCCTAGATCCTGCAGGTTTCAAGTCAGTTCCATGGACGTAATCCCAGCCATTGACCTCCTCGGAGGGCAGTGCGTACGCCTTTTCCAAGGGGATTACGATCAGGCGGAAGTCTACGGCAAAGATCCCGTGGGAATGGCCTTGCGCTGGGCCGAAGCCGGAGCCCAGCGTCTGCACTTGGTCGACCTAGATGGTGCCAAGGAGGGTTCACCTGTCAATGCGGAGGCGATCGCAACGATCGCGCAACGGCTCTCAATTCCGGTTCAAGTGGGGGGCGGCCTGCGCGATCGCGACACCGTGGCTCGCCTGCTTGACAGCGGGGTTGAACGGGCCATTCTCGGGACTGTGGCGGTCGAAAGGCCAGCGCTCGTTGAAGCCTTAGCTGGGGAATTTCCGGGTCAGATTGCCGTGGGGATCGATGCCCGCAGCGGCAAAGTCGCCACAAGGGGCTGGCTGGAAGATTCTGGGCTCACAGCCGTTGCACTGGCACAGCAGATGGCAGACTTGGGCGCTTGCGCACTGATCTGCACCGACATTGGGCGAGATGGCACGCTTCAAGGTCCGAACCTGGAGGAATTGCGGGCGATCGCGGCTGCAGTCTCCATTCCGGTCATTGCGTCGGGTGGTGTCGGATCGCTAACTGATCTCCTCAGCTTGCTGCCCCTCGAGGCCCAAGGGGTGAGCGGCGTGATCGTTGGCAAAGCTCTCTATACCGGTGCCGTCGATCTCCAAGAGGCCCTACGGGCGATCGGTTCAGGACGCTGGCAAGATGTGGCCGTGGATGATTCCTCCCGCTTGGCTTAAGCCAAAGGTTAAGAAAATCAAAATTTCTGTGCAGTTATTCCTGAGTGCCTGCAATATTTTCTTCATAACTTGAGCGTTCGTCACAGCAGAAGCACTACACCCCCAATTTTTGGGGTTTTTTGTTAGGAATTATTGTGCAAAGACCACCGATGATCGTGGCGATCATTAGGGCTCAAGCACACAAAAGCGCCCTGAGGAAAACTCAAGGCGCTGACATGAAGAAGACGTTACGTTAAAGCAAGAAAAACATCCTAGAGATGTTTATCTAGCGTGTTCGCCAAGGTGGTTTTGGGAACAGCACCAACAACCGTATCTACCCGCTGACCATCTTTAAAGATCATCAGCGTTGGGATGCTACGAATCCCATACTGACTCGCAACGCTGGGGTTTTCGTCCGTGTTGACTTTGACAACTTTGACTTGATCGGAATATTGCTGAGCAATCTCATCGACAACAGGAGCAACCATCCGACAAGGTCCACACCAAGGCGCCCAAAAATCAACCAGTACCGGAATACTACTTTCGAGCACTTCTTGCTTGAAAGTGGCGTCTGTCACAGCGGCAGCTACTGACATAGGTTCAGCCTTTGCTTGGATCAGGTCATTAAAATCCTAAGATAGCGGATGTCTCATGACCCTGTCTGCTAGGAAACGAAAGAATTCATAAGTGGGTTAACAATGGGGATCAGAGTTTTAGGGGCGATCGCATAAAAAACGCCCGAGCGTTGCCCGGGCGAAGTGTGGTGTGAGGAGTGAACGGAAACATTTGTCTCCGCTAACCTCATTCTAAGTGATGCTTTTCCAGAGCGCCGCAAGAACTTTTGGGCCGCAGCGGTTTCTTCATACCCACATGAGCGATCGCTCATGTAGGCTGATTTGCTTTATTTGCCCATCCCCAGTTGCTGAGCTTTCTGGTAGACCTTCCCTTCCGTCAGCAGGGAAGGCGCAATCACCACAGAAACCTGTTGCATTTCCTTGAGGGTTTGCGCGCCCAACGTTCCCATACTGGTTTTCAGGGCACCCAGGAAATTATGAGTGCCATCATCCAGTTGTGCGGGTCCGCGCAGGATTTGTTCGAGCGTGCCGGTGGTGCCTACCTTGATACGGGTACCGCGCGGCAAGACGGGGCTCGGTGTCGCCATCCCCCAGTGGAAGCCACGACCCGGCGCTTCTGCAGCTCGTGCGAAGGGAGAGCCAATCATCACAGCATCGGCACCGCAAGCAATACACTTGCAGATATCACCACCGGTGATTAGGCCACCATCCGCAATGATCGGTACATAGCGACCAGTTTCCCGCTCGTAGTCGTCGCGAGCCGCTGCACAGTCCGAGACAGCAGTCGCTTGGGGAATCCCAACGCCCAGAACCCCGCGCGAAGTACAGGCTGCACCGGGGCCAATGCCGACCAAAATGCCAGCGGCGCCAGCTTTCAGCAGCTTCAGGGTAACGTCATAGGTGACGCAGTTGCCCAAGATCACTGGAATGGGCATCGACTGACAGAAAGCAGCCAAATCGAGCGGTTCAACCCCCTCGGGGGCAACGTGATCAGTCGAAACGACCGTTGCCTGAATGAAGAAGAGGTCAGCACCGGCTTCAGCAACGACAGGGCCAAATTTTGCAGCACCGGCTGGTGTCGCACTGACTGCAGCAATGCCACCTTGGGATTTGACTTCGGCAATCCGCTTGCGGATCAGAGACTCTTGGACTGGAACGGCGTAGAGTTCCTGCATCAAGGGCACAAACTCAGTTGGACCAACCGAGGCAATACGATCGAGGATCGGCTCTGGATCTTCGTAGCGCGTTTGGATGCCTTCAAGGTTGATCACCCCGATCGCTCCCAATTGTGAGAGACGCACCGCCATTTTGACGTCGACAACGCCGTCCATGGCACTGGCCAGAATCGGAATTTCCCGCTCGATTCCGCCGATCGTCCAGCGGGTGTCGGTCACAGCAGGGTCTACCGTGCGATCGCCCGGTACAAGCGCAATTTCGTCAATGCCGTAAGCTCTGCGGACGGTCTTGCCGCGCCCCAGTTGGATATCCACTCGTCCCGTTCCCAAAGGTTATTTAGGCTAGCGTATCAAATTGGTCTGATCAGCGCTCAGTGATCTTGTCCGTGACCGCTGCTACAAAAAGGGGGCTGGTTAGCCCCCCAGACAGCGATGACGCCAGAAAAATTAGCGCTCACCCAGTACTTGTTTTTTGAGGGCGTTGAAACGCGCCAGCAATTCGCTGCGGCTTTCAGCTTTGAGCAAGTAGCGGTAAATAAACCAAGCCGAGTAACCCAAACCAACAATTTCGAAGGTGGGTTCGAGCAGCGGAACTTCGTTGATCGCGCCGAGAATCGCTAGGGCAACTTTCAAAAGAATGACGGTTGCGATCGCCAAACCAACGGCAATTACCGGTTGGCGATACTGCTGGAAGAGGGTGACTAGCTTATCGATCGACAGCCATTCAACCACCTGCTGAAGCAATTCCTGAACCTCACTCGCAGTGGTGCCAGAATTGCTGCTCGGCAGGGTGAGCGGAGCACCACTATCGGGCGTTGGTGAGGCTTCTTGGGGAGGGGCTTCCAGACGCACCGACTGCGACACAGCAGATTCAGGCAGGTTGGATTCGGAAGTCATAGCGAGTACGGGGGATGACACAAAACCAGCAACTCAGTGTAGAGCTGACCAGAGCTTTACCCAAGTGGTGATCAGCACTAAGAATAGCGCCTTGCCTGAAGAAAAAAGAAGGGAGGCAATTTAGTTTGCAATCCGGTCTATAATTTCGTCTTCGCTTTGGGAGGTTGTCGATGCTGACGGTCACATGCGCGTCGCTCTCAGGCGGACAAGGAAAAACCACCACGGCACTTTTCCTCGGGCGATCGCTGGCGGCGCGGGGTAAGCGCGTGTTGATGATCGATGCTGATCCGCAATCCAGCTTGAGTTTTTATCTAGGCTGTGAGCTGAGTTCTGAGCAAGCTACCTTACTGGAAGTGCTCAAAAAAGAAGTTGATGTCGTTGATAGTTTGTGGAACTTGGACGATCGCCTCGCCCTGATCCCCGCTGATGATGCTTTAGATAGCGCCCAAGATTTTTTAGCGACAAGTGGGATGGGGGCGATTGTTTTGCGGCGGCGGTTGAGTCCTTTGCAGGATCAATTTGACTTTTGCGTGATCGATGCGCCGCCCCAGCGATCGCAGCTCTGCATGACCAGTGTGGGCGCGGCCGATCAGCTCTTGATCCCCGCTGAGGCTTCTTCCAAAGGACTGAACTCACTCTTGCGCACCCTCGACCTCGTGGCGGAAATGAGCGAGGTGGAAGCCTTTCAGGGACAGATTCTGGGGATTTTGCCCTTCCGCGATCGCTGGTTGGGTCGTACCCAAGCCAAGCAGAGCCAGAAAAGTTTGGAATCGATGCAGGAAGTTGCCGCAGGCCATCCGATCTTGCCCTCAATTTTGGAATCGGAGCAATTTAAAAAGGCGATCGACCAAGGCGTGAGTTTGGCAGCGCTGGGGTATGCCGATCTGGAGTATCCTTTCCGGACGATCCTTGAAAAGCTGGGCTGCTGATGACTGACGCCTTTGACCGCCTCAAAAAGCGATCGCGAACGCCCATCGCACGGGAAGGAAGCCTCACGACCGGCCCCGAACTGAGCGATCGCCCGCTGCAACTCCTGCCCCGCGAGTTTGAAACCTTTTGCGATCGCTACGCCGTCCATGCTGGCGATGTGATCGAGGCGGCCTTAGATTTAGTGCTGCTCGATCCGGACTTACAGCAACGCCTTTTGCAACGGCTCCGGCAAGGGAACGGTAGCGATCGCGTCTGGTTGGGCACGGCCTGCCCCCGCAGTTGGCAACAGCAACTCCAGCAACAGGCTCAGGATCAAGGTTTATCGGAAGCGGATCTGCTGCAAGAAGCGATCGCCCAGCGGCTGGATTTGGTTCTCGGCCAGACCACTCTACGCGAAGAAGTCACGCTGCTACGCCAGGAACTCGATCAACTCAAACGCAAACTGCACGGCTGGTAAACTGGCAGCGATCGCCGGAACCCAAGTGCTCTGAGATTGACGATGACGGCTCCTCTCGATCCCCAACCGCCCAAACGCACCGCGCTGGTGCAGTGGGGTGCAGGCGTACAGTCCCTCGGAATCCTGTTGGGAACAATGTGGGCGATCGCCCTAGTCAACAGTCTGCTGTTCAGCAATCGCTTGGTCTTCTACGGCATTCGCCCGCGCAATCTCGGCGGACTTTGGGGCATTTTGTTTGCGCCCTTCCTCCACCTCAACTTGGCCCACCTGCTTGCGAACACCGTACCGTTCCTGGTTTTAGGTGGGCTGATCATCCTCCGCAGTCTGCGCGACTTTTGGGTGACGTTGGGAATCACGCTGCTGGTCAGTGGCTTGGGGGTTTGGCTCTTTGGATCGGCCCGATCAGTTCATGTTGGGGCGAGTGGCCTAGTATTTGGCTTCTTTGGCTTTCTGCTCAGCTCTAGTTTGTTTGACCGTAGTCTCCCGACGCTGATTTTTGCGGTTGTTGCTTTCTTCCTCTACGGCAGCTTGATTTGGGGCGTGCTGCCGCTGCAAGATGGCGTCTCCTGGGAAGGCCACCTTTTTGGCTTTGTAGGAGGGGCGATCGCTGCAAAACTGTTGGCAACGCCCGCCGAGCCTGCCGCGCGCGATGATTGGAGCGATTGGTAATTAGGCGAGCGGAGCGGTGGGGGGCTCTTCGCTGTCGCCACCTTTATTTTCCGGTGACGCTTCGTAGAGCGCATCAAGGCGATCGCGCACATCTTCGACGCTGATCTGCCGCATCACCAACAACGGCTCATTGATCAGGCGACCGCGATCGTCCAGCAACTCCGGATGAAGCGTGGGCTGACGGGGTTCATGAGGCACTGAGGCCCCATCCCAAGCCGGGGCCTGGGTCACGCGCTGACTGGCAATGCCCAGGCTAAACAAACTGCGGAACAGATTGGCAAACGCCAAAATAGCCAGCACGGCGAACAGCAGGATATAGATTGCTTGCAGCACCACCAAACCTCCTGTCTGTTCAGGCACCAAGGACTAGTTTTATTGTGACGTCTCGGGGGGCAATTGCTGTGCTTGCTCTCGCCGCCAGCGGGCACCAATTTGCCAGCACTCAGTCACCAAGGCATGCCAAGGCTTCATGACTGCAACTTCGATGCCGATACTGCCGTCCATCGCCTTGAACAGCGCTTGGGTCGATCGCACCTCAGCGGTGGCGACCGCTAAGCGATTGCAAAGGGCAGCCTGCTCTTCTGGCGTCAGGAAGTCAATCGACTCTTTGGTCAGCAATTGTTCTGCCCGATCAAACCAGAAGAGAAAGTCATCGAGCAGCGGTTCCAAAATTGCTTTCAGCAGTTCAGGCTGGGCAGGCAATTCCGGTAAAGTCACGATTGCATCGCAGACAACAGCATTCGCATCCTAACAGCACTGGCTAGGCAGCGGGATCACGCCCCGAGTGCCTCCTTGGCAGCGTAGAGCACTTCAGCGGTAATGGCCGTCAGCCCTTGCTCCCTCGCATATTTCTCGGTGTTGCGCTTGACTTTGCCGCGCACGAAGCCGGGAATGCGGTTCAGTTCCGTCAGCCCATCGGGTTTCCAGTCGAGATCGCTACCGGCGGAAACTGTTTTGGTCAGCACTTCCTTGGTGTCATGGCCGCCAAAGATTTCTAGCAGGTGATCCTCCATGCCGAGGGTGAAGCTGTTATAGACCAAATCGACGATTTGGTTCGCACCTTCATATCCGACAAAGGGACGATAGCCAACGGGAAAATTCTGGATGTGGACTGGCGCCGCGATAACGCCGCAGGGAATATTGAGCCGCTTGCCGACATGGCGCTCCATTTGGGTGCCAAAAATCGCGGCTGGTTCAAGCTCCGCGATCGCGTCGGCAATGGCGTTGTGGTCATCACTGATCAGCACGCGGTCGCAATACCCTGCCACTTCTGCCTCAAACCAGTCGGCATCGTGTTTGCAGTAGGTGCCAGCCAGCACGACATGAATACCCATCTCGCGGCTGAGGATTTTGGTGAAGGCCGCCGCATGGGTGTTGTCGCCAAAGACCACGGCTCGTTTGCCCGTCAGGTTCTGACAGTCGATGGAATGGCTAAACCAAGCGGCTTCCGAGGCAAAGCGCGTCTGGCGATCGATAAAGGGTTCAAAATCGACCGCAGCGCCCTGCTGATTCAAGACCTGTTGAATTTGGCGAATGCAGTCTGCCGTAGCAGTAATGCCCATGGGCGCGATCGCCACCATTGGCTGATCAAAGGTGTCCTGGAGGTACTGTGCCGTCAGCAGCCCCACCTCACGGTAGGGCACGAGGTTAAACCAAGCACGGGGGAGATGCTGGAGTTCTTCTACAGAAGCACCCGCTGGGATCACTGCGTTCACGGTAATCCCCAAGTCCGCCATCAAGCGCTGCAGTTCGGTGGTGTCGTGGCGGTTGTGGAAGCCGAGAGTGGTCATGCCCAAGATATTGACGGAGGGCTGCTCCGTCCGCTGACTCGGGAGCGTGCCTTGCCGTTGGGCGCGATCGAGGTAAAAGCGGACAATCTGTTCCAGGGTGCGGTCGGCAGCTTGCAACTCGTTGACGCGGTAGTGGTTGACGTCCGCTAGTAGGACATCGCACTGAGCACTTTCCTTGGCCCGCTCGACAAAGTTCTGGAGATCTTCCTGCAGGATGCTGGAGGTACAGGTGGGGGTCAGCACGATCAGGTCGGGCCGCTCCTCCGTGTCCTTGCGCAGAATGTTGTCGATTACCTTTTCCTGAGAGCCGCGAGCCAGCACATTGCGATCGACCACACTGGTCGTCACCGGCGTAAAGTTGCGCTCCCGCTCCAACATCGATCGCATGACGTTGAAGTAGTCATCGCCCAAGGGCGCATGCATGATCGCGTGCACGTTGCGGAAGGAACTGGAAATGCGCAGCGTGCCGATATGGGCAGGGCCTGCATACATCCAATAGGCCAGCTTCATGCGCTTGCTCCTGGGGACTGAAAAGCCAAGGCCCGCCCCGATCGCGGGTCACTTCCCGATGGTGGCAAAGCCAACCCTGATCCACAGCGATCGCAGGAGAAACGTTACGTTGCTGGAGTCGTTGCTGCGCTGGTCGTTACGCCGCTGTTGTAACCAGGTGCGATCGCCACTGTTCGGCAATTTCTGGGCTGCCATACCAGAGTCGATTCGGGCGGGGTGAGTGATAGACCGCCTCGTAGGTTAGATTCAAAGCGCCTTCGAGGTGGGCGGCCGCGATCGGCGTGATCCCATCGCCCCAACTGTCGCCTTGACCGATCGTTAAGCTGTAGCTGTTGTAAGCCACCCACTGTCCCCAGCGGCGCGCCCCCTGTACGGCTTTACCGGCGACACAGACGTAGCGAACATCTTTGAAGAATGCATCTGGATAGTGCTCATTGACGAAATCGATATTGCGGCGTGTCCAGCGCTCTTGGCTGCGGTGCGGGGTGCCAAGGCAGATCAGCACTGCCGTGCGATCGCGTCCCTGCCAAGCCTGCTGAGTCGGCCCATAGGGGCGATCGCCCAACCAAATTCGTGAAATCCAGCCGCCGGCTGAATGGCCGATCAAATTGATTTTCGCTGCACCTGTGGCTGCCAGAACTTGAGCAACCGTCGCTTCCAGCGCCTCTAGGATCGGCGTCACGGGTCTACCGCCCAAAGTCGGGAACCAGTCGCTGCGTTGGAGCGGCACCACCGTGGTTAGAAAACCGCGATCGCTCAGCCACTGTGCCAAGGGCTGATAGGGTGCAGCACCCGCTAAGTAGCCCGGCAGGATAACCGTCGGCAAGCCTTGGACAGTTGTGGCAGGCTGCGCAGAACTGGTGCTGACTGGGTCCATAGGAAGTCAATTTTCCCCAAAAAGAGAACAAGCGATCGCCCCTTTAGTCCAGAAGCGATCGCTGAGTTGAGTCATCGATTGAGATTTAGTCGGGGCAGCCGAGCGACTCACGGGTATCCGCGCCCGTTTTGGGGTTAGTGCCGCTGGCAGTTTCACAGAGCGCTGTAATTTGTTGCTTGCTGAGCACCGCAAAGCTGAAATCAGCACCGGTCACATCAGAGCCTTGCAGTTCTGATTGCAGCAACATGGCCGAGGTGAGATTGGCATTGCGGAAATTGACATTGCGCAGATCGCTGACGTAGGCGATGCCGTCGGTGAAATCCGCATCTTCAAAGTTGGCCTCACGCAGATCGACGCCATTGAAAACTGCGCCGCGCAAATCAGCGCCTCGGAAGCTGACGCCCTTGAGCCGGACGCTGGCAAATTCCGCTTGAATCAGGCTTTGGCCGGAATAGTCTTGGCGGGTGACCTCCGCATCATCAAAGGCACGAATCGCTGCGGAACTGGCTGCCCAAGCAGCAGTCGGCGCCACAACCAATGCGATCGCGATCGCGAGTACCAATCCTTTGACCCAGCGTTGCCACACTTTCACAGCTTGCACTCCACATCGTCCAAGGCTGAGGTTAACATTTCTTCACGTCGCTCAGACAGCACTGTAGACTGCCACAAAGTCCGCGAGGATGCGATCGAGGGCGACACTGCGCGAGGCTTTAAACAGCAGGCGATCGCCCGTCTGGACAGACTGGCGGAGCTCGCTTAGCAAATCCTCAGCGTTGGTGAAGATCTGCGTGGCGATCGCAGAAGCTCCCGCTTGCATGGCAGCCGCTTCTGTCGGGTCAGCATAGATCAAGAGGCGATCGAGACCGAGGGCAGCCGCTTTTTCGCCAACTTGGCGATGGTAGGTTTCGCTGAAATCGCCCAATTCCTTCATCGTGCCCAGCACTGCAATCCGGCGTTGGCCCGGCGTATCCGCCAAAAGCTGCAGCGCTGCCAACATCGACTCCAAGCCCGCGTTGTAGGTTTCATCAAGCAGGACGATATCCGGCGACAGTTCAATGCGCCGCGCCCGACCTTGGGGCAGCGTCACGCTTAAGTCGCGGAAAGCCTCCCAGTCCAGCCCCAATTCCTGAGCGATCGCCAGACCCGCGAGGAAGTTAAGAGCGTTGTGAGCCCCGGGCAACGGCAGCCGGAAGCGCTGACCCTCAACAACCAAGGTTTCTAGATCAATAAGCTGACCCTGCAAGTCGCCATTCTGCAAGCCATAGGTGCGACAGCGCGGTAAGTTCAGCCGTTGAGCCGTCGCGATCAGGCGGTGGTTATCAGCGTTCAAAATTGCCAGCCCTGTGCCGGACAGTTGCGCCAGCAGTTCACACTTGGCTTCCGCGATCGCCTGTTCGGATCCGAGTAGACCGATATGGGCTGTGCCGACGTTGGTGATCACCGCAATATTTGGCTGGGCAATGCGGGCTAGCTCGGCAATTTGACCACGGCCGCGCATTCCCATTTCCAGCACGGCTGCCCAATGGTGATCGGGATCGATCTGCAAAACGGTCTTGGGAACGCCGATTTCGTTGTTGTAGTTGGCCTCCGGTTTCAGCACCGGCCCGCGCACCGCCAGCATCGCGGCGATCAGTTCTTTTGTCGTGGTTTTGCCCACGGATCCTGTGATGCCAATCAGGGGCAAGGAACAGCGCTGTCGCCAGAGCCGCGCCACTTCCTGATAAGCCCAAAGGGTATTGTCCACTTGCAGGAGATGGCCCGCGGCTAAATCACTGGGCGGCTGATAGTCCCTATCGACGATCGCAGCGATCGCACCATCGGCAAGGGCTTGAGCGACAAAGTCATGGCCATCAAAGCGATCGCCCCGCAAGGCCAGAAAAATGTCGCCGGGTTGGATCTGGCGGGAATCGGTCGTGAGCGATCGGGCGGGACGATCGCAAGCCTCTCCGACTTGAAGGGGGATAGCACCCAAACCCAGCTGAATCTGAAACGGCGAGAAGAAAGTAGCCATACCCGCTCCGGCGATCGCTGGATCAGTTTACCCTTGGCGCTGGGTTTAAAGCCCCGTCCTTGAGGACAGCTTTATCCTGACTAATGCCAGGATAAGACTATGTTAATCCGTGAAGCCAAGTTAGCTGGAACCCCTGAGCAGTTTGCCCAACTCGATGCAGCAATCCGCACGGCTCAGTGTGTCCACAACCGCTGTCTTCGCTACTGGCGAGACAACGCTGGGGTTAGCAAAAACGACTTGCAAAAGTTCTGTGCTGTCTTAGCTAAAGATGCTGAGCAGCCTTGGATGGGCTTGCTGAATTCGCAGGCTCGACAAGCAGCCGCGGAACGGACTTGGCAGTCGATTCAGTCTTTTTATCGCCGTTGCAAGGAGGGCGCGAAACACAAGGGCTATCCCAAGTTCAAAAAGCATTCCCGCTCAGTGGAGTACAAAACGTCGGGCTGGAAACTCTCGGATGATGGGATGTCGATCACGTTCACCGACGGTTTTAAGGCGGGTCAGTTGGAGCTGTGGTTGGACGGTTCTGCTCGGCAGTTAATTCTGTCATCCAAAATCAACCGCGTTCGGGTGGTGCGCCGTGCTGATGGGTACTACGCTCAGTTCTGTTTGGACGTAGAACGACAGGAAGCTGGAGTCTACAGCGGCAACGTCATTGGCTTGGACTTGGGGCTGAAGTATTTCACCAAGGACTCTAATGGCGCTGAGGTTGCTTGTCCCAAGTTTTTCCGCAAGGGAGAAAAGCGGCTCAGACGGGCCCAACGGCGGCTATCCAAGCGGTTCAAGAAAGGAGCGAAGCCTCAGAGCAAGAACTACCACAAGCAACGTCAGCGAATGGGCAAAGTCCACCTCAAAATTCAGCGCCAACGTAAAAGCTGGGCTATTGAACAAGCACGGCGCGTAATGGTGTCTAACGACATCGTGGTCTATGAAGATTTGCGGGTGCCTAACTTAGTTCGCAGCCGACACTTAGCAAAATCCATCCACGATGCAGGCTGGACGCAGTTCACCCACTGGCTGGGCTACTACGGCAAACTTTGGAGAAAAGTCGTCGTCGCGGTTAATCCGGCCTACACCAGCCAAGACTGCTCTGGTTGCGGTTATCGGGTGCAGAAGTCACTCTCGACCAGAACCCATGACTGCCCACACTGCGGCTTAACGATTTGCCGCGACCAAAATGCCGCGCTCAATATCCTCAAGCGAGGGTTAGAAGTCGTCGGCGCGGAATGGAACAACGGTACGGCAGGGCATGCCGAAACCGGGTCGCAAGAGCAAACGACTGGGGAGATAAGCACCTCTGCCGAAGTAGGGCAACCCACTTCTGTAAGTGCAGTCGCTGAACCAGTAAGAACAAGCCGCGAGGCTGTTTGAATCCCTGTTCTTTAGGACGGGGGGCATGTCAAGAGGTTTTGTCGCCACTGTGCCAAGGTTTGCAGATACTCCGGTTCCTCGAACTGAGCCACACGACAGGCTTGGCGGTCCACCGCGATCGGATCCTCTCCCCAGATCACTTGGCCGAGCCATTGACCCGCCTTGGCGCGATCGGGTTTCCAGTCGGGACTAATGTAGCGCCAACTGCCATCCACGACTGCCCCATCGAACAGATGGCCAATGCAGCCCCAGACGTCGCGCAACACCAATGGCACCGAAGGGCGATGCAGTTGTCCCCGCGAGTGGCTACTCCGCGCTTTGTAGCGATCGCGCGGCAGCAGTCCGTAGAGATTTTTGAGCGAAGCAGAAATCAGCGGACTGCTCTGGAGATTGGTCTGTTTGAGCGTCCCGACCGTGATTCGGCAGTCCACTTCCGCTAGCAGCCGCGGAGCCCAAAGGCTGGCAAAGCGGGTCGGGCTCGGTAGTCGATTGGGATATTCTGCCTGGGGCAGCTGGTCAGCATCCAAAAGCTGCATGCCCTCATCCAAGAGCGATCGCACCCCCAAGCGATCGGCAATTTCAGACAGAGGCACCGGTGAGCAAACCCCTTCCACGATCAGGATTTCGGCGCTGGGATTAACCTGTCGCAGTCCCGTCAGCACAGCTTTCAATACCGGCATCCCCACGGTGACAGGCGGCCCCACCGGATAGCCCAGATTGGGTTTGACGAGAATCCGTCGAGCCGTAGCTGCTGCGGGTGGAGGTGTGTAACGAAAGTCGGCTACCGCTGCCTGCTGAACTGTCTCAGTTGCCGCTGGCATCAGCCGCGACCCCGATAGGGTGCAACCCCTTGCTCTGGTACCCAAACGCCAGCCGGCGGTTCCCCCGATTGGTAGAAGACATCGATCGGCAAACCACCGCGCGGATACCAGTAACCGCCCAAGCGTAGCCACGTCGGGTTCATCGCTTCTTCGAGGCGCTTGGCGATCGTGAGGGTACAGTTTTCGTGGAAGGCACCGTGATTGCGGAAGCTGCCCAAAAACAGCTTGAGTGACTTGCTTTCGACCAACCGTTGATCGGGAACGTAGTCGAGCACCAAATGAGCAAAATCCGGCTGCCCTGTCAGCGGGCAAAGCGAGGTGAATTCCGGCGCAACAAACCGCACGAGGTACTGGCGATCGGGGTGGGGGTTGTCGAAGGTTTCTAGAACGGCAACCTCTGGGCTAGCCGGCAGGCCAACCATTTGGCCGAGTTGAGTGAGCGTTTCGGTCATGAACTTCTGCAGCGATCGCTCTCTATTCTCGCCTGTCGCGCTCAGGACTCTTGACCAACCTTCTCTGCCCATGGCTCAACAGGAGGTTAAGTTTGTTCCGGAATTCAGCGATCGCCAAATACCAAAACCTAGAATTTTTGTATCCGTTGCTACCAAAGGTGGCCCATGAGCACGATTCTTCCAGTTTCTCAGGGCATTGCGGCTTCAGATCGGTTCGTTCCAATGCCGCGCCAGTGGGTGCAATTGCGCGATCGCTGTTCTGAGTACAGCTACGACCGTGCTCTCTTGATGTGTGAAGCCTTGAATGATGCCTGGATTGCGTGGGTGCCGGATCACGGCGAAGTGACTCTAGAACGCCATCAGTTTCTGCAACTCGCGGAGTCTATAGCCTAAGCTCTTCACGACGTTGCAATCGCATCTGACCCCTCCCTCAACAGAAAAAGCCCCTGCAATGCAGGGGCTTTGACGTAAAGAGCGATCGCTCTTAGGGTTTAGAGCTTGGCGCCCACTTTGATCGGAGCTGAAGAACGGCGGCGGCGCATGCGGTTATCTTCTTCAGCGGGCTGTGCTGCCACGCTAGGCACTGACTGCAAGGTACAGAGAATCATTGGCACGCATTGCAGCTCCCGCTTGAGGCGGCGTTGCATCCCTACTTCGACCTCGGCATGTAGACCCACCCAATCGACATCCAGCTCACCACTGGGCAAGCGGCGACAGTAGTCAGCCCAACGATTGTCGAGCGCCATTTCCACTTCTTTTTGTGCCCAAACGCTGACGCGACGCGGGTCTGCCGAGGTGACAACACCCCGTAGATGAACCGTGGGAGCGTCGACGAGTTGACCTTGGCTATTGACCAGTGCCGACAGGGAGACTAAGCCGTCTTCGGCCAGCTGCTGACGCTCTTTGAGCGCCTTGCCATCCACCAAACCCGTACGAGAGGTATCGACCAGTTCAATCCCAGCGGTGACGCGATCGCCCAAACCAATCGATTCCGGCGTCAGCTCCACCGTGTCGCCGTTGTCGATCACGATCATGTGTTCCGGCGGCACGCCCATCGATTGGGCCGTTTTGCAGTGCTGTACCAACATCCGGTGCTCGCCGTGGACCGGCACGAAGAACTTCGGCTTGGTCAGCGCGATCATCAGCTTTTGGTCTTCTTGGCAGCCGTGTCCCGAAACGTGGATGCCGGCACCCTTGCCGTAAACAACGTGAGCACCCTGCATCATCAGTTGGTCAATCGTGTTGACCACAGAGATGGTGTTGCCCGGAATTGGGTTGGCCGAGAAGATCACCGTGTCGCCTTGGCGAATCTTGACCTGTGGATGCTCTTGTCGCGCAATCCGCGTCAGGGCTGCCAGCGGCTCGCCTTGGCTGCCGGTGGTCAAAATCAGCACGTCGCGATCGGGATGATCCCGTAGCTCCTTCGGGGGCAGGAACAGATCATCGCTGCAATGGATGTAGCCCAAATTGCGGGCATGAGCGATGACGTTGAGCATCGATCGCCCTAGGACTGTGACTTTGCGACCATGCTTCTTCGCCAGCTCGAGGATCATGTTGACCCGGTGCACCGATGAGGCAAAGGTCGTAACAATCAAGCGACCCTGTGCCTGGGAAAAGGCACGATCGAGATTGGGGAAAACCGATCGTTCAGACGGCGTGAAGCCGGGAAGCTCCGCGTTGGTCGAATCACTGACCAGACAGAGAACGCCTTGTTCGCCGTAATCTGCCAGCCGTTGAATGTCGAAGGTTTCGCCATCCACAGGCGTGTGGTCGAACTTAAAGTCACCGGTGTGAATCACTACACCCAAGGGTGTGCGAATCGCCAGCGTAAAACTGTCCGCGATCGAGTGGGTATTGCGAATGAACTCGACTAGGAAGTTTTGACCAATGCGCACCACTTCGCGGGGTTGCACGGTTTTGACATTGGCGCGGCCAACAACACCGGCTTCCTCCAACTTCCCGGCAAGCAAGGCCATCGCCAGACGTGGCCCATAGATGATCGGGATGTCGAGCTGACGCAAGTGAAAGGGAATGCCACCGATGTGGTCTTCGTGACCATGGGTGACCACCATCGCCTTAATGCGATGCTGATTTTCCCGTAGGTAGGTCATGTCGGGCAGCACGACATTTACACCATGCATCCCATCCGTCGGGAAGGCTAACCCAGCATCAACCAGCAGAATTTCATCGCCGACTTCGTAGATACAAGTGTTCTTGCCAATCTCGTGAAGACCGCCCAAGGGAATAATCCGCAGCCGGTCAGAACTAGAGCTAGCAGCAGCACTGGTTTTGGAGACGATGATGGGTTTTTGAGAAGGCATAGGCTTGAGAGTCAACAAGTAAAAGAAAGGACAAACTTGGGGAACTTGCTAAGCGGTGTAAAGACCGAGTTCCGTTAAACAACTCGCCAGCGCTTGACGAATTTCTGCGCTCGCAGGCACCAAGGGCAGACGAGGAAGCCCGATTGACCAGCCCAGCAATTCCATAGCCGCTCGCACAGGGATGGGATTGGTGGTCAGGAACAACGCCTTAAACAGCGGGTAGAGCTGATGGTGCAACTGTTGCGCTCGTGCCACATTCCCTGCTTCGAACGCTTGGATGAGGGCTTGCAGCTGGGGTCCAACCAGATGGCTGGCAACGCTAACCACGCCTTGGGCACCGACTGCCAGCATCGGCAGGGTGAGCGAGTCATCACCGGAGTAGATGGCAAAGGAATCGGGCAGCAGCTGACGCAGCGCGCTGACTTCTTCAACATTGCCACTGGCTGCTTTGATGGCGACCACATTCGGGAGTGACGCCAGTCTAGCAACCGTTTCGGGTTGAAGGCTTTGACCGGTTCGCCCAGGGATGTTGTACAGCATCAGGGGCAGGTCGGGACAGGCTTCAGCGATCGCCCGAAAATGAGCATACAGCCCTTCCTGGGGTGGCTTGTTATAGTAGGGCACCACTTGCAAGCTACCGTTTAGCCCAAGGGTTGCAGCACTTTGGGTGGCCGCGATCGCCTCACGGGTGCAATTGGAGCCAGTGCCGGCAATCACAGCGGCACGATCGCCCACTGCTTCTTTCACGGCCCGGAACAGTTGCAGTTCTTCTTCCCAAGTGAGGGTGGGTGACTCACCAGTGGTGCCACAAATCACAAGGCCATCACTGCCCTGTTCAACCAGGTGGACAGCTAAGGACTGAGCAATGTCGTAGGCCACCTGGCCCTCGGCATTGAATGGAGTAATCATGGCCGTGATCACACGGCCGAAGGGATAAGGCTGGGGCATCGCGTGCTGCAAACGTTTAGTGAGTCAGAGCCGGCGATCGCAGCCACTGGCGTTTCACCAGTAGTTCGGCAATCTGCACTGCATTGAGAGCTGCACCTTTGCGAATCTGATCGCCACAGATCCACAATTCCAAGGCGTTTGGTTCCGACAGATCCTGACGGATACGTCCGACTAAGACGTCATCCTCGCCGCTGGCTTCAATCGGCATCGGGAAGTAGTTGCGGTCCCAGTCTTCTAGCAGTCTCGCCCCAGGAGCAGCTGCGATCGCTTCCCGGGCTTCAGCCACCGAGAACGGCTCCGTGAATTCGACGTTAATGGCTTCTGAGTGAGCACGCAGCACAGGCACTCGCACACAGGTAGCCGTCAGCTTAAGGTCGGGCAGGCCAAAAATCTTACGACTTTCGTTGAGCATCTTCAGCTCTTCTTCGCAGTAGCCCGACTCAGTCAGAGGCGAGTTGTGGGGGAAGAGGTTGAAAGCCAAGGGATAGGGCAGGATTTCAGCGATCGCGGGTTGACCGGCAAGAATGGCTCGGCTTTGCTCTTGGACTTCTGCCATCGCCCGCGCCCCAGCACCACTAGCCGATTGGTAGGTGGAGACCACAATCCGGCGGATCGGATGGCGCTGCTGCAACGGCCACAGCGCGATCGCCATCAAAATTGTCGTGCAGTTAGGGTTAGCGATGATGCCTTGGTGCTGGGCTGCGGCTTCTGGATTGACCTCAGGCACTACTAAGGGGACTGTCGGATCCATCCGAAAGGCGCTGGAGTTATCGATCATGACAGCACCCGCAGCCACGATCGCTTCTGCCAACGCTTTGGAGGTGCTGCCCCCCGCGGAGGCTAAGACGATATCAAGACCTTGGAAGGCGCTGGGAGTCGCTTCTTGGATCGTCAGCGTTTCTCCTGCAAAAGTCAGGGTTTGGCCCGCAGAACGAGGGGAAGCTAACAGCCGTAACTCAGCGATCGGAAACTGACGCTCTTCTAGGATCTGCAGTAGCTCAGTGCCAACTGCACCGGTCGCTCCAAGAATTGCAACGCGATAGCCCTGTGACAATGACAACCTCCTAACCCCAAACAGCATCGATAGCGAAAGCAGACAACTCTGCGCCCATTGTCTGGCGGCGCATCGGCACACAGAGTTTTGGTAATGACAGCTTCTGTAGACTCGCGCTTCTGTCCATCATGCCAAGACTCTAAACCTGCTCGAGAAGCACCAGCGAAAACCAGTTTTGCTCACAGATTTTACGAGCTGCTGCGTCATACAGGGAAATGAAGAGCATGAAGCGCTAAAGAGTTCCGACCCATTCCTGGGAATTGCGGGGAACCTCCATCATACTCGGCGCTGTCGAGAAACAAGAATACAGCCAAGCGGGGCTGGACGCCGCATTGAGAAAGATTTTTGCAGCTCTAACAGCCCCAAGCCAGCAGGCAAGCACCCTTTCCAGCGCCCCCAGAGCCCAGAGGCTCACTCATAGAATCACGATTCTCCTAGGGCAAAGCCGCAATGGCCCTCTAGGCTGGATTCCGAGTAGGGGAGTCATTTCAGACGAGCGATCGCCAACAATGCAAACTCAGCGTTGATGCCACATGTTTTCTCAGAATTCTTGATGGTTCTCAATGGTGAGCTAGAGGGATACAAAAGTTCAAGAAACCAAGCACTGAACTGGGCAAATATCAAAGCAACATCTGGGCTTTACCGAGGACTTACATTTTGGCCAAAATCTAAAGAGAGCTGGGGCACTGGCAAGAATTTTATTTTTTATAGAGAGACTATTTTCCAGATAAGCACTGGCCTTGAAGTCGACGGCAAAATATTGCATCGCTCCAGCCAGTCGTTATCCCTGTAATAAACTGGATATTCACCATGACGGCTGCCTATTTCACTCATTCCACGGAATACGAAGCAGTTTCGTCTGACGTCGCTAACTTGTCAGAAACTCCAAGTTCTGAAGCCGTGGAAACAGCGGTCTCTAGCCGCCAGTCAACCGATCTGATTCGGCTGTATTTACAAGACATCGGGCGAGTCCGTCTCCTTGGGCGCGATGAAGAGGTGAGTGAGGCACGGTGGGTGCAGCGCTACATGCAGTTGTTGGCGGTTCGGAATTGCGTCGCCGTTGAAGAAGGAGGGGTTCTCAAGGATTACGTTGACCTGCAGGAAGGCCGCGATCGCCTGACCGCGCAGCTGGGTCACCGTCCTTCCTTTGAAGCTTGGGCCAAGATTGTCGATTGTTCCTTGACTGAATTACGCCAAGCACTACAACTGGGGCTGCATCGCTGGGCTGAAGTCTGCCAGCTCGATCTTGAGGAATTAAAGCAGGTCTGCAAAGAAGGCCAGCGAGCTAAAGATCACATGATCAAGGCCAACCTCCGTTTAGTTGTTTCCGTCGCTAAAAAATATCAAAACCGAGGACTAGAGCTTCTCGATCTCGTTCAAGAAGGCACCCTAGGACTAGAGCGGGCTGTTGAGAAGTTCGACCCGACGAAAGGCTATCGATTTAGTACCTATGCCTATTGGTGGATTCGTCAGGGAATTACCCGCGCGATCGCAACCCAAAGTCGGACGATTCGCTTGCCCGTCCATGTGACGGAGAAATTAAACCGGATCAAAAAAGCCCAGCGCAAAATTGCGCAAACAAAGGGCAGAACTGCCAACCTTGAGGAGATTGCTCAAGAACTTGAGATGACCCCCGATCAAGTGCGGGAAGTCCTGTTGCGGGTGCCCAAATCGATTTCCCTAGAAACCCGTGTTGGCAAGGAAAAGGATACGGAGCTAGGGGATTTGCTGGAAACCACCGATTTCACCCCAGAAGAACGATTGACTCAGGAATCCCTCAGCAATGATCTGCAGCGGTTATTGCTCGAACTCAATCACCGCGAACGCGATGTAATTCGGATGCGGTTTGGTCTGCGCGATGGGCAGATTTATTCCCTCGCTGAAATTGGGCAAGTGCTCGACCTATCGCGTGAGCGAGTTCGCCAGATTGAGGCTAAGGCCCTGCAAAAGCTGCGGCATCCGCGACGACGCAATCAGATCCGTGACTATTTGGAGTTGTTGCACTAGTCGCTTCCCTGTCCAGTCCTCCTGTCTGTCTTAAGCAGCTTAGGCGCGATCGCCTAGGCTGTTTTTTTGACCGTCCATTGCGTGATCGGTGCCAGCGATTTCCAGCCGAGAAAGCGGCCGATCGGTTCCGCTCGCTGCACCGCCACACGGATTAAATCTCCCCCCCAGCGCTGCTGTCCAGCCAAAACGACTTGCTCGCTTTCGAGGGTAACGGCGTTAACAACTAGCCGCCCACCCATCGGCAGCGCTTGCCAGCATTGATCGAGCACACCTGGAGCAGTGACACCGCCACCGATGAAGATGGCATCCGGTTGGGGCAAGCCACTCAGCGTAGCCGGTGCTGAACCGGCAACCACTTGCAGGTTCGGAACCCCGAGGGCGATCGCATTCTGTGTAATGATTTGCAGCCGCTGCGGATGCTGCTCAATGGCGATCGCTCGACAGCGGCGATCGCTACGCATCCATTCAATGCCGATCGACCCACAGCCGGCACCCACATCCCAGAGCAGTTGGCCGGGCAGGGGAGCTAGCGCAGCTAGCGTGATCGCTCGCACTTCCCGTTTGGTCAGTTGCCCATCATGGTGGTAGGCCGCATCAGGCAGTCCAGTCAGGCGGGGCGGCACAATCAAGTCGCGATCGCGGGCATGGCATTCAATCGCCACGGTGTTGAGAGAGGCGATCGTGGGCTGAGACCAGTGCTCGGCTATTTCACTAATTTTTCGCTCCTTAGGGCCGCCCAGATGTTCTAAAACCGTGAGCCGACTTGACCCCCAGCCCTGCTGACAGAGTTGCTCTGCGATCGTGGCTGGAGTCGAGCGATCGGCACTGAGGGCCAAAATCTTGGCGCCAGGATAAAGTAGCGCGTTAAGTAACGCTGGATCGCGACCGCAAAGGCTCAGGGTTTCCACTTCCGGCAAAGCCCAGCCCAAGCGAGAGCAGGCCAAACTAAAGGCCGAGGGTGCAGGCAGAATCTGGAGTTCAGTCAGCGGCAAGCGTTGTGCCAGCAAACTCCCAACGCCGTAGCACATTGGGTCGCCACTGGCGAGGATGCAAATAGATTGGCCGCGCCGCTCGAGGATTTGGGTGATCGTGGCGGAAAACGGGGATCCCCAGCGCCATTGTTCCGCACCTGGCAGGGAAGGCAGAAGATCAAAATGGCGATCGCTGCCCACGAGAATGTCGGCTTGCAGGATACATTGCTGTGCGATCGGGGTTAGGGCCAGCCATCCTTCTTCGCTAATCCCAACGATCGATAGCCACGGAGTTAAGGAAGGAGTATCCATTGTCTTCGTAAAAAGTAATGCTCCCGCAAGCAGTGACCAGCCCCATGCTATGCTGCTGAGACTTAAGGATTGGGAAAGTCCGGTGTGATTCCGGTACTGTGCCGCAACTGTAATCAACTTTTAGGTATCACAATCGGCTATCAATGTGATTGCTCTTGATAGAGATATCTAGAAGCCCATGGAGTCAGAATGCCAGCCTTGAGGAGTGTCGAAAAGACACTCATTTGCTGAAGTTCTCTGCGCAGCACAGAGAAGGCGATCGCGATGAGTTGGTTGACACAAGCGAATGCTTGCCCGGGGGTATTTTATGGCACTCGGGCTCAGGATGGTTTTTTACTGCGTATTCGCATTCCTGCTGGGACTCTACATCTAAACCAGCTAAAAGTTATTGCCAATTTACTAACAACGCTTCAGTGCGATCAGGTGCAGGTTACCAATCGCGCTAATCTGCAAATTCGCGGTGTTCAACGAGCGATCGATTCGTCTGAGCTGAATCAGCTGCAAGCCGTTGGTTTAGCAGCAACTCATCCGCAGACCGATCACCTCCGCAATTTGATGGCTAGTCCCACCGCAGGGATTGACCCAGAAGAGCTGCTCGACACTCGCCCATATATTCAACAGATCGATCAGTTTTTGCAACAACATCCTGAATATGGTGAACTTTCCGCTAAGTTCAGCATTGGTCTAGATGGGGGTGGATCTGTCGGTATTGGCACGCGATCGCCTGTTGCCTGGGAACATCGTCTGAATGATGTTCAACTGACTGCTATTCAGACCAATCAGCAAGAGATTCCCTTTCTACTACAACTGGCAGTTAAAAAACAGCTAATTGATACTGGTTACATCATCACTCCTGATCAGCTACTCCCAACGATTGCTACACTGACTGCGATTTATTACGAATATAGCAACCAAGAAGTGAAGGCAGGTCGGCAAGGTAAACCCCGTTTGCACTCACTGATCGAAAGTTGGGGATTAGAGCAATTCTTACAAGTCATCCAAGAGCGATCGCGACAGTCTCTAGAGACAACTCAACAATCGCTTCCAGTCAGCCAGCCCTATCGACAGTTTGGCTTTTATCCCCAAAGCAATCCAGATCTTTTTTATCTGGGCATTCGTTCTTTTCTTGGCCAGATCACAGGTTTACAACTCACAGCTTTAATTCAAATTCTAGAAGCCCTAAACTGCCAAGAGATACGGTTAACACCCTGGCAAAGCCTCATCGTTCCCAACCTAAACAAGAGTGAAGTAATCGAGGCTCAGCAGCGGTTCCAAGAGTTAGGCTTTGCAACAACTGCTAAAGAACCTGTGATCATTGCTTGTGCGGGTCACCCTGTTTGTCAAGCAGCAATAGTTCCAACGCAACCTCTTGCAGAACGGTTGCAACAAGCCATTGATCAAGTTTGCCAAGCACTCGATCCAATTAATATTCATATCAGTGCTTGTTCTAAGTTTTGTGCTCAGTCAAGTCCAGCAGAGATTACGATTCTTGCAGCTGATTCTCCTGAAGAGCAAAAGCCAAACGAACGATATAATATCTTCTTTGGAGATAGCGATCGCTTTGATCGAATCTCAGGTCCCAGCCTGAGTTTTCATCAGGTCATCTCATTCATAACAGAGGTTTTAAAGCGCTATCAGAAACACAGACAATCAACTTCGGAGTCTCTCGTTCAGTTTCTGCTGCGGTCGCAGTTTGATCTGAATACTATTGTTCCAGTTCTACTTTAGATTCGGAGTACATTAGCTCGGCACATGTTCGACTACATTCGGAATGGCACTGACATCTATAAAAAGTCTTTTTGCATTATTCGTGAAGAGGCTTGTCTTAGCCATTTGCCAGAGGACTTGGCTACGGTTGTAGTCCGTCTCATCCACGCTTGTGGGATGACTGACATTGTTCAAGACTTTGAAGCCTCAGCTACAGCATTAGTTTCAGGACGTCAAGCACTCAAGGATGGATGTCCTATTCTTTGTGATTCTCAAATGGTCGCCAATGGCATTACCCGTAAGCGATTACCTGCTGAGAATCCAGTGATTTGTACCTTGAATGAACCCGAAGTGCCCGCGATCGCACAGCAAATTAACAACACTCGCTCAGCTGCAGCAATGGAGCTATGGCGATCGCAATTACAGGGTTCAGTTGTTGTCATTGGCAATGCACCCACCGCGCTCTTTCGCTTACTGGAAATCCTTGATGAAACGACTGACCGCCCTGCTGTGATCTTAGGCTTTCCAGTTGGCTTTGTCGGAGCTATCGAATCAAAGCAAGCCCTTGCTGAGAACTCTCGTAATGTTCCTTTTATGACCCTTCATGGTCGTCGCGGCGGCAGTGCGATCGCGGCTGCAGCAGTGAACGCGATCGCTCAGGAGAGTGAACTATGAGTTCTACTGGTCGTCTCTACGGGCTCGGCATTGGGCCTGGCGATCCAGAGCTACTGACGCTCAAAGCCTATCGGATTCTTAAGCAAGTGCCTGTGATTGCTTATCCGACGCTAGAGAATGGCAAGGCCCTAGCGCGATCAATCGTTGCAGATTATATCCGCACAGATCAGATTGAAATTCCCATGCCTCTGCCCTTCAGTGTGGAGCGATCATCACAACCCTATTACGATCAAGCAGCGATTAAGATTGCTCAGCATTTAACCGCAGGACAAGACGTAGCTGTTCTCTGCGAAGGTGACCCCATGCTATATGGAACCTTCATGTATTTATTTAATCGCCTTGCCGACCAGTTTCAGACTGAAGTGGTGCCTGGTATTTCCTCAACCTTTGCGAGTGCAGCCATGTTAGGGGCACCGATCACCTATCGAAATGATGTCTTGAGCATCATGCCAGCGACCCTAGATGCAGAGACCTTACGCGATCGCCTAAGTCAGGTTGACTCTGCAATTATTATCAAACTTGGCCGTCATTTTGCCAAAGTTAAATCTATTTTAGCTGAGCTTAATCTTCTTGATCGAGCACGTTATATTGAGCGGGCAACTCAAGCAAATCAGCAGATCCTAGACATTAAAACGGTTGACCCTCAGGCAGTTCCCTACTGGGCACTTATTTTAATTCCTAGCCAGACTCAGCCCCAATGACAACGATCGCAATTGTCATCCTGAACGAGCTGAGTTTTGCAACAGCGACTCAAGTCAAACAATGCTTGCCCGATTCCATGATCTATGGGTTGCAGAAACGGACTGAGTCTGCCGATCAAACTTATCAGGATTTTGGAGAGACGATTCGCAACCTATTTCAGCAAGGTCAGACTATTATTGGCATCTGTTCGGCGGGGATTTTAATTAGAGCTTTGGCACCAGTCCTAAATAACAAATGGCAAGAGCCTGCTGTATTAGCAATCGCAGAAGACGGCAGCTCGGTGGTTCCATTGCTCGGTAGTCTCCAAGGAGCGAATCAGCTGGCTCAGCAGCTTGCTCAAGTTTTGCAATCACATGCAGCGATCACAACGACCGGGGCTATCCGCTTTCAAACAACTCTCTTATCCCCCCCCTCGGGCTATCAGTTAGCCTTTCCGTCCACAGCTAAGACTTTCATTGCGGATCTTCTCAATGGCCAGCCAGTACGGATTGAGGGCCAAGCAGCTTGGCTAAAAACGACAAGGCTACCTTTTGATCCTGAAGCAACCTATTGTATTCAAGTGACACATCAGCTTCAGCAGCCACCGCCTCAGTGTCTAACTTACTATTCTAAAAACATTGGGATCTTCATCCAATCACAAGATAATTTCGATATTTCTGAGACTATTTCCGCAATCGATCATTTATTATCAGACAATCAGATTGCCCCTGATGCAATCGCTTTAATCGGAGTGCCATTTGAACTGGCTAATCATGCAACTCTTCAAGCGATCGCTGCCAAATTTCAAGTCTCTGTCCGCTTGATTCGAGAATCACCGACAGCAACAGCAAGTGACCAGGCTAGGCGCATCCTTGGCTCTGATATTCAAATACTAGCTGAAAATTCCACAATCGCTATTGCGATCGCAGAAGAACCAATCCAACCCGAAATAATTGGCCAAGCTTGTGGACGGGTAAGTATCGTTGGCCTTGGCCCCGGCTCAGCCGAATGGTTGACTCCAGAAGCGCGACAAATGCTGCAGCACGCTACTGATTGGGTGGGCTATAAAACCTATCTAAATCTAGCTGAGCCTTGGCGATCGCCTCAGACCCAGCGTCATGATTCTGATAATCGGGTTGAGCTTGATCGAGCTCGATATGCTTTGGATTTAGCTGCTATCGGTCGACAGGTTGCTGTCATTTCTTCCGGCGATCCGGGTATTTATGCGATGGCAGCAGCAGTATTTGAAGTCTTGGAAACTGCAGAAAATCTAGATTGGCAAACGCTTGATATTCGCATCTGTCCAGGAATTTCTGCAATGCAGGCAGCTGCAGCCCAGGTCGGTGCACCACTTGGTCATGATTTTTGCACGATTTCTCTCTCGGATATTCTCAAGCCATGGGAGATTATTGCTGAACGAATTACAGCAGCAGCACAGGCAGATTTTGCGATCGCGTTTTATAACCCAGTCTCCCAAACTAGACGATGGCAATTGGAGGCGGCACGGGACTTACTGTTGGCTTGGCGATCGCCAGAGACACCCGTTCTCTTGGCGAGAAACATTGGCCGAGAAAAGCAATCTATTCAAATCATTGATCTAGCTGAGTTATCGGCTGATCTAGTTGATATGAATACCGTTGTCTTAATTGGTTCTAGTAAAACGCGTCAGTTTGAATCAGCTGGTCGCCACTGGCTTTATACCCCGCGCTACTACTAACCGATGGCTCTCATTATTGCTGGTGAACGTAGCGGTGTTGGCAAAACTACTACGACTCTCACCTTACTCGCTGCCCTGAAAGCTCGTCAGGCATCTGTTCAATCTTTCAAAGTTGGACCTGACTACATTGACCCGATGTTTCATCGATTTGTGACGGGTCGAGATTGTCGAAATTTAGATCCAATCCTGACTGATGAGGATTACGTTCAACATTGCTTTCAGCAGCACAGCCAAACCGCAGACTACACTTTAGTTGAAGGTGTGATGGGCTTGTTTGATGGTCTAACTGGCAAAACAGATACTGCCAGTACTGCCCATATCGCTAGGATTCTCAATCTTCCAATCCTCCTAGTCTTGAACTGCAGTAGTACTGCTCGGTCGATCGCTGCGATCGCTTATGGCTATCAAAACTTTGATTCTCGCCTCAAGATTGCTGGGCTTGTCCTCAATCGGGTTGGCAGCGATCGTCATTTAGAGTTACTGAAAGATGCTTTAGAGCCCTTAGAAATTCCAATTCTCGGTGTTCTAAGGAGACAGGATGAGATTCAAATTCCCGATCGCCATTTGGGCCTAATTCCAACATCGGAGCTCCCCCACTTACAATCGGTCATCGATCGTCTTGCTGTTTTGGGTCAACAGTGTTTTGATTGGAATCGACTAGAACCATTGCTTTCAAATTCTGATTTAAATAGCACGGCTTTCAAGTCTACCACCCCATCAATCTCTCTAAAGTCATCAGTTCCCATTGCGATCGCTCGAGATCGGGCCTTTAATTTCTACTATGCTGACAACTTCGATCTACTACGTGCTGCTGGAGCAGAGTTAATTGAGTGGAGTCCCCTTCAAGATCGACAACTCCCAGCAGGTGTCCAAGGACTCTATCTAGGTGGTGGATTTCCTGAGGTTTTTGCAGCTGAGTTGAGTGATAATTTACTCGCACGTCAAGCCGTGCAGACTGCGATCACTCAAGGGATTCCCTGCTATGCCGAATGTGGCGGTTTGATGTATCTCCGTCAGCACATCATTGACTTTGAGCAGACGCAATATCCAATGGTTGGAGCGATCGCAGCAACAGCACAAATGGGTTCTCGCTTAACCTTGGGCTATCGAGAAGCAACAGCCCAACAGGCGAGTCCTTTGCTGCAAAAAGGACAGGTAGTTTGGGGTCATGAATTCCACCGTTCCAGCCTGCGAGAGCCGATCGCACAGCCGCTCTTCCAGCTCCAAAACTTTGATGGATCTCTGCACTATGGAGAAGGCTACAGTCAGCCCAATCTCCATGCCTCCTATCTCCATCTTCACTTTGGAGGCAAGCCCTGGTTAATTCAGAATTTTTTGCAAGCTTGTCAGCAAGCAACTGCCTTAAGTCGATAGGTCCCCCGATAGGTTGGGCAGATGCCCCTCACCGAACGACAACATTCCTAATACTTCAAGGAACGTGATCATGGCTGCACCTCCTCCACCGTCGATCGCGAATCCCGAATACGAAACCCATCATCGCTGGATGACGATCGCCTACGAGCAGGCAGTGATCGCAGGGACAGCAGGCGAAATACCAATTGGCGCAGTGATTGTCCATCAAGGGCACCTGTTAGCCACCGGACAAAACCGTCGCGAACGCGATCGTGACCCCTGTGGCCATGCAGAGATAATAGCGATTCGGGCAGCAGCAGCTCGGATCGGTGATTGGCGCCTTAGTGACTGTCACCTTTACGTCACTCTTGAACCCTGCCCTATGTGCGCAGGAGCTATCATTCAGGCTAGGCTTGGGCAATTGATTTATGCCGCTGATGACCCCAAAGCTGGGGCAATTCGATCGCTCCTCAATTTACCTGATAGTCCAGTCTCCCATCATCATTTATCTGTCCTGGCTGGCATCTTAGCTGAGCCTTGTGGACAGCTTCTCCGTGACTGGTTTCAGCAACGGAGATCGCGATCTACTGGTGAATAGCAGATTAGTTTGAATCAGGATTAATCGCCTCGTAGAGGGCTGAATAATCTTGATCGCCCCAACCTTGGGCGATCGCTTTTTGGACAATGGACTCAACTCCTTCGACTGCATCCGTTGTGATCCCAAGATCCGCTGCAGTTTCCCGGAACAATCGGAGATCTTTCGCCAAGTGAGTCGTTGGGAAGTTGGGGTTATCGTACTGATGGCTAAGTAGTCGCGACAGCTTCTTATCAAAGGTTGGGGCATACAGCGCACTCTGACGCAGAATTGCCATGAAGGGTTCTACAGCTAGACCACTCCGTTGCAGCAGCGCCAAACTGCCGCCAAAGGCACTGGTCAATGAGCCAATCAATTGGTTGAGCGCTAATTTCAGAGTCGCCGCTGTTCCAATAGGCCCAATCCATTCAGGTTCAGGACTGAGATGGCACAAAAGCGATCGCCATTGTTCAAAGACAGCCGGTTCAGCCCCCACCATGACGATCAGCGTGCCGTTGCGTGCTTCTGGCAGGCTCCCCAGCACCGGTGCCTCCAAATATTGCCCACCAGCCGCCGCGATTTGGTCAGCGATCGCTCGACTTTCAGCCGGCGAAATCGTGCCCATCTGGATGATGGTCTTGCCGACAAGTTGCGATCGCGATTCCTCCGTCAATAGGGTTGCAGCGATCGCCTCAGCATCACTGAGTAAGAGTAGGCAAACCTCGCAGTCGGCTAGCAATGCGGCTGGTGTCGGGGCGATCGTGGCCCCCAAAGCGACTAAAGGCTGACTCCGTTCAGCCGTTCGGTTCCAAACCGTGAGCAGCTGTCCAACCGTCAGCAAGCGTTCCGCGATCGCGGTCCCCAGTAAGCCAGTTCCGATTAATCCGCAGCGCATGCGAGTCTCCTGCTCCCCAACCATTCCGGCTCGATCGCCACGCTGTAAGGAAACTTAACGGCAACGCTCAGAAAAAACGGTTTACCTTGATCCTTTAGGCGGGTATCTTGCCCAGCCCGATTAAAACCTTTTTTCGAGGCTCCGAACTGTTGAACGGGGCCGCTGTACTACAAGGACTGGACTTGATAAGCATGGGCGCGAATCTAGCAACCAAACTGCGTGAAGGCACCAAAAAGGCACACACCATGGCCGAAAACGTCGGCTTTGTGAAGTGCTTCCTCAAAGGGGTTGTCGAGAAAAACTCCTACCGTAAGCTGGTCGCGAACCTCTACTTCGTCTACTCCGCCATGGAAGAGGAGCTTGAACGCCATCGCGACAACGACAAAATTGCAGGCATCTACTTTCCTGTGCTGAATCGGAAGACCAGCCTTGAGCGGGATCTCGCCTTCTACTACGGTGAAGATTGGCGGCAACAAATCCAACCTTCCAAAGCAGCCCAATCCTACGTAGCTCGTATTCGGGAGGTCTCCAACACTGCACCTGAGCTATTGGTTGGCCATGCCTATACTCGCTATCTGGGCGACCTGTCGGGCGGTCAAATCTTGAAAACGATCGCGCAACGCGGCATGAACTTGGACGGGGCAGGCACCGCCTTCTACGAGTTCGAAGCGATTGAAGATGAAAAAGCCTTCAAACAAACCTATCGGCAAGCCATGGACACGTTGCCAGTTGATGAAGCAACCGCCGATCGCATTGTTGAAGAAGCCAATGATGCTTTTGGGATGAATATGGCCATGTTCCAAGAGCTAGAAGGAAATCTTGTCGCAGCGATCGGCAAGATGTTCTTTAATTCCCTGACACGCCGTTTTGTACGCGGCAGCACAGAGTTAGCAACTGCAGCCGAATAATCACTGTCCTACTTGAGCTTGAGAGCCCGGAGATTAGAATCTCTGGGCTTTTTAGACTGACTCGGCGCACAATGAAACAGCAGTGTTAATTTCGGGCGTTCGCCTCCTCTTCGTAGGTTAAGCATGTCGTCCCCGCTACAGCCTTTTCTAGAGCCCGCCAACGTTCAGCAACTCGCTGGCGAGGCTTTGACATGGCTGTTTACGCCAGCAGGGCAACTTTTGCTAGCCAGTCCCTCGGCGCAACAGCTTAGTCTGCTTAGCGATCCCAATACACTGTCGATTCCCAGCTGGCTCCAGCAGGTCATTGAGAAAGTTCTTGCTAGCAATCACTTAGACCAAAACTTAGAGCCACAAGTTGAGCAGCTGCGAGTGGCTTTGGCTACTGAAGTCGTTCATATTCCCCTGACCTTAGAATTACAGTGGCTTGCGGATGTCGAGTCAGAGGCCAGCTTCCTGCTCGTCACGGGTTCCTGCCAAGACTCTCATCAAAATCTCTTTCTCGATTGGCAACAACTCCAATCTCTAGAAGTTCAGCGGCTCAGCCATAAAGTTGGGCACTGGAGCTGGAATCGAAGTCAGGCAGATGAGTTCCTTGCTCCGCCACATATTTATACGCAGATAGGCCGCTCTCTTCATGAACCTTTTACACTCACTAGTTTTCTGCAGCATTGTCATAGCTCGCTGGAAAGCCTTCAAGCCAATGCTATTTCTCTAGGCAATCAGCGATCGCATTATCTATGGGATTTTCCAGTTAAAACGGCTCATAGCGATCGCTGGTTTGAATGCCACTGTCTGCTGCATCATGATGAGACAGGCGAGCTGCTTAGCTTAGTAGGGAATATCCGAGATATTACTGAAGAGCATCATATTCTCAGCCTCGTTCAAGATAGCGAAACCCGTTTTCAAGTCCTGATTGAAAGCAATCCCAACGGTATTCTTGTCCTCGATGAGCAAGGTGCTGTCCTCTTCGCCAACCATGTCGCTGAGCAAGTCTTTGATCAATCCCTCAGCGAATTACAAGGTAAGTATTTAGGGCTGCCGTTAACCCTTAACGTCACGGTTCAGCTCGATCTGGTGCAACCGGACGGCAGCCTACGCTATGTCGAAGTCTCGATCGTACCAATTCCTTGGCAGCAATCCAAAGCTTATCTCGCACTTCTCACCGATATTACCAGTCTCCAGCAGACTCAGCAGCGCCTGAAATTACTACAAGAAGCAACTGAAAATAGCCCTGCCAGTATTTTGATTACTAGTGCCGAAGGCATCATCGAATATGTTAATCCTGCCTTTGAACTCATGACTGGCTATGGTGCTGATGAAGTGATTGGTAAAAATCCTCGCTTTCTCAAGTCAGGCTTGATGTCTCCTAGTTTTTATCAAGACCTTTGGGAGACGATCACGGCTGGCGAAACTTGGCGCGGTGAGCTTTACAATCGGCGCAAAACAGGTGAGCTTTTTTGGGATCGCACATCGATTTCGCCTGTCAAGGACTTAGCAGGACAGATCATTCATTTTGTTGCTGTCAAAGAAGATATCACTGAGCAAAAACGGAACCGCGAGTTGCTTGATCATCAAGCTAATTATGATAGCTTAACCGATCTGCCTAACCGCAGTCTTGCCCTTGATCGACTGCGACAAGCAACTGCTTTGAGTGAGCGCAGCAACGATACTGTCATTGTGATGTTGCTCGATCTCGATCGCTTTAAAAATATCAATGATACTTTGGGGCATTCCTATGGCGACTGCCTGCTTCAAGAAATAGCGAAGCGGCTGCGTTATCATCTCCCGCGAGAAATTACTATTTCACGCCTTGGGGGTGATGAGTTTCTGATTATCTGCCCTGCCGTCAAGGAAAATATCCACCTAGAAAAACTATCTCAACAGCTCCTCAAGATTATTTCTCAGCCAATCACTATTGAGGCTGAGGAGCTCGTGATCACGGCAAGTATTGGTGTTGCCTGCTATCCCAACGATGGCGTCACGCCAGAAGTTTTGATGCGCAACGCTGATACCGCGATGTATAGCGCTAAGCGTAATGGCGGCAATGACTTCCAGCTCTTTATGCCGACGATGAATGCTGAAGCTCACGCCCGCATTCAACTTGAAACTCATCTACGACATGCCCTAGAGCAGTACCAACTAAAGGTTTTCTATCAACCGATCATCAGTTTGCAAGATAATCATGTGGTTGGCCTTGAAGCTCTGGCACGCTGGCATGATCCTGAGCTGGGTAACATCCCCCCCGATCGCTTTATCCCCATCGCTGAAGAGACCGGTTTAATTATTCCTCTGGGCTATCGAGTTATCGAACAAGCCTGCCAAGATGTTGCTATTTGGCAACAGAAATACAACTATCCATTTTGGGTTGCGGTCAACCTTTCACCTCGGCAATTGCGCAGCAATCGCTTCACCCAAATTACAGCTAAAATCCTACAAAGACATAACTTTCGACCGAACTATCTCAAGCTCGAAGTTACCGAGCAAATGCTGCTCGATAATACCTCGACTATTGCGCAAATGCTGGATACTCTTCATCGCAAAGGAATTGCCCTCGCCCTTGATGACTTTGGAACGGGTTACTCTGCCCTTAGCTATCTGCGACGGTATCCATTTCAATCGCTGAAGGTCGATCAAAGCTTCCTCAGAGATATTCCCCATTCCACCGAAAGTTGTGCCCTTGTTAAAACGATTGTGGCGATGGCTCACGGGTTGGGAATGCAAGCGGTTGCCGAAGGAGTTGAAACCGCTGAGCAGGTTGAATTTCTTAAGGCAATTGGCTGCGAATACGGACAGGGCTACTGGTTTAGCCGACCGTTACCAGCCGTTGAAATCGATAGTTTTCTCGCTGTATCAACCGGGCATGAATCAATCAGCTAGGCCATGCTCTAGCGAAAAGCGCACCAATTCTGTGCGGCTGTTGGTGCCTGTCTTACTGAACAACCTGCTGACGTATTTTTCAATGTTGCGCACACTGGTATCGAGTTCTCGGGCAATTTCTTTGTTCATCAAGCCCTGAGCAACCAATTTCAAAACACTTTCTTCGCGAGGGGTGAGGTCCAGGGCGAGCGGTGTGGCCTGCGTTTGCAACTGCGGCTTCTGCTGGAGCATGGCTCGAATTTCTGCGACTTGTCGCGCAACTTCCGCTAAGTCAGGATTACCCGTGTCAGCAACAGCCGCGATCGTTTCTCGGCGCCGGCGCAGCAGGTTCTCGACCCGTACCACCAGTTCATCTGGATCGAAGGGCTTGGCAATGTAGTCATCACAGCCCGCTTCATAACCTTGGATGCGATCGCCCGTCATCCCCCGCGCTGTCAGCAAAATCACTGGCAAAGCCTTGAAGCGATCATCACCTCGCAGCTGAGCCAAAAACTGATAGCCGTCAACCCGAGGCATCATCACATCAGTGATCACCAAATCAGGACGGGCTTGCTGAAGTTGCTCCCAACCCTCTTGGGCATTGGCAGCTGTGCGCACTCGAAAGCCACTGTCTTCTAAATAGGCTTGAACGGCTTCACGCAGTCCAGGCTCATCATCGACTAACAGGATCTCGGCGTCGCTCACAGCTTGCTCCATGCTCGTTCTCAGTCTAGTGCTTCGATCGCACCGAGCCGATCGGCAAGCAATCGCCGGAGCCCAGGCAGCGCCGGAAACAATCAGCGATCGCCCATCGACAAGCCCTGAAGGAGATCTTCACAGCTTGGCAATCAGCTCTGAAACTCAGCGTCATCCTCTACTGAAAACTCTCGGTCTTGAGGATTTTGACCTTGCCATCAGCATCAAACTGCCAGAAGTCATAGCGCCCAGAAACATCGCCATTGTTGTCCAGCTTGAGCTCGCTACTGGCCCCTTGATAGTTGATCGGTTTGCCCGCGCGCACTAGGGCCAAGGCCTGACAGATATCACTGACTGGCTCTCCCGGACCATTAGCGATCGCTGCCACGCTGTCCTTGAGCTTTTCCCCTTCCAAGGACTTACTTTTCTCAGCCGCCAGAACCAAGAGCGCTGCGGCATCCCAAGTATTGGCATCAAACACCTGCGGCGATCGCTGAAAACGCTCTTGATAACGCTTGAGGAACGCCTCGCGGCCCGGGCCGCCCGAACTGGGGGCAACGCCGACGAGATCCTGCACGATGTAGCGACCCTGAGGATTACGTCCGACCAGCTCCGCCAATTGATCAGTCTTCAGACCATCGGTCAGCAACATTTGCGTAGACTGGCCCAACAGTCCTTTTTCGTAAGCACTTTTCAGAATGAGGGCGCCGGAATCTGGGTAGCCAATCAACACCACAGCATCGGGGCGATCGCGAAAAACCTGTTCCACTTCGCTGTCAAAGCTACTGGCATCAGGCGTGTAAAGCACCGGCTGATCGCGGTTAAACACCACTCCGCCGGCCTGCTCAAAAGCGGGAATGAACGATCGCAGCAACCCATTGCCGTAGTCATTATTGATGGCAATGACCGAGACCGATCGCCAGCCTTGATCCAGCGCCAGTTTGGCCAAGGCTGGCCCTTGCAGCGCATCGGAGGGAGCCGTTCGGAACCAATAGCCTTTGAAATCCCCCCGGCGGGCCCGTTCCGTAAAACGAGGACTGGTGCTGGAAGGCGAGATCATCACCACACGGTTGTTGACCGCTAGGGTCAAGGCTGCATCCGAAACATTGCTGGCCGCTGCGCCGACCACCCCTGCTACCCGATCGACTTCCGCCAGTTTGGTCATGGCCGCAACGCCGCGATCGGGTTTGGTTTCATCGTCTGCTGGAATCAGGCGGACTGGCAGCCCCTGCACCCCGCCGCAGGCATTGACCGTCTGCACCAGCAATTCAGCAGTGTCTTGCATGGGTCGGCCATACTGAGCCAAATCTCCCGTCAGCGGCAGCAGGCTACCCAACTTGAGCCCCCCCGGATCCTGCCACGGCCACTGGACTTGCGTTTGACAACTGACCAGTAGCACTGTAGACATCAGTGCAACACAAGCCGACCGCGATCGCTGCATCATGGATCAGTCTGAACTTCGCAGGCATTTTAGCCGGTTGGAACCGCTTCTGCTTCTTGGCCGTCTATGGCGAGACAGTCGAAATTCAGCGTAGAGTTAGGTCGGCTGAGAGCCCTGCTTCAAGATCTACGCCACCAGCATCGTCGTGAATTAGGGATTGACGTGAACAAATTTCTTACCAGTGCCGCCGCTCTAGTCATCTCCCTATCTGGAGGCGTTGCCATCCCTCTGATTGCCCCACCTGCCGCGATCGCCCTTTCGGATCAAGAAGTAGCAGCCCGCATTGGCAGAGTCCCTGTCTTTGTCATCCTGACCAAAGAACAACAGCCCCTGTTGTTCACGTCTCGGGACAAGGACGGAAAAGAAGTTAACAAAACCTTCCCGGTTTTTATCAACCAAACTCAAGCCCAAGCTGCTCTTGCAGAACTACAAAAGAGTAATCAGCCCCTCGGCAAAGACGCCAGAATTGGCTCACTTCTGTTGCCTAAAGCTTTGGAACTCATTCTTGACTTCTTGAAGAAGACCAATGACCCCAAGGTCACTTACGAAATTATCCCGGATCCCAAACAGCGGGCAAAGGCACTGGAGCTCTACAAAGCGGATAAGAACATCAAGCCGGAGCAACTCAAACAGCTAGAATCTGAAGCCTTTGTCCCAATCTTCTACTCCGAGTCCCTTTCAATCACCATGACCAATCAACAAGGTCAGCCGGTGAAGGACGCAAAGGGCAATGCCATCCGCCGCATTCCTCTCTTCTTGGAATACGAACCCTTGGCAGCAGAGTTGGAGAAACTCAAGAAACAGGACACCAATGCGAAGGCAGGGGAATACGCAATTACGGTCACGGATTTGTTGACGATTATCAACACCCTGACTGCGGCACAGCCTGGGAGTAACGAGAGCTTGATCGAATTACTTCCACCGGTCAGCAGCTTGCCAGTCCTCCAAGAATTGGTGAAGCAGCTCACGCCTACCAACGGCACCACACCGCCGCGAGCAACGACGACAACCCCACCCGCAGCAGGAACTGGGACAACTCCACCACGAGCCACCAACCCAACCCCAACACCTCGTCCGGCTAACTAGCCCCAGCCTTGGATGGCAACCACTACCTGGCAGGCTGTGCTCACTTGGCGATCGCACCAGCAGCAACTGGCGCCGGATATCGATCGCCAAGAATTGGACTGGCTCCTCCGGGAAGTGGCCGGCGTTCCGCTAGAACGTCAACGCTGGGCAGCCCCAGGCGATCGCCTTGAGCTACGTTGCCCACTAGCAGCGATCGCGGATCTCTGGCAACAACGGATCCGACAGCGCTGTCCGGTGCAGTATCTGGCAGGTCATGCGCCTTGGCGCGACTTGGAGTTGCAGGTTTCCCCCGCTGTCCTGATTCCCAGGCCAGAAACAGAGCTGATCATCGACCTAGCAATCGCTTGGTCCCAAGCAGAACCAGCCCGACAAACAGGCTTCTGGGCGGATTTAGGGACTGGCAGCGGTGCGATCGCGATCGCGTTAGCGCGGGCACTACCCCAAATCACCGTCCTTGCCGTCGATGACAGTGCTGAGGCTCTGGCGATCGCCCGGAACAATGCAGCCCGCTATGGTTTAAGCGATCGCATCCGCTGGTATCAGGGCAGTTGGTTGGTGCCTTTGGCCGACTATCGAGGTCAACTGCAGGCAATTATCTCCAATCCGCCCTACATTCCCACTCAAGAGTGGCAAGCCCTAGAGCCGGAAGTCCGCGATCATGAACCGCGTCAAGCTCTGGAGTCTGGCCCTGATGGGTTAGAAGCGCTACGCCATTTAGCCCAAGCGGCGCCTGACTATTTGCGATCGCTCGGTCTGTGGCTCTGCGAACACATGGCCGGTCAAAGTACCGCTGTAACGGCTTTGCTGGCGGCCATTCCTGGCTATTCTGAGATCCAAAGTCATCGCGATTTAGCGGGCCGCGATCGCTTTGTTTCGGCCAGTTGGAGTGCTTGAGGACGATGGTGCGTCTTTCGTTAGCGGCAGTAATCACAGCGGCGCAAGCCGGTCAGGTGATTAGTTTTCCCACCGATACGCTGCCCGCCCTAGCAGTTCAACCAGATCAGGCGGCGCAAATCTATCGACTCAAGCAACGCCCCTCCGAAAAACCCCTGATTCTGATGGCCGCGACGGCAGCAGAACTATGGCCGTTCGCCCAAGGGAGTCCTGAGGATCAGGCGCAGTGGAATGCGATTGCTAATCAATATTGGCCAGGCGCCTTGACGCTGGTTCTCCCAGCCAGCGATCGCCTACCCGCAGCTGCTAATCCCCTCGATCGCAGCAGTATTGGACTCCACATTCCCGCCTGTGCGCTCGCCCGTCAAATTTTGGCTGAAACAGGGCCACTGGCGACTACCAGTGCCAACCGTTCTGGAGAACCGGCCTTACTAAACCCAGATGCGATCGCAGCGGAATTTCCTGAGGTCACCGTTTTGGCCGAGGATCCCTGGCCGGATCCATCTGGCCTCGCCTCGACAGCTCGTGCGCTGGCAAGCCGATGGACAATGGCAAGTTCTGCGGCAGGGCAGCATTGTTCTGGGGGAGGTGTGAGCCCATGGCGATCGCACTAGGTCTGTTTCTGCCCTTGGTCTGGATTGCCCTCACGATCGCCAAGCTATTTTTCTGGATCCCTATCCAGAACGTTGAGCAGTTTTTGACTTGGCCGCTGCTCTGGCTGGTGTTGGGAGCCGGCCTCGTCAGTTGGTTACTCGATGGCGTTCGCTCTCGTTTGTGATCCCCGCAGATTGATTCCAGGCAACAGCGTTGAAGGGATCAGGATCTTCTTCTTTTGACCGTGGGCTGATCGAGGTTAGGCTGAGGCTATACCTGCGTTCAAGAGCGCGCCCGTGCAACTGCGCCAAGTGATCATCGCCTACAAAGCCGGTGATCCCACCAGCAAAGCGGCTGCAGATGACTGCGCCCATTGCCTCGAAAGCCAAGGGATTCACGTCATGTTGGGGCCGAGCGGGGCACGCGATAATCCCTTTCCAGTTTTCCTGGCTTCGGCCACTGAACCGATTGATCTAGCGATCGTTTTGGGGGGGGACGGCACCGTGTTGGCCGCCGCTCGCCACCTCTCCGATGCAGGCATTCCGCTGTTGACCTTCAACGTCGGGGGACACCTCGGCTTTTTGACGCAGCCCCGAGACTTTTTTCAACCCGAGGCTGAACTCTGGGATCGCCTGCGCAACGATCAATACGCGGTGGAACAGCGCATGATGCTGGCCGCTAGCCTGCATGAGGGCGGGCGCGAAAATCGCGAACCCATTAGCGAGACCTACTACGCCCTCAACGACATGTGTGTGAAGCCGGCGGCACCCGATCGCATGTCTGTTTGCATCCTCGAAATGGAAGTCGATGGCGAGATCATCGACCAGTACCAAGGAGATGGCCTGATTGTCTCAACGCCCACGGGTTCTACCTGCTACACCGCTGCCGCCCACGGTCCGATTGTCCATCCCGGCGTCGATGCCTTAGCGGTCACGCCGATCTGCGCCATGAGTTTATCCAGCCGCCCGATCGTGATTCCACCGCGATCGGTGGTCAGCGTTTGGCCCCTGGGCACCCAAGATCCCACGATCAAGCTCTGGATGGATGGAGTCTTGGCCACTTCGATCTGGCCGGGCCAACGAGTGGATATTCGCATGGCCGAAAAGCCTGCTCAGTTCCTGGTTTTAGACAGCGATCGCTCCTTCTACCGCATCCTGCGCGAGAAGCTGCAGTGGGCGGGAGCCGTCATTCACTACAACAACAATTTCCGCAACTAGGCTGCTGCAAACAGGTCGAGGGGAAAATGACCGTAGGTGCCGCTCGGGCCTGCCGCTAGGTCGGAATGCACGGTGATCAGTACGCCTCGGTAGGCTCCTTCATAGGTATCCAAGAGCAACCGCCCCGATCGCCCATTGGCTTTGAGGAAACAGGGCTCCGCGATTGCCGGTAGATCGGTCGGTTCGAGGGCTGGCTGCTGGAGGGCGGCCCAATACTCTGCCAAGGCCGCTTGGGCGATCGCTGAGGTCTCAGCGCAGATTCCCAGGGTCAGAAAGTCCGCTGCTGTGACCAGAGTATGCAGATCGCTACGCAGTTGTTGCACTGCCTCTGGGCTGAGCTGCAGGTCCTCCGTCTGACAGCGATACTGCTGCAACCGCTGTTCTGCTAGCGTCCAATCCTCGCTCACCCTCGCCACTCCTCACTGCATCGACGTGACCTAATTGTCCCAGCTTTTCTGAGGCGCCGAGCTCCTGACCCAAGTGGGCGATCGCCCCCAGCTCGGGCAGCGTGTTAAAAGTGAAGAATTGTAAAGTTGCTGCTTACATGAGCTCAGAACCCAGCGATGGCCATGATCTGCGGCGATCTTTTCGCGATCGCCAAGAACTGATCGACTATCTGCAGCAGCAATTTCCAGAAGCGGCGGCCGTGGATGCCCAGGTCAGTCCCATCCCAGGCGGCTATCAAGCCGCGATCGCTCAGCTCGAGGCGATCAACCCGCTGCGCTATGGCAAAAGCCGCAACTTTTTGGACGGTGCAGTGACACGCCTGTCGCCCTACATTCGCCACGGCGTTCTTAGTTTGGCAACCGTCCGCGATCGCGTCTTGGCTCAAATTCGCCAGCGCAGTGATGGCGAAAAACTGATTACGGAACTGGCTTGGCGCGACTACTGGCAACGGATCTATTGGGAGTGGGGCGATCGCATTTGGCGCGATCGTGAGCCCTACAAAACCGGCTGGGACAGCCAACAATACAGCGAGGCGCTTCCGCCTGACCTACAAGCGGCTGAGACAGGCTTAGCCTGCATGGATCGCTTCAGTCGTGAACTGAAGGAGACTGGATACCTGCATAACCATGCCCGCATGTGGATGGCGGCCTATCTGGTGCATTGGCGGCGCATTCGCTGGCAGGCGGGTGCGCGCTGGTTTCTTCAGCATTTACTCGATGGCGACCCCGCCAGCAATAACCTCTCGTGGCAGTGGGTAGCCAGCACCTTCAGCACCAAGCCCTACTGGTTTAACCGCGAGAACCTGCAGCGCTACAACGGCGATCGCGATTGTCAGGATTGCCCCAGCCGCGATCGCTGTCCCTTTGACGGCAGCTACGACGAGCTCGCCGATCAGCTCTTTCCCAAGGCCGAATTTCGCGACCAACCCCGCCAAGGCGGACGCTGGCACCGCGATCGCTCTAACTCTCGCCAGCGCTAAACCATGAAACCAATTGTCTGGATCCACGGGGATGCCCTCAGCCCCCAAAACCCCGCTCTCCTGCGCCATCCCAAAGCTCCGGCGCTTTGGGTCTGGGATGACTCTTTGCTCAAGGACTGGCAGATCAGCCTCAAGCGCGTCGTCTTCATCTACGAATGTCTGCTGGAGTTGCCCGTCACGATCCGGCGTGGTGATCCGGCCACAGAACTGCGGCGCTTTGCCCAAGCCCATGGAGCGGATTGCATTGCGACTACCGACAGCCCCAGTCCCCGCTTCAACCAGATCGCCGATGCGATCGAAGCGGACTTTAACCTCGAGATTTGCGATGGGCCAGAGTTTGCAGCGATCGAGGGCTATGTCGATCTGAAGCGCTTCTCTCGCTACTGGAAAACCGCTCAGCAATCAGCCTTTGAGCCAACCACTGGCGGTTACTAGCGATCGCAGGTTGCTGCAGTCTGCTCCTAGGGGTCAATCGAGGACTTGTCTGCTGTGGAGCCCACCGAAGGACGCGGCAGCCCCCCGGGCACGAACGGCAGGGCCGTCACTGTCAAAGGATGCTGGGTCCAGCGCTCAGCAAGCCCATGGAGCAGCACGTAGAAGCAGGGAATGACCAGCAGGGTTAGCACCGTTGCCAGGGAGAGCCCCGAGAAAACGACAATCCCCAGCGGTTGCAGGAACTCACTGCCCTGACCAATGCCCAGCGCCAAGGGCAACATCCCCAGCACGGTAGTGAGTGTCGTCATCAGCACGGGGCGAAGGCGTTGCGGGGCCGCTTGCAGTATGGCCGAGCGGCGATCGCAGCCCTGCTCTTCCCGCAGTTGATTGGCCAGTTCCACCAGGATGATCGCGTTATTGACGACGATCCCAACCAGTAGCACCACCCCAACGACGACCGTTGCACCGATCGCGGTGTTCGTGAAGTAGAGCCCCAGGATGCCACCGGCTAAGGCCAGAGGCAGCGTGAACATGATCACTAGCGGATCGATCAGCGAGTTGTACTGCACCGCCATGACCACGTAGACCAAGAAGCCAGCCAAGCCACCCAGAATCGGCAGACTGGCCTGCAACTGCCGGTTGCTCTCGGCAGCGCTACTGGGCAACAAACTGACTCCCGAGGGGAGATCGACGGAGTCAATCAGGCGCTCAGCCTCTGCGATCGCAGCACTCAAGCTGGCACCTTGACTGAGGTTGCCGGCAATTTGGAAGACCTGTCGTTGGTTAATCCGCTGAATTTCGGAGGGGGCAGCCCCCGTCTCAAGACGGGCAATGTCATTGAGGCGAATCAGCGAGCCCGTGTTGCTAAACAGCGGCAGCTGCAGCAATTGAGCCGGCGTATTGATGGCCGTGTTGGCAACTTCCACCCGCACATCCACCAGGCGATCGCCCCGCTGTAGACGGGTTGGTATCGAACCTTCAATCGCGGTTTGAATTGTATTGCCCACGCGACTGGGATTCAGGCCGAGAGCCGCTGCTCGTTCGCGATCGAGCTGGATTCGCAATTCTGGTTCGCGGCGATCGCTGTCGGGTCGATAGCGGGCGAGTTGCGCTTGCCCCAGAGCTCGCATCACCTGTTCACCCGCGATCGCCAGTTGTTCGCGATCTTCACTCTGGAGAATGACGTCGATATCGGCACCGCGTAGCGGCGAGTTATTGGTGATCAAACCGCGTACTGAGCCTGGGGTGACCCGCACCAAGGTATCCACCAAATTGAGTTGGTTGAAGGCGGGCGTCAGTCGTTCAACAAACTGATCGACATCACTGCCAGGTTTCAGCGTGATTGTGCTGGAACTGCGTAGAACGTTGGTGGTCGTATTGGCCCCAAACAGGGAGCCCCCAATCGTCGAAAAGGCATAGTCTGTTTCGGGTTGCTCGAGGATCAACTGCTCGATCGCCGCCATCACCCGTTGGTTGTCCACCAAGGGAGTACCTGGTGGGAACTGGACAAAGAGCTGCGCTTGGCCTGTATTAATCCGAGGCAGAATCTCCTGGGAGAGCTGGCCCAGCAAGGAGGCGCCACTCAGACCCAAGACGAGAAAAGCGATCGCGATCGTGCGCAGCGGCCGGTTGATCAGACGCTGGAGCACCTGACCATAGGCCGTTTGCAGTCGAGCAAATTGGTGCTGAAAGGCCAGCAGCGGGGGCCAGCGATCGAGACCACTGGTTTCCTTGCGAGCCAACAGTCGCGAGGCCATAGCCGGCACAACCGTCAGCGCCACCAAAATTGAAGCCGCCACGGCAAAACTGATCGTCAGAATCAGCTCACTGAACAGCAGGGAAATAAAGCCACCCAGCATCAAAAAGGGTAGTACCGCCACTAAGTTGGTGGTCGTTGAAGCAATCAGGGCTGACTCAACTTTTTGACTGCTGTCGATCGCCCGCTCAATCACCTGTCGCGGCGAAAGCAGACTGCGGCTATCGCGACCAGGGGTGATGCCAACGCCATCGGCGATGGTCTCCAACATGACGATCGAGTTATCGACAACAATGCCAACGCCCAGTGCCAGTCCGCCCAAGCTGAAGATGTTGAGGGAGAAGCCCGCTAGTCGCATCATCACGATCGCGGCCAGCGTCGCCAGCGGAATTGAAATCACGATGATCAGGGTCTGCCGCCAAGAGCCGAGGAAGAGCAGTACCGCCAGCGCGGCAAGGCCAGCCCCAGCCAGACCGGAGCTGGTGACATTACCGATCGCATTTTGAATAAAAATCGACTCATCCAAGGTCGGCAATACCTGCACTCCTTCGCCGAGGACTTGATTGGCCTGAAGTTGGTTCAAGCGCTGTTTAACAGCGTCAACAACCGCGATCGTGTTGGCTTCCGGCTGTTTCTGGACGCTAACCTTGACGGCTGGCTGACCATTGAGGCTGACGAAAATCCGCTGCTCAGCGCTGCCGTCAATGACCTGGGCAAAGTCTCGCAGCCGTAACTGCTGGGACGGATCGGTTTCGCTACCCGCTCGTTCGAAGGTCAGATCTAAAATGTCTTGGGCGTCTTGAAAACGTCCTGTTGTCCGCGTCAGGGGCTCAGCACTGCCCAGCAGTCGGCCACCAGAAACATCTTGGTTACTCTCTTGCAATTCATTGAGGACGGTCTCCAGCCCAATGCCTAAAGCCTGCAGGCGATCGGGGTCGAGCAGAACCCGCACTTCCTCCTCGAGACCGCCGGTGACATCAACCGCTGCGACCCCTGGCAGCAAGGTCAGCTCTCGGGCCAGTTCTTCTTCGGCAAGCAGGCGCAATTCCTGGGGCGATCGCTCAGTGGAGGAAAGGGCAAACTCGTAGACCGGCAACTGGGATGGGTCGAACTTGAATAGTCGTGCCTCTTCAATGCCCTCGGGGAGCCGCGATCGGGCCCGGTTGAAGGTGGCCGTCGCATCGTTGAGGGCTTGGTCAATGTTTCCTCCCGGCTCGAAGAAGAGGTCAATGCTGACATCGCCTTCGCGGGTGCGCGAGAAGATTTGCACTACCCCTTCAGTCGCCGAGAGCGATTCTTCGAGGGGCTTGGTGACTTCTTCCACGGCGATTTCCGGCGCCAGTCCCGGTGCCGTCAGCCGCACCCCAATTCGCGGATAGGTGATCGACGGCAAGAGATCGACCTGAAGCCGACTGACAAGAAAGACTGCCACAACCACTGTGGCCAAGGTCAGCATCAGGGTACCGATGTGGCGACGAATCGAAAGCCCGCTGAGGCTGAGCTTCGGAGGCGGCGTTGGGCTCATCCGTTCTGGTCTCCCGCTGTGGACAGAATGCTGAGGCGAACCTGCTGGCCCGCTTTGAGAGGACTGGCACTGCGCACCACGATCGTTTCACCCGCTTGTAAGCCGCTTTGAATGACCACACGGCCATCGGCCCGAGGTCCTAACCGCACCGATCGCGCTTCGGTGGTGGTGCGATCGCCTTGCTTTTTGACGACGAACACAGTGCCGCGATCGCTTGTAGTGGGCGTCTCCCCGGTCGAGAGCGCCGCTTCAGGGACGACGATCGGGTCAGGCGCACTGCTGGACAGTACCACCCGCGCCAATAAACCGCTGCCTATCCGACCATCAGGATTAGGCATGGTAATTTCCACAGGAATCAGCCGGGTTCGGCGATCAGCTACCGGCGCAATCCGGCTGATTTGCCCCGTAAAGGTCTGCTTGGGAAAAGCATCCAGTCGGACTTGGACGGACTGTCCAACCCGCAGGTTGGCAAGTTCTAGCTCAGAGACACGCAGGACAACTTTGATGCGGCTAAAGTCGCCAATCGTGAGAATCTCATCGCCCTCACGAGCGAGGTTACCTGCTTCCGTACTGCGCTCTAAAACCAGACCGGTGACCGGCGCAATCAGCTGCGTGAAGTTGCGCCGCGCCTGTTCTTGGTTGGCGATCGCCTGTTGGGCAACCACCCGACGTTCAGCCGCCGCCACAGCCTGTTGACGGGTTTGCACCTGTTGTTGGGCAGTGCGAACCGCTTGTTCGGCCGTCAATACGGCAGTCTGAGCTGTTTCAGCTTCCTGCGCAGAAATTGCTCCCGCCTGAAACAGGCGCGTTAGGCGGGCTGCATCGGATCGGGCCTGTTGGAGCTGGAGGCGAGCTTGCTCGACGGAGGCCATAGCAGCAATCACCTCAGCTCTTTGGCTAGCCACTTCAGACTGACGAGCCGCCACTTCTGCCGCTGCCGCAACTACCGCGGTGCTTTGCAGGCGATCGTCTAGGCGGGCGAGTAACTGCCCCGACTGAACTGGATCCCCCACATCGACGGAAAGCCCCAGCACTTGACCTTCAACTTGAGCCCGCAGCGACACAGATTGGAAAGGTTCCGTCGTGCCGGTGTACCGGGTGGCTTCTTGGAGGGGTTGCCGTTCAACTACCGCAGCATCCACCGCAGTGATGGGCGATCGCTGCTGCTCCCGATTGGTTTGAGCAGAGCTTGGCGGCAAGATCTGACAGCCCGAGGCTGTGATTGACACCAACAAACAAGCCAGACCGAGGCGGGCGTGAGCTTGGGCAAAAACGGTCATGGAGACAAGATGAGAAGGGCAGAAAACGCAAACTTGCAAGATCTCTTTACAGTCTGCATGAGAGCGGCAGTGGTCGGAGTAAGGCTAGTGTGCTGGCACACATAGCCAGTAAGGATGCCGCCCTCAGCAATCTCTCAAAGGCGATCGTGAGTTCCCGCCGCCACAGGAGATGTGACGAGAATGCAATAAAAATGTTTCCAAGGAGTTTTGAGAAGGAACCCACTGGAACCTGAACCCTTCATAAGTCCTGAGCGATCAGTCAGAAAAATGGATAGGTTGTACAGGATCTCAATGAATTAAACCTGAATAATGTGGGCAGGATAATCGTTCATTTTTAATCATTCTTTTGCCTCTCCTCATCCAATCATCACTTAAATCGAGTGATGCATCGGTAATCTTGCTTTAGCTGAATCTGATTTTTTGTTTTCAGCTCACATCCAAAGGCTTGAAACCTTAATTAGTCATTTAGCAGAACAAGGACAATCAAGGAACCATGAAACTTAGCTATCTTCTGATCTGCAGTTTGGTCGGCCTAGCATCTGTTAGCGTTGTTACCCGCCTAGAAGCTGCAACCTCTACTCAATCTGTCGAAACTTCTATCAGTCATTCTAGGCTCGCTCAAGCAACCACTCGTTTTCCAGCCGTTTACAACGAGAATGGTATTGCTTTAGATGGCCAAGATGTTGTTGCATATTTTCGAAGCAATTCACTCGTTCAAGGGAGTCCAAAATTTACTCACACTTGGAATGGTGTAAAGTGGCAGTTCTCAAGCACAATGAATCGTGACTTATTCGCAAAAAACCCAACTAAATATGCTCCGCAGTACGGCGGTTATTGCGCTAAAGCAGCATCTGCAGGTGTTTTAGCTACAACGATTCCTAATGCTTGGGAAATTCGCGATGGCAAGCTTTACCTTAATTACAGTTTAGAAGCCCAGAAGGAATGGAAGCAAGACACAGCAACTAAAATTGTAAAAGCAAATGCGAATTGGCCTAAAATTCTCAACAATGACACCCTAAAAAGATAGAAGTTCTAGCGAGCAGTTCAGCATTTGACTAAAATCATGTACTGCTCGCTTTAGAAATGTTTTATAAGCTTAAGCAACAGCTTGATCAAAGGAAATTCTAGCCAAATCAATGTTTCGCCATATTCAATCAATTTTTAACAAGCTTGGAGGAAGTCGAGTTGCTACAAACTCTTTACAATTTAGGCTGACTCTTGAGCTGACCTTAATCTCCGCATTAGGTGTATGCAGCATCACCTTGTGGTCATCTTGGCGATTAGAACAAACTCTGATTAATGGCTACAAACAAAATTTGAGTTATATTTCTGATAGTTTTCCTGAAATAATTAAGATCAGTAGTCTCAATGATTCCATTCAACTAGAGCTTGAACGGTCGATCGCCCAAGTTTCTAAACCGAGGCTCCTCATTTGGGTTCGCAGCCCTAGAGGGGAACTTTTAGCGCGATCGAGAGGGATGAATATTCCCTCAAGTGATCTGATTGAAGTGGCTAACAAGTTACCCGCATCGAATGATCCTAAAGTTTTTCAGATACAGCAGCAGTCTTTTATTCTCGCTCAGACTGCTCTAAGTCTTGATGGAAATCCTATTGGAAATGTATATTGGCTTCAAGATATTACAGAAGATCAAAGACAGTTAGATTCTTTGTTTAGTCAACTACAGCTAGGCAGTATTTTACTGGTTTTTACCTTGATTGTTGTGATAGCTAGTCGAATCCGTAGAGCAATGGCTCCAATTAAGGAGATCAGCCAGATTGCTAGTAACATTTCAATCATTGATCTCGGAGCTGATCCTCTTGAACTTCGCCACGCTCCCGAGGAAATTTTAGGGCTTGCAAAGGCATTCAATGACATGTTGAATCGTCTATCGATCAGTTGGGAGCAACAACAACAGTTTGTAGGTAATGTTTCCCATGAGTTAAAAACGCCCCTCACAGTGATTTCAGGATATCTGCAAAGTCTTTTGAGAAGAGGTGACAATCTTAATTCTTATCAAAATCAAGCCCTAGAAACAGCATCTGCAGAAGCTGAAAGAACGATTCGAATGCTTCAAGATTTACTAGATCTTGCAAGAGTTGATAGCGGCAATCTGCATTTCCGCTTAATGCCGACTGTGTTAAATACTTTGATAGCAGAAGTTGCTGAGATGACACGACGTGTCACTGGGCGTCAAATTATTATGCAAACCCCTAAGAGTGAAATTGTTGTCTACGCTGATCAAAATCGTTTAGAGCAAGCTTTGATCAATCTGCTAGATAACGCAGCCAAATATTCGAATCAAGATCAAGTGGTCTACATTAATTTAGAGCAGTCTAATCAACAGACCTTAATTCACATAATCGATCAAGGAGTAGGAATTCCTCTTGCTCACCAAAGTCGCATTTTTGAGCGATTTTACCGAGTGGATGAAGCCATGACACGATCGCGTGATGGAACTGGGCTAGGATTAGCAATTGCCAAAAGCTTGATTGAAGGCATGCAGGGCAAAATTACGCTGCGGTCTAAACTAGGGGAAGGCAGTACTTTCACCATCATCTTACCCAACTGGGAATCCTTGCCATGAACAATCATATTTTGCTCATTGAGGATGACCCGAAGCTTCTGCTGTTTGTTGAGCAAGAACTCAGCTTAGAAGGCTATCAAGTAACAGTTGCCAACAACGGTCTAGACGGTCTATCTTTAGCAAGAAGTATTCAACCCGATTTACTCATTCTGGACTGGATGTTACCAACTCTTTCTGGAGTTGATATCTGCTTGAGGCTACGATCGACTGGTGTTCAAACACCAATCATTTTATTGACAGCTAAGGATGAAATTTCCGATCGCGTTTCGGGGTTAAACTCAGGGGCTGATGACTATGTCACAAAGCCCTTCAGCATCGAGGAGCTGCTGGCACGAGTTAAGGCGCAATTACGTCGGGTCAATCCAGAAGAGCCCGATCGCCTGCAGTTTGCTGATGTATCACTCCATCGTCTAACCCATGAAGTTTATCGAGGGAGTCAACGACTAGAGCTGACAGCTAAGGAGTTTGATCTGCTCGAGTTTCTCCTAAGACATGCTCGACAAGTCGTTACCCGTGACCAAATTCTTGAGCAAGTTTGGGGGTATGACTTCATGGGCGAGTCTAATATTATTGAAGTCTATATTCGAGCATTGCGATTAAAGCTAGAAGCCTCAAATCCGCAACGAATTTTACAGACAGTGCGAGGCGTTGGCTATGTGATTCGCGACTATCCCTAAGTTCAGGCTAAAACATGGCTCCAATCTCAGTCAGTTCATTGAGAGCGTTGCCAAGACTCCGCTGTAATAGTCTCAAACTAGGCAGGATTAGTCGCAAAGTAAACTTGTCGCCGCGCTTCAAATAATCCGATCGCTACACTCACCGACAGATTCAAACTGCGCACTCCTGCTTGAGGTGTGGGGATACGAACGCGATGGTCACAGCTGGCCAAAACATCTTCCGGTAGGCCACTAGTTTCTCGCCCAAACAGCAACCAATCAGTGGCTTGAAAGTCACAGTCGAGATAGTTCAATTCCCCTTTGGTTGTAAACGCAATCAGTCGGCCGCCCTGCTGTTGCTGCTGTTGCCGAAATACGGACCAATCAGGATGGGTCGTCAGCTGGACGTAAGGCCAGTAGTCGAGGCCCGCTCGCTTGAGATAGCGATCGCTCAGTTCAAACCCCAAGGGCTCGATCAGATGCAGGGGCGTGTCTGTTGCGGCACAGGTGCGTGCAATATTGCCGGTATTGGGCGGGATTTCGGGCTGATAGAGCACAACCTGCGGCATGGGAGAGAGCGATCACAAACACAGCAATCTCTGATTCTCGCGTCTGACCTAGAGTCCCGTCTAGCGCGAACGCTTTTTAATCACTCGCTTCGCCACCGACGACGACATCCCGAATTCGCAGGCTCGGACCACCGCAGCCAACGGGCAAACCACTCTGGCCACCCTTGCCACAGCCGCCCGACTCATCCCAGACAAAGTCATCACCGATCGCTTCGATCGCCGCTAGGGTCGAGAACACATTGCCTGAGAGCGTGACATCACGCACCGGCTCCGCCAGCTCACCATTACGAATCATCCAAGCCTCGCCCGCCGAGAAGGTGAACATCTCACCATTGGTCATGCCACCCAGCCAATTGCGGGCGAAGACACCCTGCTCAATGCCTTGGATCAGATCGGCTGCCGGCGTTGTTCCCGGCGCAATCCAAGTATTGGTCATCCGCACGATCGGCGGATAGTGAAAATCCAAGCAGCGGGCATTGCCGGTGGGCGCTTCCCCGAGTTTTCCAGCCGTTTCCCGAGAATGCAGGCGCCCTGTGAGGACACCATCCGTAATTAAAGCCGTCGTGCTAGCGGGAACACCTTCATCGTCATAGGCATAGCTGCCGCGATGTCCCTCAGGGGCGGCACCATCAAAAATTTGTAGGGTCTCTGGGCCAAAGCGACGGCCTAAGCTCATCACTTCCAGCAGCTCAGGATTTTCGTAGGCCATATCCGCTTCCGACAGATGGCCAAAAGCTTCGTGGACAAACAGCCCCGTCAGGATCGGATCAATAACGACCGTATAAGTCCCCGCTTCCACAACCGGCAGCGAAAGCGATTGCAGCGCCCGATCGCGAGCCCCCTGCACAGCCCCATCCAGACCCAGCAGATCTTCCCAGCCGCGCCGCGAGCCAGTCGTCTCACGCCCTGTCTGAACGCGATCGCCCTCGCGAGCTGTCGCGGCAAAGCGCATTTCCCAGTCTGACCAAGACTGTTCTAGCAAGGTGCCTTCCGAGGTTGCCAACAGCAACCGCTGGTGACTGTCGCCGTAACGCACACTCGTACTGGCAATGCGGCGATCGCCACTGCGCAAAATCTCGGTGTAGTGCTGGCAGAGCGCCTTCTTCTCTGCCAGCGCCACTTGGTCCGGCGATCGCCCTGTGAGCGGTGCCGTCCAAATTGCCCGTACCGGATCAACCGGTGCGAGTTCCGTGGTTTCCGTGCCGATCAAGCGAGCCGCCGCGATCGCCTCTTGCAGTCGTTCTTCCAATTGACTGAGGCGATTGAAACTGGCGAAGCCCCAACCGCCTTTCCAGCAAGCCCGAACCTGACCACCCACCGCCAAACTTTCACTGAGGGTTTCAAAGCGATCGCCCCGCAGGGCAATGTCCGTTGCCTGGGATTCTTCGAGGCGAATCGCCAGAAAATCAGCGCGATCGCGATAACGGTGAATGAGGTCGTCTAGCTGCTGACGGGCAGTATCAAAATCGAGGGTCACAGGGCTGAGGCGATCGACGCCCTCATTCTGACATTTCAGCCCGAATCAACTTTCGGCCCGCCCCTGTCAGTCTGCTTTCTGAGGCGATCGCCCTGAGCGTTCTAGGCCAATCCCTCACTCTCAGCTTTTTCAGCAGCCTCCAGCTGTTGCCGCACCCGCGAGACTCGCAAACCCGCTTCAACAGCAGACCCAATTCCAACGCCGCCAAAGCCTAGATACACACCCACGAGCCCGAGGGTGGCTGCAGCTCCAATCGACTCCTCATCGGTCAAATTTTCACTACGGGCGATCGCGGTTCCTAACACCGCACCGCCAGCGCCTCCAATGAAGGCACAGCCAAAAGCGAGTAATCCCCCGATCCAGAAAGCTCGCCAGCGTCGTTGGTAGATGTAGCCGGTGCCATTGCAACCCAAGTTGAGGACGACGCTCAACCATCCTGCAGATTGGGCAATGAGGGTATCTTTTTCACGCTGGCTCAGCATCAGAGTCTCCACTTGGGACGCAGTCATTTTAGAGGCGCGATCGCGGCAACGCCATCTGCCAGTAATTACAAGTCCGCTAGGAGGAACGAGTCTTCACCCGCAAACTCCGCCGGAGCGCTTGGAGCGATCGCTGCAGGGACTGGGCAGGCAACGATTGTTGGGCATAACGCTGAGCCAAATACTGCTGGGTGAGCTGACTGAAGACCGCGGTCCAGGGTTGCTGAAGCTGTTGCAGCCGCTCAGCATAGGCCGCCGGTCCTTCTTGGGGGTAGCGCGGCCAACCGGCTTTGGCGATCGTGCGGCAGGCCTGTTGATAGATGCGCAGACTAGGATCCTCGGATGATCGCTGATCCAACCACCGGGACAGCCACCACATCAACCCAGCGGCGATCAGTAAAGTTGCGACGAGCAAGAGAGACAGCCCAACCTGTCCTACCTGTGCCAGCAACGCAGCCAAAATCTCCTGCTGACGCTGGTTGTCGTAACTCAGTACCCAAGAGGTCCAGCGGTAGTCGATTGAAGCCCAGAGTTGCCAAGCCTGATCCAGCAGTGGCAGACGGCGCAGCACTGCCGCACCAAGGAGGCCACCAGCGGCTTGGGCACGGTCTTCCGGTGTTAACGCAGCTTCCAGCCCTTCACTGAGTCTCAGTGGGGCGATCGCTGCAGTTGGATCAATCCGAGTCCAGCCTTGACCCTCTAGCCAAACCTCTGTCCAGGCGTGGGCATTGGCCTGCAAGACGCTGTAGTAACTGGCCTGCGGATTCCACTCCCCCCCGAGATAGCCCGTCACGACCCGCGCCGGAAGACCAGCCGCTCGCATCAAAAAGGCAAAACTGCTGGCGTAATGTTCGCAAAAGCCCGCCCGACTGCGGAACAGAAAGTCATCAATGCTGTTGTTAGCTGTGAGCAGCGGCGGCTGCAGAGTATAGCGAAATTCCTGCTGTTGGAGCTCCTGCAAGCTGGCCTGCACAATCGCGGCATCATCATTCGAGAAGCGATCGCGAAGCCGTTGCGCCCAAGCGCGGGTTTGGGGATTACTCCCTGGTGGCAGCTGCAAATTGAGCTGGCGATCGCGCGCTGAAAGCGTCAAGTCCGCCTGATAGCGCTCAAAAGTCACGCCTTGATAGCGGCTCTGCTGGCTGAGCGGAATCTTGGTTCGAAACTCGAAGCGCGAATCGAGGACAATGCCTTCGCTCGTTGGCCGACTGAGTTCAAGGGCATAGCGCCAGGTGCGCTGACTCGGCTCGGCAATGACGGTGTAGGGAATCGCGCCTTCCCCAGTCAGTTCTGGGGCGACTTCACCCGGATCGAAGCGATCACGGTAGGGCAGCGGCTGCCAGCTCCGTCCGTCCGTCAGTTCATGGACCATTGCCCGCCAGTAAAAGCGATCGCTGGGGAGGGATGCCTCGGGGAAGCTGAAGCGAAAGGCCAAGGCCGAGGAGCGGCTGAGGTCAGCAATTTCTCCGGGCGACACCCGATCGCTCAAACCGGTCACGGCCCGTTGACCGACCGGTACTCCCCAGAGGGGCGGCAAGCGTGGGGCAATCAAAAACAGCACAAGTAACAGCGGGATCGCAGGCCCCAGGAGTCGCAACAAAGCTGCAAAGGGCTGGCGTGGGCGACTAAGCGGCCGATAGAGGGCTGCCAATCCCAAGGTCGCCAAAGCGATTGCCATTAGCAAGACCAGCGTTTCCAGCAAACTTTGGCGGAGCAGAAAACCCAGAGCCACCAAACTGTAGGCAATTAACACCAGTGCTTGGTAGTCTCGCTCTTCCTTGAGTTCCAACAACTTGAGAGCAAAAGCAAGAGTCAACAGCCCGAGGAAGACACTGAGCAACCCCTGAGGAAGGCCCACCAACAGCGCCAAGATCAGGGCGATCGCGGTCAGACCATGGCGCAGCGTTTGGGGTAAGAGCGATCGCTGTTGCCACTGGCGAATGAGTCCCCAAATCAACAGGGTGATCGCGACAAAAGCAGCTACGGGCGGCAGATCGCCTAGCTGCAGCAGTAGGGCAATCAGATAGCCGCCGCTCAGCAGGCATAACCCCAACCGTGGCGGGCACCAGACAGCAGCCGTCATACGGAGCGCTCCAACCCGTAGAGGGCGATCGCTTGCAGACAGGTGCGCTGATGCTGGCTGCCAGTCTCGGCTTCCCAACGTTGAGCCCCGAGTGAAAGCCCAAAAGCTTCGCCCCGGCGACTGAGTTCCTGCACAGCCCAAGTCAAACGCCGTAACCGTTGCTCCAGATCCTGTCCTGGCGTCTGTTGCAGGCTCAGCCAGCTTTGCTGCGCACTTTCACCCGCAAAGGCTTTGCTATGTAGACCTCGTCCCTGCGCCAGTTGTTTCCAAGCCACCCGCCGCAGCGATTCTCCAGGCTGATAGGGTTGCAGACCAACAAAGTCTTCACTGGTGGCTGGGTGAGGTTGCGAGCTAGAGATCGGCTGATCAGCGGTGGCAGCCGTGGCAGCGATCGCGGCAGTTTGGAGCGGCCAGCGTTCCGGCTGCGGAATAATCAGTGCTTGCCAGCCCAGATCCAAGACCGTCCAAGTCCGAAATAGCCCCAAGGGATAGTCGCTGCGCACTTGCAGCCGTCCCGGACGATACCAGCCACGCTGCAGGGGAATCACCGTCAGACTGACAGTCTCACTGGGCGATCGTAGTTCGGCAATGCGCGGGCGATCGCTCTTGGGTAGATGCAGCCGTAGGGCATAGCGCGGCGTTTCAGTCTTGAGACGTACCGACAGACGTAGAGGCTCACCAACTTGTCCATCCGGGGCGGGCAAGGCTTCCAGTTCGAGGCCATCGAGATTACGAAAGCTCTGGAAAATGCAGCCCAAAAATAAACTCAGCAGCAAAAAGCTCAGCAACAAAACCAAATTGTTTTGGTAGTTGGTGCCAATTAGATAAAAGGCGATATCCAATGCTAGAAAAACTGCCCCAAACTGACTGGGAAAGATAAAGATTCGCTCGCGATTCAAGCGAATTGGCGATCGCGGCGGCAACTGTCGCGCCAACCACGCTTCAAAACGCGATCGCCCCCAATGCATCAGGTATCGCCGCAAGTTCATCGCACAGGATCCACGCTTTCCAGCAAGGATTCCGCATAGCGGCGATCGCCCTGCCCCGTGACACTGCCCCGCAGTCGATGTTCGGCCACAGCCGGGAAAATCACCTGGATGTCCTCGGGCAACACATAATCGCGTCCCGATAGAAAGGCCCAAGCCTTGGCCGCCGCCAGAATCGCTTTACTCGCCCGTGGCGAAAGCGGATTGGGAATCTGTGATCGCTGCCGACTTTCTTGCACCAAGGCTAATAGGTACTCCAGCAACGGATCGCTGGCGCGGACTTTCGCAACTTCTAGTTGCAACTCCTGCAAAGCCTCAGCATTGAGGATGGATGACAAAGCGGCACTAGGGCGATCGCCATCACTGCCGCGCAACATCGCTAGCTCCGCTTGACGATTGGGGAAGCCCAATTCCAGTCGCATTAAAAAGCGATCGAGTTGCGATTCAGGCAGTGCAAACGTGCCCGCTTGATCAATCGGATTCTGGGTAGCGATCACAAAAAAGGGCAGCGGCAGCGGGTAGGTTTCCCCCTCATGGCTGACCTGCCGTTCGGCCATCGCCTCCAGGAGCGCACTCTGGGTTTTGGGACTAGCCCGATTGATTTCATCCGCCAGCAACACCTGGCTAAAAATCGGTCCCGGATGGAAGCGAAAGCGTTGTTCTTGCTGCTCAAAAATCGAGACACCGAGCAAGTCAGCGGGCAATAAATCGCTGGTGAATTGCACCCGCCGATAGCTGAGGCCCAAACTATTGGCTAGGCTTTGAGACAACAGCGTTTTGCCCATACCCGGCAAATCCTCAATCAGCAGATGCCCCCTTGCCAACAAGCAGGCGACAGCTAACTGAATTTGTCGTTCCTTGCCCAGCAGCACCGTCTGTAATTGAGCTAAGACAGTCGCTAAGGCAGACGGTTGACGGGTTTCTGAGAGCACCGGCACAGGTCCGATAACAACAGCCCCTCTATGGTCGCTGATCCTTCTCCCTCTGGAGTGCCGAAGGGCACGGTTTTCGTCCGCTGCAGTGCGCTGGTTGCGATCGCGCTGATCCCGACGAATGCAGTCGCGCTTGGGCAGATTTCAATTCACAATTGCCAAACAGCGATGGAAATTGCAAGCTAGGGGCTGGTTTAAGCGGTTTACTCGCGTTCGGTTGCAACTGAGGAATGTCCTGTGCCCCAAAAACATTATCGAGACCTCGAAGGAAAGACCCCCGAAGAACAGGAAGCGCTGCGGCAGCAATACTTTGACAGCTTCCGTGAGGGCATGGAAAAGACCCTCGAGCATGAAATCGATGGCCATGAACGCAAGATGACGATCATTGGCTTAATCACGCTGGGCGTCTTTATCAGTGTTTTGGGTTTAGCCGTTTGGCTCTAGCGATCGCGTGGCCTACGGGCCCAATATTCTGAAAGACTGGCTGATTGCTCATGGCCCGATCGCGGTCGTGCCCCATCGGCCTGATTGAACATCCGTATGGACTCGCCAACCTGGATTGGATTTGGGGTAGTCGCTCCGGTAGTGACCACCCCGGCTTTCTGTGCGGAAATCAGCGCTTTTGAGGATCAACTGGGCGATCGCTAAGAGGTTGCGCAGTTCGCCCCAATCCCTCAGCGCTTCAGCGTCTAGACCGTCTAGCTGCTGGGTCTGTCCCAGGGGAATCGCCGCGATTGCTTGACTGAGGGGCTCAGCGTCCAAGTCGGCTTGCCAGACTTCGACCTGGGCTAACGCCGCCTGCAAGCGATCGGCATCGCGACAGATGCCTGCAGCTTTCCAGACCAAATCCTGCAGCGCTTGTCGTTGCTTTTTCCAGCGATCGCGATCGCCCATCACGCTTAATGGGTGGACTGAATCGAGGCGACTAGAAGCGGCGATCGCAGCAGGAAGTTGCAGGTTTTGAAACTGACGACCAAACACCAAACATTCCAGCAGGGAATTACTGGCAAGGCGGTTGGCTCCATGCACGCCCGTACAAGCTGTTTCGCCAACGGCGTAGAGGCCAGGACAAGTGGTTGCGCCGTTGAGATTGGTGTAGACGCCACCCATCCAGTAGTGCGCAGCAGGCGCAATCGGTAGCGGTTGCTGGAGGGGATCCAAACCCCAGCGGCGACACTTCTGCAAGATATTGGGGAAGCGATGCTCGACGGTCGCTGCCGGAATCGGTCGCAAATCTAGCCAGACCTGCTCCGTACCCGTCTCTAGTAAATGCCGGTAGATAGCACGGCTGACAATTTCGCGGGGTGCCAGTTCGCCGCGATCGTCGTAGCGAAACAGGAAGCGATCGCCCTGGGCATCCACCACATGAGCCCCTTCGCCCCGGACTGCTTCACTGATCAAAAAGCGCGGTGCACCCGGCCAAACCAGTGCAGTCGGATGGAATTGGAAAAACTCGAGATCTCGCAGCTTCGCTCCTGCTCGGCCTGCCAAAGCCACGCCATCGCCGGTGCTCAAAGCTGGATTGGTCGTCTGCGAGAAGACTTGCCCCCCACCGCCACAAGCCAGAATGACGGCGCGGGCAGCTAGCCAGCGTAGCTGCTGACCTTGCAGGAGCAAGAGACCACAGCAGTGACCCTCGCGATCGCGCCAAAGGTCAACTGCCAGGCTCTGAGCCAAAATTTCAAGATTGGGGCGCTGCAGAACTTGCTCAAGCAGCGTCGTCACGATCGCCCGCCCCGTGGTGTCAGCCGCGTGCAACACCCGATGGCGGGAATGAGCGGCCTCCAGGGTCAAGGCCAGATGATCGTTCGTGCGATCGAAGGCAACCCCCAGTTCAAGCAGCGAAGCCACACAACGTGGAGCCGACTCAACCAGCAAGCGGACCGCTGCCGGTTCACAGAGGTCTGCACCCGCTTTAAGGGTGTCAGCGTAGTGCAAATCGGCTGAATCATCTGGAGCTGTCACTGCCGCCAAGCCCCCCTGCGCCCAGTCACTGGCCGATCGCTGCGGCAGATCCTTACTGAGAATTGCCACCCGATAATGGGACGGCAGGCAGAGACCGGTGTAGAGGCCAGCCGCACCGGCACCGACGATGATCACGTCGTAGGCGGTGGAACCGGCAGCAGGCGCAGCAGAGTCAGACAAAGGCAGGGCGTTGGCAAAGGGATCAAGCTACAGAAAAGCCCGCAGCGACTTCGACCGCTGCGAGCTTACAAACCCAGGGACGAGGCCTTAGCGATAGATGCCGTTGTTGATCCGGTCATCCCCTTCGTTGAGGGCGTCGCGGGGAGGAGTAACGGTGAAGTTCTCTTTGTACTGCTCGAAGACTTCCCGTTGGCGATCGCTGAGATCGAGCTTCAGCACATCATCCACGGAGTCGTAAGGGCCACCCAGAACAATTTTGCTGGCGAGGTAGGGGTACATTCCCGGAAACTGTTGGAATGCCCGAACCCCAATGTTGTTGAGGTCGAGTTTGCCGCCAGCTTCGATCCGCTGAGCATCAGCTTCGTTACGAATCTCTGCTTCGGCGACCGCTAGCAGGGGCGATTGAAGAGACAGTGCTTGTGCAGACTGCACGGAAATACCCAGCACAAGCGCCAGCACAAGCGCCAAGGAGAACAGTCGCTGTGCAAGTTGTTTCATTCCCTTGTAGACCTCCTGGACGAGATTGAGAGCAATGGTTCAGAACGCCGCCGCAGCTTGCCTCAGGCATCCCGATGGCTCGGTTGCGCACGAGCTAAGAGATAGCCTACCCCAGAGGGGTACAAGCTCGGCAGTTCGTTAACAGAGCGATTGCAACTTGGCACAATCCACTGCCAGAACGGCTAGGGTTGCGGCTCGGAAAAGGCCGGATGCTCTAGCAGCGCTGCCATCACCCGCGCCCCACGTAATTGGTTGGTCAGCGGCAAATGCCCACGGGGTGCTTCCACACTCCAAGTAAAGGCGCCGGGATAGCGCGTCCAGATGTTGCCTTGCTTCCAGCCGATGCGAGGCCAGAGTTGCTCCCAGACGCGATCGACGCTCAGCCAGAGTTCGCGCTGGACTGAGAAGCCAAATTTATCCTCGGAGTAGACCCGCCAGAGTTTGTCGATCGTCTCCAGATCCAGTCGCGGAAAATTCAGAACTTCCGTGTAGTAGAGCCATTTACGGGTTTTGGCAGCCGTTCCCGCTAGTTCACAGAGTTTGACCGTGGTCAGGCGATCGGCCTCCTGCCAGTCCCCTTCGATCAGCGCGTCTTGAATTGGCTGGTAGTCGATGCCTTTTTCCGAGGGCAGGTAGAGCAACCCAAAGGGAAAAGCTTCCGCGAGGTAAAGCGCGATCGCTTCATCCTGCAGGGCCAGTAGCTCCCGAAAAATCGTGCCCGCGACCCAATCAAAGCCGCGATCGCGGCAATCTTGCAGATAGTCTTTGAGAACTTCGATGCCGGGCTCACCCAAGCTCAATAACTGGGTGATGGCTTGCCGTCGCGGGCGATCGCTTTTACTGCGGAGTCGCTGACGCAACTGTTCAAGATCGAGCCCGGGGGAAGACAAAGACGAAGTCATCAGCGCGAGGTACTGGATTTGATCAGCGAATCAGCCGACTCGCCCCGAATTCGCGCAATCAAGGCAGACGTGGAGCTGGGGACTTCAACAGCAATCAGTTGAATGGCACCGCCATAGCTCTGGACTGCAGGCGCTTCGGGTAGCGACTCAATTCTATAGTCTCCCCCTTTGGCGTAGATTTCGGGCTGCAAGGCCTGAATCAATTCCGTCGCAGTCGGCTCATTGAATAGGACAACGGCATCGACGGCACCCAAGGCGGCTAGGACTTCGGCCCGCTCCTGTTCCGGCACGATCGGGCGGGGCGGTTGCCCCTCGGGTTGGGGTTTGATGCCCCGTACCGAAGCATCACTGTTGAGGCCGATTACCAAGGATCGCCCCAAGTTCCGGGCTGCCTGCAGATAGCGCACATGGCCGGCATGGAGCAGATCGAAGCAGCCGTTGGTCAGCACCAGCGGTCGCCAGCGATCGGGCTCCGCCGCGATCGCTGCTTGCAGTTCCGCGAGAGTGTAAACGGCGCTCATGCTTGGCTGGCGTGGAGTTCCACTAGGGCTTCTAGGCGAACCGCTGGGGCAAGGTAGTCCGGCCCGCTGATCACCTGACAGGGTTCTTCTTCATGGCCAAGGCCATCCAGCACCGCGATCGCGCCGGTAAAGTCATGGTCGCGGCTGTAGTAACCCTGGGTGATAAAGGTTGCTAGGTCAGCACCAGAAGCGGACTTTAGACCAGCAGCGGTATCTTCAAAGGCGAGACAAACCTCTGGCTCCAGTTGCAGTTCCTTGAGCACGTGGGTGTAGATATCTGGTGCTGGTTTTTTAGCAGGCACCACATCGCCGGCCCCGATCGCAGCAAACCAGCCGATGCTCTCCTCGCCCAGGGTGCAGCGCAGCAGGGTGAGAACATTCTCTGGTGTGGTGGTGGTGGCGATCGCAAGGGTCAGACCAGCCTCCCGTGCTTCCAGCAGCAAGCGTTCGACACCCGGCCGCAAACCAATGTGGCCACCGTGCAGAAGTTCGTGGTAGCGAGCATTTTTGGCGGCGTGCAGCGAAGCAATCCAGGCTTTTTGATCCTCAACCTCCGGCGCTTCCGGTTGCCAGCGATCGAGGTAGTGACGAATTCGCTCTTTACCGCCAGTAATTTTCAGCAGTTCGCCGTAGAGTTCCGGCGTCCAATCCCAGTCCAGACCCGCTTCGGCGAAGGCTTGATTGAAGGCAATGCGGTGTCCATCTCGTTCTGTTTCGGCTAGGGTGCCATCGACATCAAAGATCAGAGCTTGCAAGGCAGGCATGGAAATTGAGTCTCCCTACAATTGAGAAGCGAATTGGAACCGAGGTCTTGATCAGTCTACCGGCCCAAGCGGCGACCCCTTTGCCCGAGCAGCGTTGGATCCTTGCACCTAGCAGTTCTCAAGCAACGGTGCTGGCAACTGCGCTCAATCTGCCGCCCGTATTGGCGCAAGTGCTGATCAACCGAGGGCTCGGTGCGATCGCTGACGCAAGGGATTACCTGAAGCCAGAGCAGCAAGAATTACCGGATCCTCGCGAGGAATTTGAAGACCTCGTCGAGAGCGTGCTGCTGCTTGAGAAAGCGATTCGCAGCGGCGATCGCATTGCCATCTGCGGCGACTACGATGCCGATGGTATGACCAGTACTGCCTTACTACTGCGCACCTTTCGCCAGTTGGGAGCCAAGGCAGAGTACGCCATTCCTAGCCGGATGCAGGAAGGCTACGGCATTAACGAGCGGATTGTCGAAGAGTTTGCGGCTTCTGGCGTCCGAGTGGTGCTGACCGTCGATAACGGCATTGCCGCCTATCAACCGATCGCTCGAGCCCGCGAGTTGGGGCTGACGGTGATTGTTACCGATCACCACGATCTCCCACCAGAATTGCCGCCTGCTAACGCCATTCTTAATCCCAAACTTCTCCCGGAAGAGTCGCCTTATCACGGACTAGCGGGTGTCGGTGTTGCTTACGTGTTAGCACTCTGTGTGGCGGAGCAGTTCAATCGCCAAGCAGAACTGATTCGCCCGCTACTAGAGCTCTATACCCTCGGCACGATCGCCGATCTCGCTCCGCTCACGGGGGTGAATCGCCGCTGGCTCCAGCGTGGACTCCGGCTCTTGCCTCAGTCCCAACTGGTGGGTGTGCAAGCCCTCATGGAGGCGGCAGGCGTCAAGACCAGCGATCGCAGCCTTAAACCTGAGGATATTGGCTTTAAGCTCGGCCCTCGGATCAATGCGATCGGTCGAATTGGCGATCCGCAGGTGGTGATTGAGCTGCTGACCACCGAAGACCGCGATCGCGCCCAAGAATTGGCTGGGATTTGCGAGGTGACCAACCAAGAGCGGCGCGGGCTCTGCGATCGGATTACAGAGGAAGCGATCGCAATCGTTGAGGCAGAGGGCTTTGATAATCGCCAGACTGCGGTACTGGTCTTGGCACAGCCCAATTGGCATCATGGCGTGATTGGCATTGTGGCCTCCCGCTTGGTGGAGCGTTACGGGGTACCCGTGTTCATTTCTAGCTACGAAGAGGACGGGCATCTGCGGGGGTCCGCCCGAGGCACCCCTGAATTTGACGTCTTTGCTGCGCTGGAACATTGCCGCGATGTACTCGGTCGCTTTGGCGGGCATCGAGCTGCTGGTGGCTTTTCGTTGTCGGCTGAGAATCTCTCAGCTTGGCGATCGCGCCTGGAAGCCTTTGCAGCTGACTGTTTACCGGTGGACTGTCGGCGTCCAGCCATCCAGATTGATGCAGAATTGCCGATCGCTCTGGCAAGCCTGAACTTGTTTGAGCAGCAACAGCAGCTCCAGCCTTTTGGCATTGCCAATGATGAGCCGCTCTACTGGGCCAAAAATTTGGCCATTCTCGATCAGCGCCGGATGGGCAACGGTCAAGAGCATCTCAAGCTGACGTTGAGCGACGGACAGTCCAAGGTGACAGCTGTCTACTGGCGGTGGGGCGATCGCCCCGTTCCCGAGGATCGAGTGGATGTCGCCTATTACCTGCGCGAAAACATCTGGAACGATCGTCGCGAACTCCAACTGGAAATTGCTGGCATTCGTTTGAGCCAAGAGTTAGATTCGATCACTTTTTTATATGGCGATCGCACCTATCAACTCACCACTGAAACTATTGCCAACTCAACAATTTGGCGATTAACAAACGCAGAAGGATCGATTCTCAGAATTGATTGCAATCGCCAGCAAGCAAAGATTCAGAAGTCTGGGCAAGATTGGCAAGCGATTGACTTAGACCATCCCTATCTACAAGGCTTAATGGCACAAGCTAAGCAGATCCTGAACTCAATTCAAGGAAGAACGCAAGTTCAAGCGAATCTTTTTTGAATATTTAGTGATAGTCTAGCAACCAATTTTAGTACCAAGCACAAGTATTTTGATGACTAATTTCCCTCCTCTACTTCTAGCCTATGGACTCGATCTAGAGGGGCCAATCCATCGAGGGATTGCAACCTATGCGAAGGCGATGATTCGCCTACTGCACCAGAGTGGTTACCCCCTCCATCTATTGACAGGTGCAGGAGGTTTAGCGCAGGGCCGTTTGGCTAGCCTAAGTCTCCATCGCCATCTTGATCAACCGTCTAACTGGTCACGGATTCAGCTCGCGCAGTCTTACTTTGCTGAGCGACTAGGGCGATCGCGGCAAACACCAATCAAAGTAGATTCAAACTTAATCATTGGCGATCGCATCCAATATCTTCAGCAGATTGATCAACTCATCAATCATCCATTTTTCTATCGCAAGTTACGACTACAGGCAAAAATCAGCGATCGCCCTTTCTTTCTTAAGACTAAGAACTATCCTGTCGTCCTAACCAGCTCACCGTTAAATCTTAGAGTGTCCTCAAGTAGCCGACTGATTCAAGTCATTCACGATTTAATTCCCTTAAACTATTTACGACATCCCGATGAAGCAGTGACCTTTCTCAGACGATTACAAGCAACCGCAGATTATAGCGATCGCATCATTTGTCTGTCTGAAACGACTCGCCAGCAATTCCTCGAGTTGTTCCCACAGGCGGAATCCCGAACACTAACCCTTTATCAGCCTGTCAGTTTTTCAGCAGAAGCCCTCGCCCTTACCGATCGCCCTGACTTCGCAGCCGCAGTTCTCCGACGCTATGGATTAGAACGCGATCGCTATTTTTTCTTTGTTGGAGCGATCGAACCTCGCAAAAACTTAGAAACGCTGATCGCTGCTCAACAGGTAGCTGTCCTTAGAACTCAGTTACCTCTGGTGATTGGCGGGACAGCAGATGTTCATACGCAAGACTATGCCCAGCAGTTGCAGCAACGATCTCGTTCGACTGATCAGATTCTTTGGACTGGCTATCTCACTGAAGCAGAGAAAATTTGTCTGTTGCGCCATTGTCGTGCCTTAACGTTCCTTTCATGGCAGGAAGGCTTCGGAATTCCCATGATTGAAGCTGCCCTCTGTGGACGCTCAAGCCTCTTAGCCAATATTCCCGTTTTGCGTGAAGTGATGGGGGCTGCGGCCACCTATGCGAATCCTCAGCATCCCCTCGAAGTTGCTGATCAACTAATTCAATTGGGTTGCTATCCTGCTCAGCTGTCAGAGTTACGCTCGCGAGCCACACAGCAAATCCAGGCTTTTGCTGATGGACAAGTTCAGCAACAGATCCAGCAGGTTCTACAGTCACTGATATCCTGAAGCTGTTCGGCAGCTAACGAGATTGAATCGACAAATGCCCCTGAGCCGACTCAAGAAAAAGATCAAGAAAATTCGCGATCGCTTATTCCGAACTCCTGATCGCAGAGCTAACTCTTTGCAGATTGCGATCGCTGCTTATCAAATCATCACAGACCAAAGCCCTAGTGCCCAGCTGCTAGCAAGCTTTCAAAGGGCATTTACCCAGGGAGCAACTGTTTCTCAAGTCCTTCAGCCCTTTAAACCAGAGCCTCCTTCCACAATCATTGATGATCAAGAGATTTGGCGAATCCTTGCCGATCGTGCCTATACTGCGTGGCCTGAGCCACCATTTGTGCAAGACCCTCGATTAGATTTGACTCACTTCCAACAATTCTGGCAATCACTATTGAAGGGCGAGTTGATTATCGGCCAAGAGGACTATCTCAAAGTTCATCAAGGTCGCTTTTGGGAACTCTTCAATGCGGTTGAATTTGTGATTGGCGATCGCCCTGCTAGGCTTCTAGAATTCGGCAACTCAGAAGCTTCTGCACTTTATCCCCGCTTATTTGAAAAGTTAACTCTTGACTTGAGCGATCGCCCTGTCGCAGATGACTATATTGGCTTTACTGAGGCTAAATGTCGCCAGAAATTTCAAATTGATCAGTATTTTGCGATCGATCTAGAGCACATTGATCAAGCCGATAAATTACCAGAACAAGGTCTTTATGACTGCATCATTTTTACAGAAGTCCTCGAGCATCTTTGTGCTGATCCCCAAGTCGTCCTACAGTTTTTATTAACCCGTTTAAAGCCATCGGGGCAACTGATTCTCAGCACTCCCAACTATTTCCGGTCTGAAAATCTTCTACCGATCACTCAAGGGAGAAACCCCCAGCCTTACCATCCAGGCTTTGCGGGGAACTGGGACGGTCATTATCACTATCGTGAATACAGCGCCTATGAGCTTGATCAGCTGATTCTGGCGGCAGGGGGCACCCTCAACTGGGGCTACTATTCCAGCTGCTGGGACCATGACCATCAGCGATCGCGATCGTTACGCGGCAATCTAGTAGTTGGCATTTCTCCAAGAACCTGAATATAACGCTTGCTTAAGCAAGCGTTATTGTATTGCCTGTCGGCTCACTGAGCTGACTTATTCTTACCTAGTCAGCCCAGCGAATCCAGCATTACTTAGCCATCGAGAGGCCGATATACTCGGTAGTTTATGGATGGGAAGATATTATCGATCGCTGCTACCTTTTCAAGCCAGCCTGAGTCAATTTTTCCAGCCAGAATATCATCGTAGAGCTTAGTGAATCGCTGCAGATGAACTCGAGTGCGTCGCACAGCATAGGGCACCATTGTTCCTGTTCGCATGATGAACGCCCAGTCCGAGGATTGTGCTAACAGCAATTCCCGTGCTGCCTGATTTAAAGCTCGCCATTCCAACTCATCAACAGGCTCGCGACGGCTTAGCTCAATCATCCGCTCTGCCGCCTTATGCAAATAGGGATAGATCCAAGCATTCGTATCGTTGAGCCAATACTCATGGAAACCCTTAAAGCCCCAGCTCGATTGACTCGGGCGAGCAACTTGTTGTTGAGGATGCTGTCGTAAATAGTCGGCCAAATGGGTCATTGAGAACTGGTTTTGGTCAAACCAAGTCTTGCGGAATAGGTAATCTAAGAACCAAGGGCCTTCGTACCACCAGTGGCCATAGAGTTCAGCGTCGTAGGGCGAGAGCACAATCGGCGGACGGCCCATCATGCTGCTCAGGTGAGAGATTTGCCGTTGCCGATTAAACATAAAGTTGGCAGCATGTTCAGCGGCTTTCTCTCGTGCCCAATAGGGATCGTAGAGTGCTTTCTCATGCAAGCTGAGGCCACGACCTGTGATTTTGTGATATTTAATGCCGGTATTTTTACGCTGCCCATTCGGCATGATGTAGGGCTTAATGTATTCGTACTCGGCTTCCCAACCTAAGTCTTTATAAAACTCGCGATATTCAGCTGCGCCCGGATAGCCCACTTCCGAGGACCAAACTTGCTGGGAAGACTCATGGTCGCGTCCAAAGGCCGCCACGCCAGTCTCAGTGAAAATCGGGGCATAGGTGCCAAACCGTGGCCGTGGGCGGGCATAGAGCAAGCCATGGCCATCCATGATGAAATAGCGGAGACCAGCATCCGCTAGCATCCGCTCTACTCCTTCGTAGTAAGCGCACTCTGGCAGCCAGATCCCTTTCGCCGGTCGCCCAAAGTTTTCTTCGTAGTGCTGGCAGGCGACCTGAATTTGAGCCCAGACCGCCTGCGGATACATCTGCATCAGCGGCAGATAGCCGTGGGTCGCTCCGCAGGTAATGATTTCGAGGTTGTTGCTTTCCAGGAAGGGCTTTAAAGCCAACACGAGGTCGCGATCGCAGCGTTCCCAGGTCTCACGAACCCGTGTGAACTCTTCGACGTAGTACTCCGCCAAATAACGCAGGTGGCCATTCTGGCTATGGTGGTCAACCTCTTTTTCTGCCAGCTCGATCAATTGATCGAGGTGCTTGCTGTAGCGCTCTTGCAGCAGGGGATCGCGAAGCATCGACACCAGGGGCGGCGTCATACTCATCGTCAGCTTGAAATCCACCCCATCCCGCTGCAGCCCCTCAAACATCAAGAGCAGCGGCACATAGGTTTCAGTGATGGCCTCATAGAGCCATTCTTCTTCTAAGACATAGTCACTTTCGGGATGCCGCACAAAGGGTAGGTGGGCGTGCAGAACTAGGGCAAGATATCCAAGGCTCATAGGGAAATCATTCCTTAGCGACTGGCGATCGCTCGCTGGGGATCAACGGGGATCACCGCTTTGCCCCAGATTCTATCGATAAAGTTCCTGATCGCCTATTGCCTTGCAATACTGCTCAGCGATCTGTGTACGTTACTGCCAAGTGCTTTTACTGAGGGTGATCAGATGCGGATGACGGAGTCGCTCGAAAGAGCCCAGCAAGGGGACGCTAACAGCATTGCCGCACTCCTCGATACCCAGTTGCGGCCCCAAGGCGTGACCGTCAGCGGGCAGAAAACCTCGACGGGACTACAGCTTAGGCTGAAGGGAGTCACGGCCGAGCAGCAGATCCTCCTGCGCCCGTATCTGACAGAGGTCCTGCACCAACTGCAGATTCCTGTATCGATGGTGCAAATCCAGGGTTGTACCGCCCAGGGCAAGCTAGTCTGGCAAACTAACCTACGGCTCGCAGAGACCCTCACCGCAGGCTACCAACCACCAACCGCCTCAGTCAGAGCTGAACAGCGACCAATCAAGACCGTCCCGCAGCCTTACCGCCACCGCCTCATCGGGATGATAGTTCTCGCCGCGATCGCGGGAGTTATCGTCGGTTTTTGGTACACCAGTCGTCAGTCACCAACGCCAGGCTTGACTGAGACCACCCCCCTTCCAACCCTCAGTCCCAGCAACTAGGCTCTACCCAAAAGACGATTCCTGTTACCATCCTGACAGCCCCTCAGCCCTCGACTCACCAAGACCTGACAACCCAGTTGGTAATTGCGTGGTCAGCAAATTTATAGGATGGTTGTAAGGCTAGTAACCTTTCGCTGATTGTTAAAGGCAAGACTTTATGGCATTTCGCCCTAGTCGCTTGGCCATCTTCATTGATGGTAATAATATGTTCTATGCACAGCAAAAGAACGGTTGGTTCTTTGATCCTCGTCGAGTGCTGAACTATTTTGCGAATCGACCAGAAATTGAGCTGGTTAACGCTTATTGGTATACCGGTCTCAAAGATCCCCAAGATCAACGGGGGTTTCGGGACGCACTAGTTAGCTTAGGCTATACCGTGCGGACGAAAATGCTGAAGGAGTTTCATGATGAGTCCAACGGCAATCGTTATTTTCAGAGAGCTAACTTAGATATTGAAATCGTTATTGATATGTTCAATACGGTTGAGCAATATGATGAAATTGTGCTCTTCAGTGGCGATGGTGATTTCGAGCGTGCCATTGAACTGCTGCGCGCCAAGCAGACTCACATCACTGTCGTATCGACCGATGGCATGATCGCGCGTGAGTTACGGAATGCCACTGATCGCTACATCGATCTGAACGATATTCGCAGTTTTATCGAAAAGACTGAGCGCCCTGAACCGTTTGTCAGTGCTCCCGTCATTGCTCCGGCATGAGCCTCGTTCTCATCAACTTCTATCGTTTCGTTGCGCTTGGAGACTGCGATCGCTGGCGACAGTGGCTGCAGGATCTCTGCACGGCGCTGGGCTTACGAGGCACGATTTTGCTGGCCCCTGAAGGCATTAACGCCGGCTTAGCGGGCAACACTGAAGCGATCGCTCAATTCCTGTCGGAACTCCAGCAGCATCCTCCCTTCGCCAACCTCAGCTTCAAATCTGCCACGGTCACCGATTGGCCTTTTGCCCGACTCAAGGTGAAGGTGAAACCTGAGATTGTCAGTTTGGGTTGTCCCGAATTGAACCCAGCAGAACGGACAGGCACCCTCGTCGCCCCCCAGGACTGGAACCAATTGCTACAAGACCCTGAGGTTGTGCTGATTGATGTGCGCAACCGCTTTGAGATTGCTCTCGGTAGTTTCCCTCGGGCAATCGATCCTCAGACCGATCGCTTCCGTGACTTTCCACGCTTTGTGCAAGAGCAACTCTTACCGCAGCCGCCAGCGAAGGTTGCCATGTTTTGCACTGGCGGTATCCGTTGTGAGAAGGCCTCTGCCTATCTCCTAGAACAGGGTATCGAAACGGTTTATCAGCTAGAAGGCGGAATTCTTAACTATCTGGAAGCGATCGCGCCAGAAGAGAATCACTGGCAAGGGGACTGCTTCGTTTTTGATGAGCGAATTGCCGTCGATCGCCAGCTCCAAACACCCCAGCATCAACTCTGCCCAGCCTGTGGTCAGCCTGTGGTCGCAACAACCTGTTCCCACTGCCAAGACTCCGTTCAGGCAAGTTCCAGTCCCAAATAGGCTGCCAAAACCTGTTCATCCTGTTGAATCTGGGCAGGCGGACCATCCACAAGGTTTTTGCCCTCGGCCAACACCCAAACGCGATCGCAGAGCGACATGATCACGTCCATATTGTGTTCGATGATCAAGAAACTAATACCCTGCTGATTCCAGGTTTGGATGTGATCACAGATTTTTTCGATCAGTGCTGGGTTGACCCCGGCGGCCGGTTCATCCAACAGCACGAGCTGCGGCTGCGCCATTAGCGCTCGCGCCATTTCTAGTAGTTTGCGTTGCCCACCCGAAAGACTGCCGGCGTAGTCCTGCGCTTTAGCAGCCAACCCCACATCACTGAGGAGGGAGAACGCGCGATCGCGCAGCTCTTGCTCTTGACGACGAATCGCTTGGGGGTGGAGCCAAACCTGCCAAAACTTTTCCCCGCGCTGTTGTTGCCCGCCCAGCAACATGTTCTCTAGCACCGTCAGGCGGGAGAGCGATCGCGCCACCTGAAACGTCCGCACCAGACCTAACTGCGCCAATTGGTAGGGCTGCAGCTTCTCGATCGCACGGCCCCGAAACCGCACCTTTCCGGCATCTGCCTTGAGGAAGTTCGAGAGCAGGGCAAATAGGGTGGACTTGCCCGCTCCGTTCGGACCAATCAAACCGGTGATTGTCCCCTCAGCCACCTGCAGCCGCACATCCTGAACCGCCTGCAAGCCGCCAAAGCGCTTACTCAGTCCTTCAGCTTCCAATAGCCAAGACTCAGCGGCCAAGACTCAGTTCCTCCCGTCGTCCCAAGATGCCTTGGGGGCGCCAAATCATCAAGGCCATTAACAACAGTCCCACCAAGGCAATTCGCAAGGCACCAATCTGCGATCCATCCAAAGGTAGGATCGCCGGGAGGAGAAATCGCGTCAGACTGTCGTAGAGCCAAAACACCGCTGCGCCTAGGACAGGTCCAAACCGGTGGGCAGTCCCACCCAGTACCAGCATCGTCCAGACGTCAAAGGTCAGCTGAGGCCGGAAATTATCGGGGTAGATGGCGGTGAGTTGCCAAGCATAGAACACTCCAGCTAGCCCCGCGATCGCCCCGCCCAGTGCCAAGGATTGCAGCTTGTAGGACAGGACATTCTTCCCGAGGGCGATCGCCACCGTTTCATCTTCGCGAATCGCCTTGAGCACCCGCCCCCAGGGCGATCGCACCAAGCGGTCAACCGCTGCGACTGTCAGCCAGAGCGCCCCCAGCAACAGCAGCATTTGCCCCGAGCGCGGATAGCGTTCATAGTCCGCTAGTCCCAAGGCCGCAGGCGGCAGAACGATCAGACTGCTCCCTAGGGCGACGATCGCCAGCCAATGTTTCCCCCGACTCGCGCTACTGCGCCACCACTGCCACAGTTGCCAATAGCCCCAAGCAGCGATCGCCAGCAGCCCCACAACCAGTAAATGAGTTTGCCAGATTGGCGGTTCCCAGCCCTGCAGAATGATCGGATAAGCCTGAACGCCAAAGCTGCCTTGAGTCAAGCCCGTTTCGTTTTGGACAAAAATGCGCAGTACTTCCGCTAGTCCAACCGTGACGATGCCGAGGTAATCCTGACTCAGTCGCAAGCTCGCCACTCCCATCACCAAGCCCAAGAGAGCCGCTAGAGTCACTCCTGCGATCGCGGCGAGCCAGAGCGGCCAGCCCTGCTGCGCCAGCAGGGAAACACTGTAGGCCCCAATCAGCAGAAAAGCCACATGGCCAAAGTTGAGCAACCCCGTATAGCCCCAGTGCAAATTCAGCCCCACATAGAACAGGGCAAACAACGCGATCGTGCAGACCAGCAGGATGATGTAGCCAATCATTGCGTCAACCTTGGCCGAAGAAAGAGAGTGGAGCAGAGGGCTTGGCAGTATCCTGCCATCCTTGTCGAGAAAGACCAACCTGTGACCACCGGTATTCTGGTCTAGGCGGCAGTCTCATTTCTGGTTTCGAACCCTAGACTAAGAACTGGCTTGGTTTCTAAAAATCAAAGATGGGCACTACGCTCGCTCCCACAACGTTCCTAGACCCGCAGGTGCTCGCTGGCCTAGACGTGGATGCTTTCTTGCAGCGATCGCCTTTTCCGTGGCTCAACCCAGTAGGGCTGCTTGCGGCTCCTGCATTTGAGCAATTGTGTGCGCAGTTCCCTCCGCTCAGTCTATTTGAACGCCATGAAAGCCGCAGTCGGCACTATGGCCAGCGCCCTCACGATCGCTACTACCTGGCCTACGAGACATCGATTTACCACGGGCCAAGTGCTGGCGCCTCAGCTCCTGGCGTCGCTCGACTCACAGATCTGCCCTTACCGTGGCAGCAATTCTTGACTGAGCTTCAGACTTCAGAGTCTTTCCATCGATTCATTCGTCAGGCCTTGGGTAGCGATCGCTACCTGATGCGTTTTGCCTGGCATGTGGGAACGGGTGGTTCAGAAGTGTCGCCGCACCTTGATTCCGAGCTGAAGATTGGCACCCTGATTTTCTACTTCAATACCGATGCCAATTGGGATCCAGCTTGGGGTGGGGCAACGCTGGTTCTAGGCGATCGTAAAACCAAGGTGATGAATCCCGACTTCAACCAATTTGGCACCATCATCCCCACACAGTTTCTCAACAACCGCTGCTTCCTATTCCGCAATACCCCTGAAGCGTGGCATGGCGTTGAGGCACTCACCTGCCCCGCAGGACAGCAGCGACGACTGTTTAACGTGGTGTTTGAGCTGCCCGAAAGTCGCCCCGCTGTGACGACAGCGGACCTCGGATCAAAACGGCAACGCCTCAAGCAGCTGATCAAGCGACTCCTGCCCTAATTTACTCAAAAGGTCTTCAAGACACCTGAAGGCCTTCTTTGTTTTGACGATCACTGGGAGCATCGAGCCCTTTAGGTGGTGTATTCAGCATTGATGCGGACATAGTCATAGCTGAGGTCGCAGCCCCAAGCAACCCCTTGCCCAGTACCAGCACCCACGTCTACTTGGATTAGTACCGTATCGTCTTGCAGGTAAGCGCCTGCAGCGCGATCGCGGAGGTATTGACTGGCAGCATTGCGATCGAAGGGCAGCGGCTGGCCATTGCGGAGTAGTTCAAACTCACCCAGCCGAACCCCCAGATTTTCCGAGTTGAACTGGACGCCAGCTCGACCCGCAGCAGCCGCAATCCGACCCCAGTTGGGGTCACGACCAAAAATTGCCGATTTCACCAATGAAGAACCCGCGATCGTGCGGGCGATCGCCCGAGCCGCTGCATCATCTGCCGTACCTTTGACCTGCACTTCAATCAGGCAGGTAGCCCCTTCTCCGTCACGAGCGATCGCTTTCGCCAAGTGCTGACAAACAGCAGTCAACATCGCTTCCAGTTGATCTGCGATCGGGCCGCGTTCGGTAATCGCCGGTGTGCGCGACTGGCCGTTAGCGAGGGCAAACACACAGTCATTCGTGCTGGTGTCGCCATCGACGGTGATCTGGTTGAAACTGCGATCGACCGCTCGGCTCAGCATTTCCTGCCAGAGCTGAGGGGAAACCGCCGCATCACAGGTGATGAACGACAGCATCGTCGCCATGTTGGGATGGATCATGCCGGAGCCTTTGGCGATGCCTCCAATCCGCACGGTGCGATCGCCCAGCGGCAGCTCCAGGGCAATCTGTTTGGCGACCAGATCCGTGGTCAGGATTGCTTGGGCAGCAGCAGGTCCGCCTTCAGGAGACAGCGCTGCAATCGCCTGAGGAATACCGGTACGCAGAGCCTCCATCTTGATTCGCTGGCCAATCACCCCCGTGGAGGCCACCAACACTTGATGACTAGGAATCTGCAGGGCTTGCGCCAGTTGTTCCGCCGACTCGACGGCATCAGACCAGCCTTGATCACCGGTAGCAGCATTGGCTTGCCCCGAGTTGCAGAGAATTGCCCGGGCGATGCTGTTGCCATCTAGCTGCTGACGGCTGAAGTCCACACAGGCAGCTCGCACTTGCGAAGTCGTAAAGACGGCGGCCGCGATCGCATCACTCTCGGAGACAATCAGCGCCAAATCCGGCTGCCCCGACGCTTTGAGGCCCGCCGTAATTCCTGCAGCCTGAAAGCCACGCGGTGCGGTCAAACCACCCGAGATTTCCTGCCATGCTGCTTGCATCATTTTCTCCGCCCAGTCCGCAGGTGATTTTATCAAGCTGGCTGGGGCACCAACGGCAGTTCTTCGGATTGAACTAAGACTCCCGCAGGCGTCCACCAAGTCTGCTGAGCGGTGACCAGACTGTCGCTGAGTTCAACCCAGAGCAAGTGGTGCAGCGTTGTTTGCTGCGCTTTCAAGATGCGCGGACTCGCAGCTGCATTGAGGTAGACCGTGCCAGCAGTATCCCGATGCCAACTGCGTCGCGGGCGATCGCGACGATGCCGCAGGCGGTGGTGCATGTGCCCAAAACAGACGAGGGGCACTACTTTCTGGGCCTGAACTTGAGCGATCGCCATGGCCAGATCCGGATCGCCGAAATCTCCACCGGGACGCGACCAATCCTTGCCACAGGGATCTTCCGGTTGATCGCCCAAACCACTGGGGCCGCAGTGAGCGAGGAAGAGGACACGATCACAGGGTGAGGCGATCGCACAATCGGCAATCCGTTGCGCCGATTCAGGGAAGCTGCCAACTTGGTAGTAGTGGCGATAAAAGCGGCGATGCTGCCACTGGCTGCCGCCTGCACTACAGGGTCGCCCCCCGACCACGCTCAAATTCCACTCAGGAAAATCGAGGCGACCATAGCCGATATGAAGCCCCCCCAGCGCCTCTAGCTGCTGCTCAAAGCGATTTTCGCGCATCCAGTCGTAGGGACATTGCGATCGCCGCCAGCGGGTCGCCGTGTACCAAGCATCGTGGTTACCGAGAATCACCGCCTTCCGCAAAGGGATCGCCGCGATCGCTTGAACTAGGGCCAGCGACTCATTGCCAAAGTCACCGACAAACAGCGTCAGATCCGGCTGAAGTTGCAGCAGCAGTTGTTGATCCGCCAGCGTCCACTGATCGTGGATATCGCCAACGATCGCCAGACGCAGAGGCGGCACCTAGTTCAGCCAGTTACGAACGTCCGTCACTTCGCCCGCGATCGCTGCTGCCGCCACCATCGCCGGACTCATCAAAAGCGTCCGACCCGAAGCTGAGCCTTGGCGCCCCTTGAAGTTGCGGTTGGATGAAGAAGCACTGATTTGGCGGCCTTCCAGTTTGTCCGGGTTCATCGCCAGACACATCGAGCAGCCGGCCTGCCGCCACTCAAAGCCTGCCGCCGTAAAGATTTGGTCGAGGCCTTCGGCTTCGGCTTGCTGTTTGACGCGCTCGGAACCGGGCACCACGAAGGCTTTAATCCCCGCCGCGACCTTGCGACCTTGGGCAACCTTGGCAGCTTCGCGCAAGTCGCTCAACCGGCCATTAGTGCAACTACCGATGAAACAGACATCAACTTTCGTACCTTGCAGCGGTGCACCAGGCTCCAAATCCATGTAGCTGTAGGCTTCCGCCGCTACCGCCCGATCTTCATCGAGCAAACTATCGGGCGTCGGGATGGTCTCCGTGATCCCGATGCCTTGGCCGGGGGTAATCCCCCAAGTCACGGTCGGTGCAATCTCCGCCGCATCAAAGACAACAACATCGTCATATTCCGCATCGGCTTCGCTGCGCAGGCTCTCCCACCAAGCGATCGCCCGATCCCAGGCTTCGCCTTGGGGCGCAAACTCACGACCTTGCAGATAGTCATAGGTGATCTGATCTGGATTGACGTAGCCGCAACGCGCCCCGCCCTCGATCGCCATGTTGCAGACGGTCATCCGTTCTTCCATCGACATCGCCGCGAAAGTGCTACCCGCGAACTCGTAGGCGTAGCCGACGCCACCTTTGACACCGAGCTTACGGATGATGTGCAGAATCACGTCCTTGGCGTAGACGCCGGGCTGCAGCTCGCCGTTGACTTCGATCTTGCGAACTTTCAGCTTACTCAGCGCCAGCGTTTGTGAGGCCAAGACATCGCGAACTTGGCTGGTGCCAATCCCAAAAGCGATGGCACCAAACGCCCCGTGAGTACTGGTATGGCTATCACCGCAAGCGATCGTCATGCCGGGCTGAGTCAAGCCTTGCTCTGGCGCAATCACATGGACGATGCCCTGACTGCCCGAACCGATGTTGTAGAAGCGGATGCCATTCTCGCGGCAGTTGCGCTCCAAGGTGACAATCATCTCCTCGGCCAAGCTGTCTGCAAAAGGACGCGCCTGATTTTCCGTCGGCACAATATGGTCAACCGTTGCGACCGTTCGTCCCGGAAATTTCACGGTCAAGCCGCGATCGCGCAGCATCGAAAAGGCTTGCGGGCTGGTGACTTCGTGGATCAGGTGCAGGCCAATGAACAGCTGCGTCTGGCCCGAGGGCAAGGTGGCAACCGTGTGCAAGTCCCAAACTTTGTCGAACAGGGTACCGCGGCTCATTGGCGTTGCTATGACGAAAATGGCGAGTCTCCATTATCTCATTCGAGCTCCGCCGCTTGCTTCAAGTTAATTGTTCAATCAGCGATCGCGACCTAGGGAACAACTGCAGTAAGACCTCTGCTTCCGCCATTTCAAAATCCTCGAAGCTGAAGCCCGGCGCGACGGTACAGCCCACTAAAGAGAATCCAGTTTCGGCTGCAACAGTTGCCCCAAACCAAACACCCGCCGGCACTGCACCACAGAGTTGCTGACCTTGGCTGAGATCAGCCCCGATCGTCAGCGTCTGGTAGCCCTGCTCAGGAATGAGCTGGTGGACAGTCAGAGGCTGACCTGCGTAGAAATGCCAAAGTTCATCGGATTTCAGGCGATGTAATCGCGATCGCTCCCCGGCCCGCAGCAGATAATAGATAGCTGTACTCGCTGATCGCTGGCGATCGCCTGCAGTAACCATCCCGTCAGCACGATAGATCTCGCGGTAGAACCCGCCTTCTGGATGCGGTTGCAAGTCCAGCGCCGAAATCCAACCCTCAGCAGTTTGTGGCTGACCCATCGAAGAACCTCTGCGATCGCAACTTATGATGAGCATGAATTGCTGCGATCGCCATGCTCAAGAACGATAAGTGGATTGTTGAACAAGCCCGCGCCGGCATGATTGAGCCATTTGAGGCCAATCTGATTCGCCACAGCGCCGACGCCCCTGTTCTCAGCTATGGCTGTTCCTCCTATGGCTATGACCTGCGGTTGTCGCCCCAAGAGTTTCTGATCTTTCGTCATATTCCCGGCACCGTCGTCAATCCCAAGCGCTTCAATCCCGCCAACCTAGAGTCGGTGGAATTGCATGAGGATCAGGATGGTCAATACTTCATCCTTCCTGCCCATAGTTATGGCCTTGGAGTGGCACTGGAACGACTGCGCGTCCCATCGAACATCACCGTCGTTTGCTTGGGCAAAAGCACCTACGCTCGCCTCGGCATCATTGTAAATACGACACCAGCAGAAGCTTCTTGGGAAGGTCATTTGACGCTGGAGTTTAGCAACTCTTCTGGTGCCGACTGCCGCATTTACGCCAATGAAGGAATCTGTCAGCTGCTATTCCTCGAAGGCGAACCCTGCGACACCACCTACGCCGATCGCTTTGGTAAATATCAGAACCAGCCAGAGCGGGTCACCCTCGCAAAGGTCTAAATTGCAACCTTCAGGCGTCAGAATTCAAGCTCGCTAGGACTAGATTATTTCAACAATTCTTTGAGGGCGATCGCGTAGTCCTTGGCGATCGCTCGCCAATCAAGTTTTTGCTCAACGATATAGCGAGCATTTCTGCGGGCGATAGGATCGTGTAAGTCTGGTTGATCAATCGCTTTTTGCATCAGCATTGGAAACTCATTCAAAGCACCAATCTGACACTGTTCCTGCAGTTCTAAAGGCAATGCTCGAACTCCAAACTCAGTAGTAATGAGCGGTAAGCCACCGGCTAAATATTCCACTACTTTTAGGTTAGAACCGGAACCAGACGTCATAGGATTCAGTGCTACATCAGCGACATTAAGAGCCACTTGCTTAGTCCGTGCATCCACTTCACCCAAGCAATGAATATTAGGAGGAATTCGTCTAAACTCTTGCTCAATCGCGTGGCCAACACTACCCACAATTAAAAACTGTTGCTCGGGGAAGTCGATAGCCCAACTGACAATGCTGTGGGCAGCTTCGACATTCGGTTGATGCCAACTTCCGATAAATAGAAAAATAAAGGATGAATAACCAATCTTTTGTTTCCACTGCGATCGCAGGGCGGAATCAACAAAAGTAACTTCTTGGCAGTTAACTCCGTTAGGAACTAAAACATAAGGTGTCTTTTGGCAGTGATACAGATGGCAGAGCCGCTCCCAATCAGCCTCTAGACAAGCCACAATCAGATCAGCTTGTTGACAAGCATTTTCTTCCAGCTTTAGTACTTCTTGGGTTAAATTCGTTCCTTTACGGTTTTGGGGAAACAGACCCCGCTTGAGGTCAAACTCACAGTTGTGTGCTTCATAGACTAATTTATTAGCCCTGGAATTGGGCTGTAGCCAAGGCAGTAAGTAAGGATGAGAAGCAATCAGAACATCAGCCTGCGATCGTCGCTGCTCAATCACTTCAAGCAGTTGCGGTGTGCGATCGCCATAAAAAGTTGCAGCGAGATCTCCAATTGAAATACCAGCTTGACGCTCGAGCCGACTTTCTAGTTTTTGATGGATCGGTGATTTAGGAATAACAACTTCACAGAAGTTTGGATTGATTTGATAGGTTTTGGGCTCACTATTAACTGGGCCAAGGCTGATCAATTCAACCTCAAATTCATGACTGAGTGCTCGATAAAGATTAAAAATTCGGCTTTGCCCGCCACTCCGGGGTGGGGTAACAGGGAAGGTTGATCCAATTACAAGCTGCGATCGTCGCGGTGTAGCAGGCTGTAATTTGGGTTCGACTAGATCTAGCAGTTCTTGAACAGTCTTTTCCCATGTAATCGTTTCTGCGATCGCTTGCCCCGCCTTGCCATACTCCGCTGCACGACTAGGGTTCTGGCTGCAGTCATCAATTGCTTGAGCGATCGCTGCAGGTTTTGGAGGCACGACCCAACCCGTTGTCAAGTTTTGAACAAACTCTAAAGGGCCACCAGCATCCGTAACTGTAATAACAGGCTTACCAGAGCGAAAGGCTTCAATAGGAACTAGCCCATAATCTTCGTCATAGGGAACATAAAGGACAGCTAAAGCATTGGCATAGAGATCAATTACCTCTCGATCTTTCACAAAACCTAAGAATCGAACTCGGGAATCATTTCCAGCTTGTTTTTTAAGACTCTCTGATTCAGGTCCAGTCCCTGCAATCAGTAATGGAATATCTGTTTTAGCTTGCTGCATTGCAGAAATCAGCAAACTGACTCGCTTGGCGTTATCTAAACGACTAATAGTAAAAAAGTAATCTTGTTTATCACAATAGAATTTTTCTAAATCAGAGGGATGATAAATTACTTTCGGACGTACCGAATCAGGAAGGTAGTTTTTGCGCTGGGCAACATTTTGGGAAATCGCAGCGTAACCAGCAATCTCAGTAGGGCTCAAGGCAATGCGATCGCAAAAGTGAATAACTTTCCGAATCAATTGTCCAGGGAACTCTAAAAGCTTAGAATCACTAGGCTCATTTTTCAAGAAATCGTTCAATTCAGAGAATAAAAGCTCTAGCTGGGAGCGATCGCCATTTTTTTCAAGGATTTTCTCAATTTTTTGGAGTTGAGAATAGCGAGCTAAGTTCAAATTTCCTTGATGACCATTATCAGTATCATAAAGGCCACGAAGACGATGTTGAAGATAGCAAAGATGGCGGGGATGATTAACCATCCAAGCAGGATATTTGCTACTTATTAGCAGGTCAAAATGATTCAGATTAAATCGTGAAAACCGTTGATAACTTTGAATTAAGTCGTAGATATTATTTTCAGGCGATGGTAGCTTAATTAATTCAGCTGCGTGAGGTGTTAGATCATTAAAGGCTCGTTGTAATCCCCACCAAAATTTTTCAGCTCCACCAATGCAGAAGGGGACAGAGCTGGGAGCAATAATGCCAATCTGCATAGTTAAAAAGCCACAATTACACAGCTGAATGACCTGTCATTGTAACTCTTGATAGCAATTAATGACACCCGCAAAGTTCTACAGATCAACTTCTACGCGAACGAAGAAGTTAAACGATTTACCACGTTTTCCCAAGAAATACCAAGGCTTTGATAGTGGTCCCATCCAGCAATGCCAATATCTTCTAGTTGATGTGAATGTTGCCAACACCATTGAATAACCTCAGCGATCGCATCAGGGGTTGGTTCGCAAATCCATCCTGTCTGTTGATGCTGAATAATACGAGCAGGTTCACCAGAATCTAGACAAGTAATAACGGGCTTACGGGAAAGCATTGCTTCAAGCGTAACGTAGCCAAAATCCTCATCATAGGGAGCATAGAACACTGCCCGGCAATTGGCATAAAAAGCCAATAGTTCTGCTTCGCTGATATGCCCCAGCAACCGTACCCGATCTTGCAGTCCTAAATCTGAGATTAGTGCTTCAAGACGATGCCGGTTACCGCCTTCACCAGCGAGGATTACACATACATCGGGTAGTTTCGCGATTGCTTCAATCAATAAATCTTGACGTTTCAGATCCTCTAGTCGGCTAGGACAGAAAATAAATGGCTGAGCTGGCTGGCAGTAGTATCGACCAACCAGTGGTGGTGGATGATAAAGAAATTCAGAGGTGATACCGTTAAATTGATAAAGTCTTTCAGAAACCGTTATTGAGTTACTAAATCGATGTTGATATTGACTAATTTCTCTTGTGTCAATAGCCTGAATTTTATGTTGTAAAGCTTTTCCTTCTGAACTCTTAGATAGCTCATCTGTGTAGGGTGTCTCCCAAAGGTCATAGACTGCACGATGCTGATGCAATAGCCATAGAACGCGTTTCGGATGCTTAATGAGATAGGCGGGGAAGCGAAGTGTAACCAAAGCATCACAGCTCGCCGCAACAAGCTGCTGAATTGCTCTTGATTGCCAAATATCTATGGATTCGCTAACTACTTGTGGGGGAGAGAAGGCAAACGGTATGGTCAGAATATTAGATTGATATCCATAGTTTTGTAGAGCAGCTTGCAAACGCTCTGCATGCAGTTCTGCACCTCCTCGGCAGAAGGGAACTTGAACTGTTGCGATCGCAATCCGCATAAGCTCAGAGCCCTATTCTTTTTCGGGCGATAATGCCCATATCAGCTGGTAAAGCTCCATATTGTCCAGGATCTCGCAACGTTACCTCTTCAGTTGGCAACCATTGAACTTTATCTCCATTTGCATCAACGTAGCCTATCTCTATATCAGTAAACCGAAGACATTGAAGTAAAGTCTTAATTGTTTGGGGATGAACCTTATGAATATGAGTAGGATCTCGATAAAAATCAACAAGCCCAACATGGAACTGGCTAATATTCGGTGTCTCCAGAAGCAACCATCCTTGGGGTTTTAAAACTCGATATATTTGCTGTAACCAATCAGCTAGAGTTGTAAAAGATAGGTGTTCAATCACATGAAAAGCAGAAATAACATCTAAGCTGTTATCTGCCTGTGAATGCAACCAGACAATAGCATCTCCCAACTCAACCGCTAAATTTTGCTGCTTACAAAGGTTAACGAATTCCGGGTTACAGTCAATGCCTTTCGCTTTGTGACCAAGCTGATTAACTAAAGACAACCATTCACCCCGACCACAACCCAGGTCAACGATTTCTAGAGGATAGTCAGAGTTGAGTAGGCGATCATGATAGGGTCTCAGTCGATGGCGAACAGATTCACTAGACCCTCGATATTCAGATTCAAATTGACAGTAAAAAGCTTCTAATAGTTTTTCTAAGTCAGGGTTTAAGTTTACGCAACCACTTGTGCGATCGATTTGCCGCTGAAGATGATTAAACTGTCGGACTAAAGCTTGATCAGTTACAGATTGGAAATCATTAAATTCCGCTCTGAGCTGTTGCTGACTAGCCCGTAAATATTGAATGGTCTCTAGGAGAGTAAGTTCAGCTTTACAACGTCGCCTCTCAAGTCGATCAAGAATCGTAAGCCCTACTTTTGTGCAGAGTTTTTTGAAGAAATTACGAGGGCTTGGCCGAGCGGACAAACGAGGCTTTACCAAGTCCTCCACCGCTTGTATTGCAGCATTGATTGATCTGTCAATTTCAGTTAACGACTGTTGCTGAGAGGAGACTATTGTTGTGCAAAAGGCTTCCTCATGATCTGTGAGCTGTGTAGCCTCACGGCGAATTGCAGCGACTAGACTATCTATTTGTAGCTGGTTATTATTAGCCATTGAGATAGTTAAGAGCTAGCGAATTGTCTTGAGTGCATCACTACTACGCGAGAAGAGATCTGAAAGCAAAGTGATGACAGGTCTTTGACGTAGACGGATACTGGCCGAAACAGACATCCCTGATTGGATTGGCAGCTCCCGACCCCGGCTAACAAGTTTTTGTTCTTGCAACGTCACTTCTGCTGGGAAGCGAACATATTGATAGGTATCGTTGGGAGGAAGAGAATCTGAGCCAACTCGCGTCAACTTACCCTTGAGATCTCCATATTCACTAAACGGATAGGAGTCAATACGAATATCCACATCCTGACCAGTCCGAACAAATCCTATATCTTTGTTGGGAATATACAGTCGAGCAACAAGTTCATCATCAGGTACCAGCTTCATTAGTGGTTCTGAGGTGTTTGCTACATATCCCGGCCCTTGAGCTGTAATATCGAAAACTGTTCCGCTTTGAGGAGCACGAACGATCTGATATTTCAATGTTTGTTTAGCTTCTGTAATTTGACTATCAATCTCAGCGATTCGACGGGCATTTTCTTCAATACGTCCCCTAGCCTCTGAAAATGTGACTGTTTGCGTATTAGTTAAGCGAGCTTCAGCTTGGCTGACCGCAAACTGCAAGCGTTGGAGTTCTGCTTGATTTTTTCTTAGTGTGCTTTCTAGCTGACTAACTGTCTCTTCTTGCTTGAGGTACTGAGTCCTAGCAATTCCCCCTTCCTCGTACAGGGGGCGTAGGTCATTGAGAATTCGCTGGTTCAAGTCTAGCGAGTATCGAACTTGCTGTAGTTCACTTTCAACTTGAAGTTGCTGTTGCTTAAGCTGAGATGCTTCTAAACGAGCTGCTTCTTGCCGACTTTCAAATTCACGGCGGGCTGCTTCAATTCGCTGTTGTTGGTTGACGGAAACTGAACCTTCAGATGATTCGCCAATTTGCGCTCGGAAGGTCTGATTTTCAGCAACTAAGCGTTCCCGGATCTCTGTTAGAGACCGAATCCGCTCTGCAACTGTAGTCGCATTAAATCTCGCTAATATTTGGCCTTGTGTAACTCGCTGCCCCTCCTTCACTTCTAGCCGTTCAAGAACACCCCCCACAGGAGCTTGAACATCCTTGACTGCTGCTTTCGGCTCTAATTGTCCTTGAACTTGTACGGCTTCATCAATTTGTGCGATGCAAGCCCAAGCAGTTGCACTAGCTGTCACTCCAACTAGCGTCCAAATTGTCAGTCGCGACCATAAGCGACTCTGATTCAGACTTACATCTTGATCAGGATTGAAAGAAGCATCCGTAGCTGGGGTTTGAGCTGGTTCTGGACTGGGTGTAGGCGATGAAATAGACATGTCTTTCTCTTAAAAATGGAAGCAGTGCAAAGGAATTCTCGTTAGTTCAAAGCATCTTGTTGACGATATAGACAGAAATAGCGACCTCTAAGTTCCATTAATTCATCATGGCTACCCTGTTCAACCATAGCTCCCTTATCCATAACGATAATTCGGTCAGCATGTCGGACTGTACTTAGGCGGTGAGTAATGAAGAATACTGTTTTGCCCCGGAAATGTTGTTGGAGGTTGATGCTGACCTGACGCTCCGTATCATAGTCTAGGGCGCTCGTTGCCTCGTCAAGGATCAAAAGCTGAGGATTTTGCAAGACGGTTCTAGCGATCGCAATTCGTTGTCGTTGGCCGCCCGAAAGGGCACCACCACGCTCACCAACACGAGTGTTATAGCCTAAAGGCAAAGTCATGATGAAATCATGAGCACCTGCCGCTTTAGCAGCAGTAATGATTTCGTCAGTTGTTGCATTCGGCTTCGTTAAAGAGATATTTTCTTCGACGGTTCCTTGGAAAAGCAAACTATCTTGAGGAACAATGCCGATTTGGCGCCGAAGGGAATATAGTCCAACCTTGCTGATATCGTAGCCATCAATCAAAATCTCACCTTCAAGCGGCGAGTAAAGTCTTGGCAAAAGTTTCATGAGGGTACTCTTGCCAGAGCCGCTCTGCCCAACAATACCAACGTACTCACCAGCAGGTATCTCCAGCGTCACGTTCGAAAGCTGCAATGGCCCTTGTTCGCCAAAGCGGAAGCTTAGATTCCGAAATTCAACTTTGCCGTTGATCATTGGCATTGGAATCTTGCCCTGGTCGTCATCATCCGATTCTTGGGGGGTGTCAACGATATCGGCCAAACGCTCAAGCGATAGAGCTGTCTCTTGGAAGTTTTGCCACAACTGAGCGAGTCGTAATAACGGTTGGGTAACGTAACCAGAAATAATACGGAATGCAATCAGTTGACCAAGGCTCAATTGGTTGTCGAATACTAAATACACACCCACCCAAAGAACGAGTAAGCCTGACAGTTGGTTAAAGAAATTGGTGAGTGAAGACGCCGCAGTTGACGTGTTGATGTTACGGAATCCTGCGGCAATATAACGGGCATAGCGCTCTTGCCACTGCCAACGGGCTTTGAGTTCAATATTTTGAGCTTTAACAGTCTGGATACCACTCAAAACCTCAACAAGTTGGGACTGTGTTTCAGCATTCCGTTCTGCTTTTTCCCGCAGTTGCCGTCTAACTACCGGCGAGGCAAAAAATGTGATGGCTACAAAGATGGGGACTGTCGAGAGTGCAACCAGTGTCAAGAACCAGCTATAAACCAGCATGACTAGGATGTAGATGACCGAGAACATCGCATCCATCACGGTTGTGAGAGCTGTGCCAGTCAGAAAACTACGAATTTTTTCCAGCTCTTGAACCCGGCTACTCAGTTCCCCTACAGGTCGCCGCTCGAAATAGCGCAGAGGTAACTTCAGTAGTCGATCGATAATGTCACTGCCTAGCTTGAGGTCAATACGGTTAGTTGTATCAGCAAAAAGATAGGTTCTTAGGCTGCTGAGCAGCCCTTGGAAAACACCTAAGATAACCAGTAAGACAGCAAAGCTATTGAGGTTATTAAGACTGCCTTGGCCGATAACCTTGTCAATCACCTGTTGGATAATTAGGGGATTGGCTAGCGTAAACAGCTGAACGACTAGTGAGGCAATCAGCACCTCAATCAAGCGCACTCGGTAGCGTTGGATTGAAGGCCAAAACCAGCTCAGGCCAAAACGTTGACTTTGGGTGAACTGGGTTTTGGTGGCCAGCAAAATAGTGCCAGCGTTGCCCCAGCGCTGCTGAAATTCCGCCAAAGAAAGCGTTATTAAGCCTTGTCGAGGATCGGCAAAAGTGATGCTAGTTGCATCAACCGCGTAAAGCACAGCATGGCCTTCTTCCCAAGCAATCAGCGCAGGTAAAGGCACTCGGGGCAAATCAACCAGACGTAGCTGCAAAATCTGACTGCGCAGCGCCTGCATTTCCAGCAACACTGCGAGCTCTTGCAGAGAAATTGATTTGAGGCGTCGATATTGTTCTTCAATAACGCGTTGAACTTGGTCGCGGCGAAAAGGAATTTTGAGCGATCGCGCGATCATTTTGAGGCAGGCTTGTGCCTCACTCACGGGATCATTTCCGCGCTCGACTGGGAATTTTTGACTGCGCTGACTGCCGTCGTAGAGGTCCGCTGACAGATCAGCAGGGACGGTAGAGGTCCAAGGCGAAGGTGAATCGGTAACAGTGGCACTATCTGTAGTAGCAGCCGTTGAAGGTTCTTCTGAAGTTCCTACAGCGTCATGGTGGTTGCGCGTCTGCCGTTGCGCAACAGTTCCTGCAGGCAACCCAAGCAAGCGCAGGGCCAGACTACCCTTAGGCGAGGGAATCGCAGCCTCCAGATCAATCGGCAGACCAAGCGCCGAGGTGCCATTGTTACCACTCACATACCAGTCGTAGTCCCTAGACAACAGCGTGTTAGCACCGCTATGTACCGTATCCACAAGCTGCACCCGCGTCTGGGGCAATAACTCTTGGACAAAGGCCGACCACTCCTGAACGGTGAGTGGACTGGGCCAAGACTGGGCCTGTAAAACCGACATCACCTCACTAGGCGCGGCTTGGCTGCCAAAAGCCTGAGCCAAGTCTGGCAACTGCTTCAGCATGTCTAAGAAGGCAGCAGCTGGAATCGCGAGAACAGCTCCTGCCTCAGATCCACTACTCGCTTCTCCGGGGCATCCCCGCAACAGAGGTGCCCAGCCAAGACAAGCCCCAGCGCCGAAGCGGCCTAAGCTAATTCCTCGAACCTGACCCACCGGCTGATAGACAACCCGAATCTGGCCACTCAAGACAACTAAGACATGACTGGGCAGCTGCTCTGGGGGGAGTAAAGGTTGACCAACTGCAAACTTACCCAGCTGGAGTTGTGCTCGCCACGGTTCATAGGCCGCGGCAGGATAGGCCTGAAAATAGGCTTGCCCTGCTAGAAGTTCACAGAGGTTCGAAGGAATAGCAACCATTGTTTAGGGACAACTTACAGAGTATTTAGTGTTTGCTGAACTTCCGCACCTAACCATTCATCAAACAATTCCTGCAGCATCTGCCGGCGAATTGTCTCATTAAATGCCACTGGCTGCAGCTGATCGAGGCGGATAATCAACCAGTAAGATTCCAGATTCCGGGGTGGGAGAATCTGCCCTGGTTGGGCGGTACGCAAGACTTCAGCAAGAGCTGGATGGGGCTGACTCAAGGGTACAGGGCCCAACTTACCTGCCGTCTTAGCCTCATGGCCTTGCGAAAATTGAGTTGCCAAATCCTCAAACGTAGCTTCTCCATGCAAGAGTTGCTGGTAGAGCTCCTGAATGAGATGGCCATCCGAATGCCGGAGTAAGGAGTAGGTCACCAGATCCAACTGGCTCTTCCGCTTGAGAAAGCGATTTTCAGCGCGGTGGCTAAATTCACGTTCTTGAAAGAGGCGCAGGCGCAATCGATTTTCAACCGATGACATCCATTGCTCAAGCGAGATTTGCTGCTGCGCTAGCAGTTGGGGTAACTGTTGTGGAGCAATGCCATTCTGCTTACACCAGGCCTGACATTCCTGCTCAAGGACATCGGGCTGGACTTCAATCCCCTCAATAACTTGCGCAAAGCGCATGCGTTTGACGAGTTCTGGAAGGAGTTGATGCTTTTGGAGCAGTGCTGCTAAGTCACTTTCCTGAACCTCACGATCGCCCACCAGTAGCCGAAAAGGTTTTTGAGAAGACGTCAAGGTCATTGAGTCAAGGATTGGACAGTTCAGAGCTTCCCCATCATAGAAGGACAATGTCAACTTCTGAGCACGATCGCTCTCAGTTGGGAAGCAGGCTAGAACTCAGAAAATAGTAAAGCAGGGTAACTGATAGCGACCCTGCTTTGGTGGAATCTAAGGCTGCTGAACGTTAGCGAACCGCAGGCTGGTAGACATCTGACTCCAACGGTTTAACCAAGTACAGCTTCAGGAGCTGCAGACCATTGGAGAGGTAGTAGGGGAGCTTCCGCAGCACTTTCACTGGCTTAGGTGCACTTGTTGCCTCGATTGCAGCCAACTGGTTGTTGTTGGCGATGCAGGTTTCAAGGCGATCGTAGAACTTGGGATGATCGACATCGAGAACCACTGGGAAGACCCGAGCTGAAGTCTCGTTGGTCTTGGCGATCACGTGGCGATCGTACTCACGGGCATCTAGGCCCAAGGCTTCGTAGAACTCTTTACGCTGGACGTCACGGATGTACATCGTTGCGAAGACTGCCAGCAGGAAGAAGCGGCACCAGAGTTTGGCAACAAAGCCACGCACCGTCGAAGGTTGAGCCTTCATCAGGGCGTCGAAGAAGTCACCGTGACGATTTTCGTCTTGGCACCAGTTCTCAAAGAACTTGAATATCGGGTAAATCCGATATTCCGGATGCTGCTCAAGGTGACGGAAGATCGTAATGTAGCGCCAGTAACCGATCTTCTCGCTCAGGTAGGTGGCATAGAAAATGTAGGCCGGTTTGAAGTAGGTGTACTTCTTATTAGCAGTCAGGAAGCCGAGGTCGAGCTGCAGATCAAAGTCGCTCATCGACTTGTTGAGGAAGCCAGCGTGGCGAGCTTCATCACGAGCCATCAACTCAAAGCATTCCGCCAAGAGCGGGTTACGGTTTTTGATGCGACGGCTGAGCTCTTTGTAGAGCAGGAAGCCAGAGAATTCGGAGGTGCAGGACTGCTCTAGGAATTCAACAAAGACCTTTTTGGTCTCTGGGTCCATGTCAGCGGCTGAACCATCAAACTCCGGCGTGCGGACAAAGTGTTTGCGGTTGTAGTCGGCGCGGAACTCCTCCAAGATGGCCCGTAGCTCATCCTCATTAGGCGAGAGATCCATCTTGGCCATCGCTTCAAAGTCAGTGGTGTAAAAGCGAGGCGTCAGGATTGTCTCTTTGGCAGGAGCCTTAATGCCCGGACGCAATTCTTCGAGTTCGGGTTTTTGGAGGGAATCAACCATAGCTGTGCTGGGAGTTGGTTGTGAAGTTCGCCTGAAATGGCCACAAGTCACTCACTGCCGTGTGAGAACTCCAGACCGTCTTCAGTCTATCAACGGCCTCTAAAGGGAAGGCCGACAGGGAGTGAAGAGTTACGACAAAGTGTTACATCTTTGTTAATTTTGCTCGAGCCATTTCTGACCGTTCAAACGCGAGAGGATGCGATTGAGCAGCAGGGGCAGGGTAATTTTGCGCTCATCGCCGAGGAAAGCTTCTAGGGTCGCTGGAGTAGCCTTGCCGTCGGCTAAGGAAAACACCTTGGGTGCAGTTAGGCTTTCTTCACTAAAACCCAGCAGGAAGCGCCGCTGGCCCTTGGCCCAAGATCCCTGCAACTGCCAACAGCGATCGCCCGTGACCGGCAGCGGAGCCTCAACAAATTGGAGGTCGAGATCGGCTAAGCCGCGATCGCTCAGGGCTTGCTGCACTGCGGGTAACAGATCAGTCTGGACAAACTCTTTAAAAGGTTTGTCTTCGAGGGCAGGGGGCTTTTCTTTTTTAGCTGCAGGCTTGGCTGCTGCTTCGGGGGTGGGGACGACTTGTTCTTCAGACATCGGGACTGATCGGGGGTGAGACAGGACAGCGTTGCGTTGATCTTACCGATCGCCGCTCCGCTACCAATCGTCTTTCTCAACAAAATCCCAATCGTCTTCCGTGGAAGTTGCTGATGGTGGCGCAGCGTTCGTGCGGCGGTTTGGGGAGGGCTCTGCAGCAGCAGAAGTTGGCGGTTTGATGACCCGGAAGCCTGTATCAATCACGCGTTCAGCCGGAGGGGAGGCCGATGCCTCAGGGCGAGGCGATCGCGGGGGCGGTGTCGCCTCTGCACTGGTTCGCGCCGACCAGCCTGCGGTTTCCCAAGGCTCGGGAGCGTCGGCAGCAGTGGAATTCCGGCGTTGTTGTTGCCCCCCAGCTTCTCGTCCCATGAAAGTCCAATCACCGCGTCGTCGCGATCGCGGTTCGGTAGCATTAGCCGCCGTTGCATTGGCTGGAGCCGCCCCTGCAGGCGATGCCAACCACCCCAGACAAAGGTGAAGGATAGCGCTAGTGAGCAAGCCGGCCGCAATCGCCAACACCAACCAGAGTCCCAAGGGTTGAGGACGAGTTTGCAGGGTCAAAAAGTAGACCGGCAGGCGCAGGCCGAGGTTACTGATCAACAGCAACACGCTCACCAGCGCGATCGCCAAAAATCCAAGTCCGAGCGCAGAGCGCATGACTAATCCTCGGCTAGATCAACATTGCCCTGCCAACGATTGAGAGGAACACAGTCCAACCCGAAGCAATCCAAGACGCGGGCCACCACAAAATCCACCAAATCGTCGATGGTTTGGGGTTGATGGTACCAAGCAGGAATCGCTGGCACGATCCGCGCCCCAGCTTCGGCCAAGGTGGTGAGGTTGCGCAGATGGATCAGGTTGAAGGGGGTTTCCCGTGGCACCACTGCTAAGCAGCGCCCTTCTTTGAGGTGGACGTCTGCCGATCGCTCGAGCAAATCGCTGCCGACCCCTGAGGCTAACTTGCCAACCGTACTCATGCTGCAGGGCAGGATGACCATGCCTCGCGTTCGAAAAGAACCGCTGGCAATGCGTGCACCGACATTGCTGCTGCGATGGCAGACCAGATGACCGCGATCGGGCACACCCGCTTGCTCGCGCCAAAACTTTTCTTGCAGCTCAGGTGCAGAGGGAAAGGGAATTTGGGATTCCGATCGCCAGACTTCAGCTGCAGCCCGAGAGGCGACAAGGTCAACCGCCAGATCTGCCAAGAGGAGGTGACGCAGAGCCCGGACCGCATAGATCATGCCCGAGGCTCCGCTGACCCCTAGCACGAGGGGAAGGGAATCGGTCGAACTCACAGCATCTCCAAGGGTTCGCGATCGGAGGTTTCCGACTGCGCTTCCGGCAAGGGCAGCACCCCAAGGTCAATTTGCTGGCGGTAGTAATCGACGTTGCGAATTTCCACCTCAACGCGATCGCCCAAACCAAACTGACGACGATTCTTGCGGCCAATCAACCGCTGCTGGCGCGATCGGTATTCGTACCAGTCGTCCTTGGGCGAGCTGACGTGAACCAGTCCCTCAACCTGCAAGGCTTCGATCTGAACAAAGAAGCCGTAGGATTGAACGCCCCGAATCACCCCAGCGAAAGTCTGACCAATGCAGGCCTTGGCGGCGGCCGCCTTCTGGAGCCCTTGGTAGTCTGCACTGGCTTCGGTAGCCCGTTTTTCGGCTTCGCTGAGCTGCTGCGCTAGGAGTTTCAGATCCGTTTCGAGTTCTGTCTGCACCTCCGGTGGCAGCACGCTCCAGTTGATCTGGCCGTGGCTGCTGCTGTGACGAATGTTGACGCCCTCTTTGCTGCGGCTAGAGCGGCGATCGCGACCCTGTTGGAATAGTGCCAAGATCACCCGCTGCAACCAGAGGTCGGCATAGCGCTGGCTTGGGGCAACAAAATGGCCATAGGTTTCTAGGCCGAGGCTGAAGTGGGGCACGGCCAGAGTACTGTAGAAGCTCGGCTTAAAGGTTTGCAGCAGCAGATGGTCAAGCAAGCTGGCCAGCTCGGAAGTCTGGGTCGCATCACTCAACTGCTGCAGCGCCAAGCGATTCAGTTCGGTCTCATTCTCATCAACTTCGATCGCCAGGCCCAAACCCGCTGCCAGCCGCTGGGCATCTTGAATGCTGCCGAGGTCGGGCGATCGCTGCCCAACGTAGAGCACTGGCAGCTCCAAGGCTTGCAGATGTTCCGTGACCAGACGATTGGCCTGAATCAGAATTTCTTGGACTGCTCCAGCGATCGCGGGCGATCGCGAGATAACGCCCAACGCCCCCTCGTCATTGCCGATCGCCGGCGTCACCGTCAGTTCAAAACCGCCCCGTTCCCGCCGTTGGGTTCGCCACAGATCAGCGATCGTCTGCAGCTCTTTAAGGGCTTTGATTCCTTCACCCTTTGCTTTGCTGTCAGCCAGTAAATCTGTTGCCTCAGCCGGAGACAGCACCTGATCGAGCTGCACCAAACTGGGTTGCAGTTCATAGTCCTGAACAGCTCCCGTCGCATCGACGCGGATCAGCAAGGAGACGGCGCGCCGATCCTCGCCCACAGCAAAGCGACCCACCCCTTGAGTCAGCACGGGCGGCAGGAAGGGCAAGGCCGTCTCGCCCAAACGCAGATCAATCCCGTGCCGCTGGGCTTCAAGATCCAAATCAGACTGCAGCGGCAGATAAGGAGCCACCTCAACGGTGTGAACCATCACTTGCCATCCACCAGATTCTCCCGGCTGCAGGCTCAGGGCAACGTCGAGCGGGCGGGAATCATCCGCTGCGATCGCCACCGTAAATACAGACCGCAAATCCAAGCGACCTTGAATGGCATTGGCATCCGCCGTTTGAGCCAAATCCGTCAGCGCTGCGATCGCCGCTTCACTCCAGTCGGCCGGCAGGTTGTGCTTACAACGAATTAGGTCGACTGGTGAAGCAGACTCGGGGTCACTGCCCAAAATCTGGGTTACTTTACCGACGGGGGGCAGTTGCGCCAAGGGATAGCGCTGAACCGCCACACTCGCCAGGTGATCACGATTGGCGGCTAAATCAAGGCCGTTACTCTCTAAATCAAGTTCACAGAGTAGGCGATCGTCGAGCGGGACGGCTCGGAAGCCCTCGCCTTCAGCTTTTTCAGTAATTCGTGCCAAGACGCTGCTGTTTGCCCGTTCCAGAATCAGCTTGACTTCCCCTTCCGGACTGCGACGGCGACTGCCCTCACGCAGCACGTTCACCAAAACGCGATCGCCATTCCAGGCATGATTGAGCTGATGCTCGCGGATGTAAATATCCTCCGCATCTTCAGCGTCTTGAATAGCAAAGCAAAAGCCTTTGCTCGAGCAACGCAACCGCGCCTCTACCCACTCGTTTTCTTCGTTGCGCCGGTATTTGCCTCGGTCTTTGGTCAACAGCCCTAAACGCTCCAAAGCGTCCAAAGCGTCCAAGATAATCTGCAATTTGCGGCTCTTGTCCTCGTCCTCACAGCCCAGTTTTTTTTCCAGCTGTTTTGGGGCAACAAACTTTCCTTCACTGAACTGAGTCAGAAGCGTGGCAATCGAGAAGTTCATCGAGTCGGGGATAGAGGTGGAGTTGAGGGGCGGCAATGGCCTGAAGCGGAGGGCCGATCGCGAAAGCGACAGTGACGACAGTTGGACAATACTGTCAGCTCAGACGAGGCTGCACCTGTGCCAATCCTTCGGGGCTGCCAATCTAAGGCAACGAGAATAGCCAGCCGGAGTAGACAGGTGAACCCTTGCGCGATTTGCTGACTCTCCTTGGGCTCAAGGGCGAAATCTTAAGCGATCGCTCTTAAAGACGGTGCAGACCAGCATCACGCAACAACGGCGTTTGTCTATTCTACGGTGCCCCTGCGATCGAGGCCGGTCTAGTTCGGCATCCGGCCGCTCTGGATGAAGCAAATCCGCTGGCCGACATTCGTGGCGTGGTCGGCCATCCGTTCAATGTGGCGGATCACCAGTACCAGCAAAACTGTTGCTTCTAGGTTGAATTGCGCCTGGGAATCGTGGACGAGGCGATCGTAGAGCGCGTCAAAATCTGCATCGACGGCATCATCTTTGTCTTTAATGGCTCGCCCCAGTTCCGCATCGATATTGGCGATCGCCGCCAGGCTCATGGCCAGCATCGAGCGCGATCGCTCCAGCATTAGCCCCACAGGCTCAATGATCGGATGGGGGGCTAGAGCAAACAGCCGAATCGCAATTTCGCCCAAGTTTTCGGCGTAGTCACCAATCCGCTCGAGGTCTCGCACGATCTGCATGAACGCACTCAAAATGCGCAGATCACGGCTAACGGGCGACTGGAGCGCCACCAGACTCAGACAGTCCTGCTCAATCTTGCGGTAGAGGGCATCGATCACCTGATCTTGCTGGTCGATCTGATCCGGTGCCGACAAATCCCGCTCGACCAGGGCTTGCCGAGCCAGCCAGCAAGAGTTTTCGACCAGTGCTCCCATGCGGAGGATGTCCTGTTGAACATCCTTCACCTGCTTCATGAAGCGAGTACGGGTCGATGGCAAGCCCTCGAAGGTGCTGTGGAACATGGGGTCGAGCAAGGTAGGGGATGAACCTCGAGTTGTTAAATGATGTGAAAAGCGCTGGTTTGACTCTTTTCGATCACGGAAAGTAATTAGCAATCTAGCGCTGAAATCGAGAGAGAGCCTGTAATGACTGATACTCAAGTCTTTGTCGCCCTACTCCTTGCCCTCGTGCCAGCTGTTTTGGCGTACCGTCTGGGCACCGAACTCTATCGCTAAAGCTATCGCTAGTCTGTCTGCGTTCACTACAATCACGACTGACTCTCTGGGAACCTCGGCGACCAGAGAGTTTTTGATTTAGGGCGCTAAAAAGCTTGGCACTCACTACTGAAACCCGCTAGAGTTTGGCCTACAAACGTCCAACCCTTCGATCGCATGGCTGCTGTTCCCAGAGTTCGCTCCACTTCCCATCGCGATCGCCCGCCTGTTGCGGTGGCCAAAACGTCGACCGCTGCAGCGGCTCCCTGCCTATGGCTTGAACCCACCCTCAAGCTGACCCTCTTGCTCGCTGTAGCCACATTGCTCAGTACATCGGGTCTGCGCCTGCTACAGTCTGCTTCGACTCGGCTTGAACGGTTACAAGAACTGGATGCAGAACTGCAACTGACGGAAAGACGGGTGCAGATCTTAAAAAACGATTTTGCGCGAGTCTTCTCGACCGCTGAAGCCCGAACCGTGATGCAAGAGCAGGGCAACTGGATTCAGCCGGGTCAGAAACGAATTGTGTGGCAGGAGTCCAGCCCCGAAACCAGTCGTTAGGATGGCGCATAGACCCCCTCTCTGCGTCCTGTTCCATGACTGCGATCGCTCTGCCTCTCGATGATTTAAGCCCCGAGAGTTACGTTGTTTTGGGCTTGGCAACTTGCTTCCTCAAGCAACCGGAGGGGATGCAAGAGCTGACAATTATTGAGCCAATCCCGGCGGCCGCGTTGGGTGCTTTGTTTGCGGGTGTGCCGACGGCCTATCAAACCGCGATCGCCACCACCCTCGCGGATTGGCTAGATCTGACGGATTGGCAACGGCCTAGGGATTGGCCGGAAACCGCGCAGCTCTGCTCCGACTTTCACGAACGCCTTTTGGCCGCGGCCAGAACGTATCGCCGCGACCCACAAACCCGTGAACGCTTGCCTTTGGGCGATCGCTACAGCGATTTCCAATATTCACTGGAACGCAAGCGCATCTTGAATGCAGCGCCGGTGGTGCGTCCTGAAGACAACGTCAAGCAGCACGCCTACACGCATCAAGTCCTATAACACCGCTTTCAGCCTGAGGAGGGGCGATCGCGGCATCTACTGAGATTTTGTCTGAGCGATCGCCTTTGATTGGATCGACTCAAGATTGATCCAACAAGTTTGGATAAACTTTGGGTCAGCAGCGAATCAGGTCTAAGTCATTGCGTGATCAGACCTTAACCTGAGTTCTAGCGATGATTCGCAGACTCAGTGAGTACCCAGTCCGGTCGCAGCACTTGGGCACCCCGCAAGTAGGGATGCTCGATCGGCGGCTGATCTTCGGGGCAGTTGAAATGCAGGAGCAGACGAATACAGCGCTCGAGACTGCCCTCCACATACATTTGCTGCACATCTAGCAGCGGCACATTCTGCCAGCCAGCCCGCTGACGAGCAACAGCAGCCGGAAACATGGCATCGAGGTCGCGAGTGACTGAGAAAGTCAGGCTGACAATATCGTCGGGGTTGAGAGGATTGCGGCGCTCCAGCTCGTCTAAAAGCTCACTGACTGCTTCGCGCATGGCTTCCGCCGTGTTTTCACGAACGGTGGTTGCACCTCGAATCGCTTTGACCCGCCACGACACGGCCTATCCTCCTGGGCAATCATCCCTCCAGAGTATCCCGTGATTCAGTCCAGACCTCAAGGACGGTAGAGCCAGAGCGGTTGGCCAGCGGCCGTCAGTTCAAATTCCAGCCAGTCAAGGCCAGCACCAACCTGCCCCAGCGGTAGCAACCGGCGAGTGAGAGGTTTCGGTTCTTCGATCGGAGCGAGGGTTGCTTTTTCAGGATCGAGTCCCACCAATTCCGCCGCCCAACGCCGAGCATCTTCTTCAGTGCCAAGGCGATCGATCAAGCCTAAACTCAGCGCTTGCTCACCGGTAAAAATTCGGCCATCGGCAAAGCTTTTGACGGTTTCTACGGTCAATTGCCGCGCATCAGCCACGGTTTGAACAAACTGCTGGTAGCTGATGTCGATCAAGTTTTGCAGAATCTCCTTTTCGTTGTCAGTTAGCTCGCGATCGAAGGAGAGGATGTCCTTATAGGGGCCAGACTTGATCACCTTGAAGGAGACGCCAACCCGATCGAGCAGGCGCTCAAGGTTGTTACCGCGCAAAATTACACCAATGCTGCCCGTGATCGTGCCGGGGTTGCTGACGATTTTGTCGGCTCCCATGCCGATGTAGACTCCGCCGGATGCCGAAATATTGCCAAAGCTAGCGATAACTTTGGTCTGATGCTGGCTGCGCAGTCGTTTTAGGGCTTCGTAGATTTCCTGGGAGTCACCGACGGTGCCGCCTGGGCTGTCAATCCGCAGCAGCAGTGCCGGATAGCCCCGTTCCGCCACAGTCTTCAGCGATCGCAACAACCGTTGACGGGTCCCACCGGCGATCGCTCCCGACACTTCGATGCGAGCAATTTGCTTGCGGGCACGACGCGGGAATGGCCAAACCATAGGGAACCCAAGAATGCTGAATTCTTCTGATTGTAGAAAATCCCCGCTAGGAGGGGAGCCGAAACCGGCGATCGCGGCCTTGTTAGAATGAGCGCCGACCTTTCCGCCATTGCTATGCCTGCTGCTGGGCCGCCTGCGCTTGCCAAAACTCCGCTTCTGCTGGCGCCCTTTTTCCTTTGGGGAACGGCCATGGTAGCCATGAAAGGTACGACCGACCACACCACTCCCCTCTTTTTGGCCACCGTGCGACTGTTGCCGGCTGGCATCCTGGTCCTGCTGGCTGCGGCTTGGTTGGGACGGCCCCAACCCCAGGGTTGGCGGGCTTGGGCCTGGATTGGGCTCTTTGGCCTGGTGGATGGCACCCTTTTTCAAGGATTTTTGGCTGAGGGGCTAACCCGCACCGGAGCAGGCATTGGTTCCGTCATGATCGATTCGCAGCCGCTGATCGTGGCGCTGCTGGCCTACTGGCTGTTCGGCGAGCGGATTGGCCTTTGGGGCTGGCTGGGGCTAGCGATCGGTATTGTCGGCATCAGCCTATTGGGGTTGCCTGAGACGTGGTTATTAGCCCTGGGCGATCGCCTCTTACAGGGGCTGCATATTCCCGTCCAGTTGGTTGGCCCCGCGATCGCAGAACTCTGGCCCACCGATCAAAGCTGGCTGAGCGCCCTCTTCAACAACGGTCGCTGGCTGATGTTGCTGGCAGCGCTTTCCATGGCTGTCGGCACCATCCTCAGTCGCTATGTCTCGCGCTGGGCCGACCCAATCGCGGCAACCGGCTGGCACATGATCGCTGGGGCTATTCCTTTGGTCTTGGGCAGCTGGAGCCTCGAAAGCCAACAGTGGCAGCAACTCGGCCTCAGTGACTGGCTGGCCTTGAGCTACGCCACCCTCTTCGGCAGTGCGATCGCCTACGGGCTATTTTTTTACTTTGCCGCCAGCGGCAGCTTGACAAGCCTGAGTGCGCTGACCTTTTTGACGCCGGTCTTTGCACTGTTATTTGGCAATCTCTTCTTGGGTGAAAAGCTGGGCATGATCCAATGGGTCGGGGTCAGCCTTAGCCTGGTCAGTATTTTGCTGATCAGTCAGCGGGATTGGTTGACAGCCCGAGGCTGGAAAACCCGACTCCAGCCCGCTGTTATCGATCCGGCTCTACCTGAAGTCCCCGATCGCTCAGCCCAGTAGCAGCATCCCCAGCTTTTCCTAACCGCGATCGCGCCAGCATCCCTCGGAGGCGTCTCTATGACTGCCCACCGTTTTCTGTTTGTATCAACACCCCGTCGGCCCCTTGGGGTCGGGGCGAGGGGGCGGTGTTGAACTGACCCTGCCCAATTTAGCCAAGGCTCTGACCCCAGCGAGGGGCACCAAGTCAGCGTGCTCGCGCCGGCTGGATCGGTGCTGCCCGATTTGCCGCTGGAAACGGTGCCTGGGACTTGGCAAAGCACGGCTCAAAGTCACGGGCGCGCCACTCCTGCTGAGATTCCTGCTGAGAGTGTTTTAGCCCGGCTCTGGGATCGAGCTCACCAGCAGCAAACCGACTTTGACCTGATCCTCAACTTCGCCTACGACTGGCTACCGCTATATCTGACGCCGTTTTTCAAGATGCCTGTCGCCCATTTGATCAGCATGGGATCCCTATCTGAGGTGATGGATCAGGCGATCGCCACAAGCCTCGATCGCTATCCCGGCAGCATCGCTGTCCACAGTCTGGCTCAGGCAGCAACCTTTCCCTTTGGCGATCGCTGCCTTTGTATCGGCAATGCCCTTGACCTAGCAGCCTATGGGTTTAACCCAGAGCCAGAGCCGGTCTTGGGCTGGGTAGGACGGATTGCACCAGAAAAGGGCCTAGAAGATGCCATTCAAGCCGCTCAACAGGCTGGCCTCCCGTTGCGGGTCTGGGGTGCCCTGACTGAACCCGACTATTGGCAACGACTCCAACAGCAGTTTGGCGATCGGGCCGTCAGCTATCAGGGCTTCGTCAGTACCGATGAGTTGCAACGTGGCTTGGGCCGCTGCCAAGGCCTGTTAATGACCCCAAAATGGGTGGAAGCCTTTGGCAACGTCGCCATTGAAGCCCTCGCCTGTGGCGTACCAGTGATAGCCTATGCCCGCGGCGGACCCTTGGAAATTATTGAGCAGGGCAAGAGTGGCTGGCTGGTAGAACCCGATCAACAGGCTGCTCTCGTCAACGCAATTGGGCAACTGTCTAGCCTCGATCGCGCTTACTGTCGAGCCCAAGCCGAAGCACGGTTTTCCTTGGCTGCGATGGGTCAACGTCTAGAAGCGTGGCTACTCCCCCTCTTGTCCCGAGCCCGAGGCTTCTAGTTGCGATCGCATTTCGGCATCGGGCAGTAGCGCCAGCAATTGCCCAGCCGTGACGGGGACTTCAATCACTTCGCTGAGGGCAGCCGCCAAGGCAACGCATTCAACCTCAATTTGGCGATCGGTCAATTCAGCTTGCCCTTCAAAAACCTTCCGCAGCAGGGCACTCCGATCAGCATCGGTACTGGGGAGGGCAGCAATCAGAGCATCGGTCAGCTCACTCAAGGTCTTGCGGGATTCCCGCGCCTGATCCGCCAAGAGGGTCCGCAGGTAACGCCCAAACCAAGGCACCAAATACTCGCGGGACTCATCTCCCTGCACATGCTCAAGGCTAGCTTCAAGGCGATCAAGCGCTCCCCGAATGGAGCTGATCAGCTCATGGGGTGGAACAGACCGCTGCTCGAGTTCTGGCTGGGTAAAGGTTTCATCCCCACTCAGAGTAGCGTCTAGCTGCTCTAGAGAGAGTTCAGCCAGCCGCGCTAGCCTTCGCATTAGGCCCCAACGAATTTCCCAAGGATCAATTTCCCCCGATTCATATTTGTTGATCAGGGTAGGCGAGACACCTAGTAACCGCGATAGCTTACGCTTCGAGAGGTTCTCAGGAGCAGGCAGCATATCTGCGAAAGGGCGCAGCGAGCGGCCTGCTAGGTTAGCGCGGATTTGTTGAACGAGGCGAGCAAGTCGCAAAGCTCGCTGCTGACTATCAATCTCGAAATTGCTCGAAGGCATCAACAACCGGCCAGGAAGAGTTTACAACCGTTCAATAATAATTCTCTCTAGGCAAGTTGGACAGTATTTAGGGCTAAAAAAGTACTAGATAGGGAAATCATCTTTTGTTTAGAAAGAGTGGCTTTTAAAATTTCCCAGCTTTGAGAATGATACGACACCAGGCACACCAGAGACCCTGCATTTAAACTCTGGGATCACTCGGTTGAAATCCTAGAGATAGGAGCCCAACTAAGGACTCCAGAACTCATAGTTGTCTCTTTAGTGCTGATTTAGGGTGAAGCGATTACAAAATTGACCAACTTGCCTGGAACAACGATCACTTTGCGGATTGTTTGACCGTCCAGCCAGCGTTGGGCAATCTCAGAATTCTTTGCCAACTGTTGGAGCTGATCGCGGTCGGCAGAGGCAGGTACGGTGATTGTGCCCCGCGTTTTACCCATAATTTGAATCACCAAAGGAATTTCATCGACGATGAGTGCCGATTCATCCAAGACGGGCCAGCCTTCAAGGTGCACCGATCGCTCGCCACCCAGCTGCTGCCAAAGTTCCTCGGCAATGTGAGGGGCAAAGGGTGCCAGCAGTAGTACTAATGTCTGCACGCCTTTCAGATAGGCCGGACTCCCAGGCATGGGTGCATCGTTAAGTGCATTGGTCAGCTTCATCAGCTCCGCAATCGCCGTATTGAGCTGATAATCTTCTTCCAGATCCTCAGTGAACGCTTGGATCGCCGTATGCACAGCGCGGCGCAGATCCTTTTCGGCCTTATCGTCTGCTGCGGTCGTTGCTTCGACTTGGCTGGCTGTTTGCACCAGACGCCAAACCCGGTTTAAGAAGCGGAATTGACCTTCAACATCGGCATCATCCCACTCCAAATCCTTCTCGGGCGGCGCTTTGAAGAGGATGAACATTCGCGCCGTATCGGCGCCATAGCGATCGAGGACTCGGGCTGGATCGACGCCGTTGTACTTCGACTTCGACATTTTCTCGAAGAAAACTTCGAGGCGATCGCCTGTATCAGGATCGACCGGCTGACTGGGATCGCTAATGCGATCGCTGGGCACGTACTTACCGGTCTTGGGATTTTTGTAGGTCAACCCCTGCACCATCCCTTGGGTCAGCAGCCGCTTAAATGGCTCATCGAAGCTGAGGAGGCCGCGATCGCGCAGCACTTTAGTGAAGAAGCGCGAGTAGAGCAGGTGCAGAATTGCATGCTCAATGCCGCCAACGTACTGATCCACCGGCAACCAGTCGTTGACCTTGTCCTTGGTGAAGGCAATTTCTGGATTGCTGGCGTCGCTGTAGCGAAGGTAGTACCAAGACGAACACATGAAGGTGTCCATCGTGTCGGTTTCGCGCCGCGCTGGTTTGCCACAACTTGGGCAAGTGGTCGTCACCCAATCTTCCAGTTGCGCTAGTGGCGAAGGGCCACGCCCGCTAAACTGCACCGAGTCAGGGAGCTGCACCGGCAGATCGGCTGCTGCCACAGGGCCGCAGTCGGGGCAATGGACAATCGGAATCGGGCAGCCCCAGTAGCGCTGACGGGAGATCAGCCAATCACGCAGGCGATATTGCACATGGGCTTGGCCCCAGCCTTGTTCTTCGGCAAAGGCGATGATCTTGGCTTTCGCTTCAGTTGAAGACAGACCATCGAACTGGCCGGAGTTGACCATCACACCCGCTTCAGTGAAGGGAGCCGGCCAAGGTTCCGCGATCGCGCCTTCTGTCGGTTGAATCACCGGCTGCACTGGCAGGCCATACCGCTGGGCGAAGGCAAAGTCGCGACTGTCGTGGGCAGGAACACCCATTACGGCACCCGTGCCGTACTCAACCAAAACGTAGTCGGCAATCCAGATCGGCACCGCCTGGCCCGTAAACGGATTAGTGACGAAGCCGCCCGTGGGCACGCCGCGTTTGGGGCGATCTTCTGCTGTCCGCTCTAGTTCGCTGGTTTGGCTGACTTCCGCTGCAAAGGCTGCCACTGCAGTTTGCTGTTCTGGCGTCGTTACCTGTGTCACCAACGGATGTTCCGGCGCCAGCACCACGTAGCTGACGCCGTAGACCGTATCGGGACGGGTCGTAAAGACTTTGACGCGATCGCTGGAATTGACGATCGGAAATTCCAGATAGGCACCGGTGGACTTCCCAATCCAGTTGGCCTGCATCAAGCGCACGCGCTCCGGCCAGCCAGTCAGCTGATCGAGGTCTTGCAGCAGCTCCTCGGCGTAGTCCGTGATTTTCAGGAACCATTGCTTGAGCTGGCGGCGCTCCACTTTGGCACCCGATCGCCACGATCGCCCCTCACTATCGACCTGCTCATTCGCCAACACAGTCTGATCAATCGGGTCCCAGTTAACCGTGGCTTCCTTCTGATAGGCCAGCCCCGCCTCAAAAAACTGCAGGAACAACCATTGCGTCCAGCGGTAGTAGTCCGGCGAGCAAGTCGTGACCTCGCGATCCCAGTCGTAGGACAATCCCAACTGCTTCAGTTGCTCGCGCATCTGCGCGACATTCTGATAAGTCCAATCGGCGGGTTGAACACCGCGATCGATCGCTGCATTCTCAGCGGGTAGACCGAAGGCATCCCAACCCATCGCATGCAGCACTCGGAAGCCTTGCCGGCGTTTGACCCGCGCGATCGCATCTGTGATGGTGTAGTTGCGCACATGGCCCATGTGCAAGTTCCCCGAAGGATAGGGGAACATCGACAGGGCATAAAACTTGGGGCGATCGTCCGCTTCGGGAGTGCGATCGAGCTGCGCAGCGGCCCAGGACTGTTGCCACTTCGTTTCAATTGCCTGGGGATCGTAGCGGCTGTCCACCGAAACTCCTTGGTATTCTTGCGAGCGTGAATTGGCACCATTTTGCATTTTCGCACAATGCCTCAGCAGTCCTCTCCAGCACCGCTCTCGGTCTTCGTCTACGGCACGCTGCAGCCAGGTCAGCATTACTATCAAGTGCTCAATCTGGAGCCATGGCTCGTTGCAGCCGTCCCCGCTCAAGTACCGGGGAGGGTCTATGCACTGCCAGCGGGCTATCCGGCCCTCACTGAAGAAGAGGGTTGGGTACGGGGCGTGCTTCTGCAGTTGCGATCGCCGGACCTCTTGGATCGACTCGATGATCTAGAAGGCTATGCTCCCAATCGCGATCGCAGTCTCAATCTTTATCAGCGCTGCTGGGAACCGGTCTACGACCTTCAGCAACAGCCACTCGGGGAAGCTTGGCTCTACCGCATGGCAATCGCAGAAGTGACACGTCAGGGGGGAATCGCTGTAGCAGATGGCTACTGGAGCGCAGCAATTCAGGCCGAACTCTGGGGCCAGAGCCTGTGATTAGCGGCGGCTGGCCGGCAGAAATGCAGCCGGTTTGACCCGATTGTTGGGATTGCGGGGCAGTTCGATCACCGGTTCATCCAGCGCCAAGAAAAGCGGCTCACCCGTAGGATAAGGAGCCATCACCGGATCGCGATTGGTAGCGGTACGAACACTGAATTCAGGCACTAAAGAATTACCGACTGCCACTGCTACCATCGCCGCCAAACCAGTCGGAATGGCCCAACGTTGCCAGCGGCGACGACGGACTCGGGGATCAGCAAAGACAGCCGCCGCGATCGCTTCGGCACTGCGATCGCTACTGATCACAGCCGATCGCTGCCGCGACCAGACCTGCTGCAGCTTTCGCAGTTGGGCAAAGGTGGCTTGAGCATCCGCATCTTCTGCGAGCCACTGCTCAACCTGTTTCCGTTCAGTAGCCGTGACAGCATTGTCGAGATAGGCGCTCAACAGTTCAAAACATGGCTCTGAGGTCCGTTCGAAGGATCGTTGCTCAGACACAGGCGTCAACCTCTGGGTTTGCGTTCACAGCTTTTAGCCCTAATTCCTATCCTAAACAGGACGACAAGGAAGTTTAGGGCTTCTTAGAAGAGTTTTAGATAACCGCTGAGTTGGTCTTGGAGACGCTGGCGGGCGCGGGCGATGCGAGATTTCACAGTCCCGAGAGAAACCCCCGTTGCGGCAGCAATCTCTTCGTAGGCCAAGCCTTCGATTTCGCGCAGCACGATCGTGGTGCGGAAACTTTCAGGCAACCCCGCGATCGCTCGCCGCAATTCGTTGTAGAACTCTTGTTTTTCCAACTCCTCGTCTGGGCCTGCCTGCTCGGTTGGCAGTTCCCAATCCAGCTGATCGTTGCCGATTAGGCGGGGGGCATCCAGCGAGAGGGCCGGCTGGCGACGCTTGCGCCGCCGCAGCTCGTCGTAGAACAAGTTAGTGACAATGCGGCTGAGCCAGCCTTTGAAGCTGCGAGGTTCCTGCAGATTTTTGAGATTGCGATAGACGCGAATCCAGACTTCCTGCACCAGATCAGCCCGATCTTCCCAGTCGGGCGCTAGGTGATAGATCAGGCGCTCCACGTGGTTTTGGTAGCGCCGCACCAGCTCCGTAAACGCAAGGCGATCGCTGGGCTGTTTTTGGCAGCGCAGCACCAGTTCATCGAGCGGAAGCTGATCAGCGGAGAGGGGCAAGCGAGAACCTGTAGCCTCGGAATTAGACCAAGTACAGGGAACAGATGCAGTCATGAACTCAGACGCCTGTCAATTGCAGCTTTTGACGACTCTGGGCTGCAAAAGTTCCCTGTCATGGGGTCATCCTGCCATGTTGCTGCGGGGTTGAGCGATGCCTCAGAGCCAGTCTATGGGCAGTCCCTTAAACGGGAAGGCGCGATCGCTCGGCTTAGTCAATCCGCTTGGCATCTGCCCTGGACTGGCAACAGTAGCCGATCGCGGTGCCACTGGGATGTGGGCTGGGCAACCAAGAGGTTCTAGCTCACCCAGACAGGAGTTAGAGCTAGTGAGATAGTTGTCGGTACAGGAAAAAGGCAGGCAGGCTAATCGTCGGGAGCCAGCATCTGCAACAGCGGTGCCACTTGCAGGAGTAGTGGCTGGCGATCGCGACCGACCTCTGTACTTGGCCCCGACGATCGCAAACCAAAACCCAAGGAGATAGCTTCGCTAACCCGTGCTGCAATCAGAGCTTGATACTGCTGCAGGCCCAGCTGGCGGAGGGTTTGAGCCTGATCGAGGCTGGTGGCGTAAAGCGGCGGCAAGCGATTGAGGGCGTGGACGACGATCGCAGGCAGATCAAGGGTGACTTCCTCGCGCAACTCAAAGGCACTCACTTGAGCGATCGCTTCTGAGAAAACCAGCTCTTCCATCAGGTTGAATAGCTGCTGCCGAGGCACCACGATCACTTCGCCGCTGCGCAGAGCACTAATCAAACGGCGCAAGGCCAACTGCTGCAGTTCCGACAGCGCCGTTGCTTGATCGCAGACTTGGTTGACGCTGGCTTCGAGGGCTGGCGTCAGAAAGCCCAGACGCAGAGCTTCATCCACGCACTGTTCTAAGGCGATCGTCATCAGTTCAGTCCTCGCTGTAACCATGGTGTGGGATCTACCGATTCACCCAGCACATAAAAGCCCCAGTGCAGGTGCGGGCCCGTAAAAGCGCCCGTATTGCCTACGGTGCCAATGACGTCGCCGGCCTGGACAAACTGGCCTTCGCGAACGTTGATGCGGTTGAGGTGAATCAGAATGCTGGCAATGCCCTGACCATGGTCAATACCGATCGTGTTGCCATGGACTTCAAAGCCCTGTTGCTCGTAGCCGACCAAGGCGATCCGGCCAGCCGCAGGCGCTCGCACTGGAGTTCCGGTGGCATCGGCGTAGTCAAGACCGCGATGGAAGTAGTCTTCAGCAAACACGCCGTTGTAGTAGCGGCGCACGCCATAGCCCGTGGAGATGCGACCAGGGGCTGGGCGGCGCAAGGGGCCAGTCCAGAATAGTTCCGGCGTAATCAGTGCCTTGAAGGCATCAACACGATCGAACTCGAAGTCTGTGCCCAAGTCGGACTTACCAGGCGGCAGCCAGATCCGCTGCACCGGAAAACTGCGGCGTGCCACTTCGATCGGGATGCGGCGCGCTTGGGTCGCTCCTTGCACCGTTAGTAAATAGCCGCCGGTTTTCAGAACAGGTGTTGTCGGAATTAGGGCGCGATACTGGCCTGCACCGATCCCAAATACAGGAATTGTGCGGGGGCCAAAGCGCACTTGAGGCGGCGTTTCAGCCGAGGACTGGATGCTGACTTGCAGGGTTTCGCCCTGTCGCGGTGCCAGCGGCGTCACGGTTGCCGTCAGCACGTCGGTGGGCTGAACAATCACTGGTGTGAGCGCCACCACTGAGAGAAATGAGGGGAGCAGAGGACGCAGCATGATGGAGTTCCCGATCGCGTAAGCCAGCAGTGATTTCGCGAAGACTGAGTCGGGCGATCGCCTCTAGAGGAGGGGTCGCAGCGACACGAGCGCCGCTCGCCACAGGATCACCGTTTCTTCTTGAGGGGTTTTGAGGCAGAGGCAGTCTGGGTCTTGCCAGAGCAGCCGCGCCTGCCAGATATCACCGCTGTTGAGTTTGACTTCTAGAAATACCTGCTCGCGAATGTATTGCTGTAGAAGTCGAACACTGGGCAGGCTGGTATCGAGCAAGGCCACAGAAATTGTAGGGAGCGCTAGCGACCGCAGCTTAGCACCCTGACCCCACCTCTGCAGCGATTGCAGCAAATCCAAGGCCACGATCGCCGTAGGATCGAGACCGTGGTTTGTCCCCAGCAGTTATGTCTCTGCAGTTCGCGAAATATCACGGTCTTGGCAATGATTTCATCCTGGTGGACAACCGCGAGTCTGGGGAACCAAGGCTAACCCCGGAGCAAGCAGTGCAGGTCTGCGATCGCAACTTTGGGGTCGGTGCGGACGGCGTCATTTTTGCGCTGCCCGGCAGCGGCGACAGCGACTATGTCATGCGGATCTTTAACTCTGACGGTTCAGAACCGGAGATGTGCGGCAACGGCATCCGCTGTTTGGCCAAATTTTTGAGCGAGCTGGATGGCGGGGCTCAATCCCGCTATCGCATTGCTACCGGTGCTGGCTTGATTGTGCCAACGCTAACCGAGACTGGCTTAGTCACTGTCGATATGGGGCCGGCTTACCTCAAACCAGTTGAAATCCCGACGACGCTGACAGGTACTGGCGATCGTGTCGTCGAAGCAGACTTGGAAGTAGGCGATCGCCCTTGGAAGGTCACAACCGTCAGCATGGGTAACCCCCACTGCATTACCTTCGTCGAGGATGTTGCGGCCGTTCCCTTAGCGGAGATCGGGCCACTGTTTGAGCATCATCCTGTCTTTCCCCAGCGCACCAATACTGAGTTTGTCGAGGTTGTCCGGCCCGACTACCTGAAGATGCGCGTCTGGGAGCGAGGGGCTGGCGCAACCCTAGCCTGTGGAACCGGAGCTTGTGCCACCTTGGTCGCGGCTGTCCTGACCGGTCGGAGCGATCGCCAAGCGACGGTGGAACTTCCGGGCGGGCCGCTACAAATTGAATGGCGAGAAGACGGTCATCTGTTTATGACTGGCCCGGCAGTTAAGGTGTTCAGCGGTAGCATGGAACTAGCTGCCTAATTGCTGCCAATCATGTCGGAGCCTGCCAGCGTCAACTGTGCCGTGGATTGTCTTGAGGGATGCGTCTTGGGCGATCGATGCCCGGGTCGACCGTTTCAGGAGGATGCTGAGCGCTTCATCCGCGAGACGCCCTTGGATCAAATGCTGGAAATGGCAGCTGAGGCCGTGCGGCGGCGTCAGCTTGAGCGCCTCAGTGGCAATGGTGGGCCGCAGTGGGTGTTTCCTGAAGACGGCATTCGTCCCGACGATTTCTAGCGTTCCGACTGGCTCCATTTCCGTCAGCGAAGGACGGTAAGGACAGAACCTGTATGTCAACCTACTTGGACTACAGCGCCACGACCTCGATGCGGCCTGAGGTTTTGGAGCGTTTCACGGCCGTTGCCCAAGAGCAGTGGGGCAATGCAGCTAGCTTGCACCAGTGGGGTAATCGCGCAGCCCTCGTGCTAGAGCGATCGCGCCAGCAGGTCGCGGCCCTGATCCAAGCGGAACCGGAGGCAATCGCCTTTAGCTCCGGCGGTACGGAATCGGATAACTGGGCAATTCTCAGTCCCTATCTTGCAGACCCGCGGCCGGGGCATCTGATCATCTCCGCCGTCGAACATTCCGCGATCGCTCGGCCAGCCGCTTGGCTAGAGCAACGGGGCTGGCAGGTAACGCGCTTGCCGGTTGATCGTAGCGGCCGCATTCAACCCGCGGATCTGGCCAGTGCGGTTCGCCCAGACACCCGCCTGATCTCAGTGATCTGGGGTCAAAGCGAAGTCGGAACGATCCAACCGATCGCAGAGCTTGCCGCGATCGCTCGTGAACATGGCATCCTCTTCCACACCGACGCGGTCCAAGTAGCGGGACGTTTACCGATCGATGTGCAGCGGCTGCCGATCGATTTGCTCTCGCTCTCCAGCCATAAACTCTACGGTCCCCAAGGAGTTGGGGCACTCTACATTCGGCCAGGTGTTGAGTTAGCGCCCCTCCTGCAGGGTGGGAATCAAGAAAGTGGCCTGCGCTCGGGAACGCCACCGATTGCTGCGATCGCGGCCTTTGGTGAAGCCGCCCAGCTTGCCGCCGCCGAACTCCCCCACGAGACGGCGCGCCTCCAATCCCTGCGCGATCGCCTCATTGCGGTACTGGCCACCGAACCCCGTCTCAGGCTGACAGGTGACCCCATCCAGCGGCTGCCCCATCATGCCAGTTTTATCGCCCGAGGTGGCACAACTGGGACCAGTCAACAGCTGGTACGAGCCATGAATCGGCTGGGTTTTGGCATCAGTGGCGGTTCTGCTTGCAACAGTGGCCGCAGCCAGCCCAGTCCCGTCCTGCTAGCCATGGGGTATAGTCCCCAAGAAGCCTTGGCAGGTATTCGTTTCAGCCTGGGTCGATCGACCCAGTTGGCTGAGGTAGAAGCGGCGGCGATCGCCCTGCGATCGGCGCTCCACAGCTTGCCCCAAGCCTCGTTGTTGTCTCCGGCCTAACTGGATTGCTTATGCTGGCTTTTCCCGCCGATCTTGAAACCGCTGTCGAACAGGCCAAGGAGGCAGCCCAGCGGGCCCTTGCCGCCGGATTGACCCGCATTCAAGTTGACCTAGCGATCCCAGAGCTCAAAATTCAGCCGATCGCTTGGCAGTTTTTAGCGGCTTTCCTCGACCGAGGAGCTAAGCTGCGGGTCTTCTTCCCCGATCCGGGCGCTGCGGCCCTAGCTCGGCGTGATTGGGGAGAGCTACCGTTTTCAGTGCGGGGCATGGAGGAGCTGAAAGCAGCCGTACAGCCCGAGGAAGAGCTGTTTATTTTCATTGAGCCCTCGTCGGTTGAAGTCCAGCGGTTGGAACAACTCTGTCAAGAGATTGGCGATCGCCCCGTGATCTTGTTGAACCCGCGATTGGAGGATGTGGCCACCATTGGCATTGGCTATGCAGCGCGGCAACTGCGGGAACGCTTTCTGAATCAGTGGCAGTCGGCTTACTACCTCTCGCCTTTGGAAGGGGCCGCCATTTTTCAGGCCTACCCGCAGCGCTGGCAGGTGTGGCAAGAAACCGACACTGGCTATGAGCTGCTGCAGGAATATGACCAACGACCCAACGGGGAAGACCTCGATCGGCTCTTTGCCGGCCTTGCCCCCGTGGATGTCGAGGTGCCCCTTGGGGTGGCAGCTCCAACAGCCCCTACGCGACCGAGTCGTGGCGGTCTCTTGAACGAATTACAACGCTTTCTCCGAGCCCTCGGGAGCTGATCGACCATGGCAGGCCGACGACTGATTATTGGCGATGTGCATGGGCATTACCGCAGTCTCTATCGCTTGCTAGAGCTGGCTGACCCAGATACCGATGATCAGGTCTATTGCCTGGGTGATTTGATCGATCGCGGCCCTGACAGTGCCAAGGTCGTTGCCCTCGTGCGATCGCAGGGCTACACGAGTTTGATGGGCAACCACGAGCACTTGCTGTCCCAAGTGCTGGCCTTCCCTGACTTATCAGAACTGCGATTGCATTGGTTCCAAGCTGGTGGTCAGGCAACTTTAGCCAGTTTTGGCAGCTGGGAAGCTCTTGAAGAGTTGCGACCGTGGCTGCAACAACTGCCGCTCTATCTAGACTTAGGCGAGATTTGGCTCGTGCATGCCGGCGTCGATCCTGACCTGCCGTTGAGCCGCCAAGATGCCAACGAGTTTTGCTGGATTCGCGATCAATTTTTAGCGCGATCGCAGCCATTTTTTGCCAACAAAACGATTTTGGTGGGCCACACAATCACCTGCACCATGGCGGGCATCCAGCCGGGCTATGTAGCAGCGGGTGCCGGATGGTTGGGGCTAGATACGGGGGTCTATCACCCCAGAAGCGGCTGGCTAACGGCTCTGGACTGGGACAACCAGCGGGTGTTTCAAGTTCAGGCCCAGAGCAATGAAACGCGTGTCTGCGATTTGGCAGAGCGCCTCCAGACCGTGTTGTCCAATCCAGCAAAGGGTCGGCGATCGCTCCTACGATACCCTCGCGATCAGGTCAGTCCTAGTTAGCGATCGGTTAGGTCCCAAGGACAGTTGAGCCGAAGCGAAGAGCATCGACTGATGCCAATCCTCGCTTCTGCGGCTCTGACGACCGATTCGACAACAACCGTTCAAGCTTGAACCCAACACAGTCGCGATCGCTGGGTCGTCAATTCCATCGGTCTCTGCCGGACGATGTGCCCAAGCACGCTCGAGCGGTAGAATAGCGCCCGACGCTTCAGAGCTCCAGCATGGCTATTCTCGATTCCCAAGGTCGTCTTTTTGGCCGGTTTAGCCTGATCGATCTGGGCGCTGGGATCATTTTGGTTGCAGCGATCGCAGGGATTTTCCTCTCGCCAACCCTGACGACTTCTGTCGCCCAAGTCACCGGACAGCGTCAAGCCCTGCAGGTGGACGTGATGATTCGCGGGCTCACCGCCAAGAATCCCACTGCGCTCTTTGCCACGATTGAGAAAGAGGCCAAAACCAATCTGATCATCCGCAACCAGCCCTACGGTCAGATCGATTTAGTTAGTATCCAGCCCTTGCCGCGATCGGTTCTGGTGCCCCAGCCCGATGGCGGAGTCAAGGCGCTACCCGATCCTCGCCCTGAGCAGGCCTACACCAGCGATACGATCATCACCTTGGCGGGGCAAGCCCAACCAACGCCCGATGGCTATGTTTTGGGGAACGTCAAGCTGAAGGTGGGCACCCCAATTGAACTCGAGGGCAAAGACTATCGGTTTGGCGGCAGTGTGATTGACATTCGTCCGGTTCAACCCTGAGAAACCTTGTGAACTTCCCGATCGCAGCTGAGTCGTCCCTCCCCCAACGGAAAGCTGAACATCTCCAACTCTGTCTTGAGGCTGGAGTCGAAAGCCCCGAGGTGACGACCGGGTTGGAGCGCTATCGTTTCCAGCATTGTGCGCTGCCAAATTTGAGTCTGCAGGCGCTGGACCTAGGGACGCAGTTCTTGGGGCGATCGCTGGGGGCACCGCTGCTGATCTCGTCGATGACCGGCGGAACCGAAACCGCGCAGCGGATCAACTGTCGTTTGGCGATCGCGGCGCAGAAGTATCGGCTCGCCATGGGTGTGGGTTCCCAACGGGTAATGCTGCGGCAGCCTGAGACCACGCCAACCTTTGACGTACGGGATCTGGCGCCCGATATTTTGCTGCTTGCCAACCTTGGCGCCGTGCAACTCAACTACGGTGTGACGCCAGCAGAGGCTCAGCAGCTAGTCGATCGCCTCGGTGCAGATGCCCTGATTCTCCATCTCAACCCACTCCAGGAATGTATTCAGGCAGAAGGCGATACAGACTTTCGCGGGCTACTGGGTCGGATTGGGGAACTCTGCGCCGCCCTGAGCGTCCCTGTCATCGTCAAAGAAGTGGGTAATGGCCTCTCAGCCATGGTGGCAGCGCAACTGTTATCCGCTGGCGTAGCGGCACTGGATGTGGCCGGTGCGGGCGGCACCTCTTGGTCACGCGTGGAAGGCCAACGGGCAGTGGATCCGTTGCTGCGTCGCTTGGGCGATCGCTTTGGGGATTGGGGCATTCCCACAGCCGAGAGTTTGCAACAAGTCCGCCAAGTCAGTGCCACCGTACCGTTGATTGCCTCTGGCGGGATTCGTCACGGCCTCGATGCAGCCAAGGCGATCGCTCTCGGCGCTGATTTAGTCGGCCTCGCGCGCCCCTTCTTGGTCGCGGCAGACCAATCGGAAGAGGTACTCGATCAGTGGATTACCGAATTATTGGCCGAGCTGCGCATCGTGCGTTTCTGCACCGACAGTGGCGATTGGGCAGCGCTGCGGCGACCGGGGGTCTTGCGACCCTGCTGATTGGCTTGCTGGCTTGGAGCTTGTGTCCGGCAGCCCTACCAGCGCGACTTGAAGCCTTGCTCCGGCAAGACCGATCGGTGCGCTGGAGTATCGCGATCGCGGATTTGGACGGGCGATCGCTATTTCGCTACCGGGCTGCCGAAGCACTGATTCCTGCCTCAAACCAAAAGCTCCTGACCACGATTGCAGCCCTGAATCGGCTCGGTCCAGACGCCCGCTTACAAACCCGCCTCTGGCTGCAACCCAGTCGCCAAACCCTCATTGTGGAAGGGGCAGGCGACCCCAGCTTCGATCGCGCTGGCATCAATGCGCTAGCCGCAACTGTCCCCAGCGATCGCTACAACCAACTGATTGGTCTGGACGACCCAGCCAGCAGCTATTGGCCAGCAGCCTGGTCTGGTCTCGATCGCCTGCAGGGCTACGGTGCGCCCCTCAATCGCCTCATTTTTCTAGAAAACGCCCACCAGCTAACGCTCCAACCCCGCAGTTTGGGCCAACCGCTGGGGGTGTTGTGGGAAGATCCCCTCGATCGCCAGCGCTGGCAGGTCCGCAATCGATCGCGAACCGTCTCCAGCCAAGCAGCGGAGTTTATCAATCTCGATCGCGATCCCCAACGCCCCATCCTGACTGTGGCGGGACAACTGCGAGCTGGCTCCGAATCTGAGGCCGTCGCGATCGCCGCCACTCAACCGGGGCAGCGCTTCCTGGAAGCTTTGCAAATCCGCCTTGGTACTGCCGGGAGTTCCATCTCCACAGTTTCGCTCCAAACCAACTGGCCCAGCGGCGATCGCATCCTCTTGACCACCGTGGAATCGCCGCCCCTACGAGAGTTAATCCGCACCACCAATGAGGACAGTCAAAACCTCTACGCTGAAGCGCTGCTGCGGTGGATCGGACGAAGCGGGCAACCGGATCCTGTGCGCGATCGCCGAGCCGCTGATCAAGCAGAATTAGGTCGTGCCCTCCAAGCGATCGGGATCTCAACGACTGGGCTCGTCGTGGATGACGGCTCAGGCTTATCCCGCCGCAATCGCGTCAGCGCCCAAACATTGCTAGAGGCGCTTCTCTGGCAGGTGCAACAACCCACTAATCAGGCCCTGCGCGACTCTCTACCGATCGCTGGCTCCAGCGGGACGTTACGCCGCCGCTTTGCCAATAGTCCGCTCCGTGGACGAGTTCAAGCCAAAACCGGTTTTCTCACGGGGGCAGCGGGACTCTCCGGCTTTATTGATTTACCGAACTACGGTCCGATCGCCTTCAGCATCTTGGCCAATCAGCCCAACGCCACTAGCCTCACGAGCCGCATCGATCGCCTTGTCAATGCGATCGCGCCGCTCACTCGTTGCGATCGCTGAATTGACCCATAGGCAGCCAACGCCAGCCGCTTGAGATGGATGAATCAGCTATTAGCATTGGACGAAAAACAGTCAGCAATGGCTAGAGATATCATTTTCGGCTGATTTTAAAATGCAATTACTGTTGTCGTGACAGCGGTTTTTTAGCCAAATACTTTGATCGAACTTACTAAAAAACCTGAAATAGCCAGATGTGAGGCTAATTTCATTCACGAAAATACCAATAGTCATTAGAGGCAGCTTAAAAGAGCAAAACTCGCATATAGAGATCAATCCACTCGGCTCCCCAGATCCAAGCGATCGCCCCACCCAAGGCCAGGAATGGGCCAAAAGGCATTGCTTGCATGGGTTTGAGGGTGCCGCGCCAACGCCCAATCCCCCCCGCGATTGCACCACTCAGGCAAGCAAGGAACAGTGCCAAAAGGAGTTTGGGCCCGCCCAGCCAAACACCCAACAGCGCCAACAACTTGCTGTCACCGCCCCCGAGCACCGGCTGCCGCAGAGCGAATTCTCCCAGCCAGCGAAATAGATCACTCAGCCATAGCGCCGCGATCGCCACAAACAAGGACCAGAACAGGGTCACGGGCCAGGTTGCGGGTGCGATCGCCAACTGAAAAGCCACACCCACCGCCAGCCCCGACGCCGTCAAGACATTGGGTAGGGTCATCGTATCGAGGTCTATGACACTGAGCGCAAGCAACCACGAGAAAAAAATCCAGCCGCCGAGCGTGGCCGCAGACCAGCCAAACTGCACCGCCAGCAGGACGAACAGAGCAGCAGTTAGGGCTTCAACAATTGGGTAGCGAGCGGGAATCCGATGCTGGCAGAAATGGCAACGCCCCCGCAGCTTTAGCCAGCCAACAACCGGCAGATTATCTTGCGGCCGCAGCGATCGCCGGCAGTAGGGACAGCGGGAGGGGGGATGCAGCAGTGACAGACCGAGGGGCAATCGGTAGATCACCACATTTAAAAAGCTCCCGATCGCGGCTCCCAAAACTGCGACAAACAGCAGCGCAACGGCTTCAAACATGATGGCTAGGCGTCAGCTTGCAGCTGATCGAGGGGCACAAAAAATTCTTGGGGCAGCAAAATGGGACGCCGACCAAAAACCACATCACCCCGCCCCGATCGCCGATTGAGCGCGACTCCAACGGGTCGCTGCTCGCTGTCAGGATGCGCCGCAAAGTAGGCGCGATAGATTTTGCGGGCTTCCCGTAGCAGGTTAAGTTGGCCGCTGCGATCGCTGGCGGGGCCAAGCCGTGGAATCTCCAGACTCATCGCTTTCTATCCTCTGTCGCCTCCCATGGAAGCATACAGTTGCAACGATCGCTGCTATCTGAGGCGATCGCCATCCGCAGCCCCAATCTGAAGCCCGCGGATGGTGAATCGGACGGGTTTAGAGGGGCACCACGGGGCATTCCGCAAAGTTTTTCGACCAAACTTCGGGATGAGCAGTGAGGTGTGACTGGAGTTCAGTCGGCAGATTCCACTGATTGGGATGGGGCAGGTCAGCGCCGGTGGGTTGGGCACCGCAGTATGGACGACTGCCAGGTTTATCGAGGTACTGCTGGTGGTACTCCTCTGCAAAGTAGAAGGTCGGCGCGTCAATGATCTCAGTGGTGATAGCACCGTAGCCCTTGGCTTTTAAGACTGCTTGATAGGCTGCTTGAGAAGCCAGCGCAATCTGCTTTTGCTCGGGCGTGTAGCAGTAAATGCCAGAGCGATACTGTGTGCCGCGATCGGGTCCTTGACCCATCCCTTGGGTGGGATCATGGCTTTCCCAAAAGGCTTTGAGTAGGTCGGCATAGCTGATGCGATCGGGATCGTAGGCCACCCGCACAACTTCGTTATGACCGGTCATGCCGCTGCAGACCTCACGATAGTTGGGGTTGGGCGTTAGGCCGCCAGCGTAGCCCACCGCTGTGGAATAGACGCCGGGCAACTGCCAAAACTGTTTCTCGGTTCCCCAGAAGCAACCGTTACCAAAGAGAGCAAGTTGAATCCCGACTGGGAAAGGGCCATCCAGCGGAGTCCCAAGCACAAAGTGTTTTGCCGGCACCAGCATCGCTTGTGCACGACCCGGTAAGGCTTCCTCTGGAGTTGGGAGACCGGTTTTCTTGCCAAACAGTCCAAACATTGTGCGATCGCAGGAATGTGCTTCTCCACTCTGCCACTTCTCTCCGGTTGGCTAGGGCCGCGACGATAGCAGAGCAACCAGGGGCTTCAGGCGGCCGTCTCGCTCGATCCAAACCAAGATCGACTGCGATTCGCGATCGCGACAAGCACCAGCATCATTGGCACTTCCACCAACACGCCAACCACTGTGGCGATCGCAGCGCCGGACTGCAGACCAAACAGACTGATCGCTACAGCGACTGCCAGCTCAAAGAAGTTCGAAGTCCCGATTAAGGCAGCAGGAGCAGCCTGACCGTGGGGCAGCTTCCAACGCCACGCCCACCCGTAAGCGATCGCAAAAATCAGCAGACTTTGCAGCAAAATCGGTACAGCGATGAGGGCGATCGTTTGAGGCTGCGCCAAAAAAGTCGAAGCCTGAAAGCCGAACAACAGCAGCACGGTTAGCAGCAGCCCCAGAGTCGAAAACGGTTTGCAGGCGCGATCGAACTGGCGGAGCGCGGCAGATCCTCGTTTTAGTAATCGACTGCGAAGACCTTGCGCTACTAACAGCGGCACCGCCACATAGAGCAATACAGAACCAAGCAGCGTCGGCCAAGGCACAGTGATTGCAGCCAGACCCAGCAACAGCGCCGTGATTGGGGCGTAGGCAACCACTGTCACGAGGTCATTGACCGCTACTTGAATCAGCGTGAAGGTCGGATCGCCTTGCGTCAGGCGACTCCAGACGACGACCATCGCCGTACAAGGTGCAGCCCCGAGGAGAATTAAGCCCGCGATCGCCGATTCCGCCAGTTGTGGATCGAGCCAATCCCGAAAGATCCAGCCGAGGAATAGCCAGTCCAGCAGTGCCATTGTGAATGGCTTAATTGCCCAGTTGACCGCCAGCGTGACGATAAAACCCTTGGGCTGGCGACCGAGTTGCTTGGCCGCACCCAAATCGACATCGACCAGCATCGGCAGAATCATGCACCAGATCAACACGGCGATCGGCAAGTTGATCTGCGCAATTTCCCAGCGGCTTAAACCGGCAAAGAAAGCAGGGAATCGCTGGCCCAGTAGCAGTCCCAATCCGATCGCGATCGCCACCCAAAGACTGAGCCAGCGTTCAAAGAAACCCAAGCGGGGGGCGCGATCGCAGGAAACAGTCATAGGAGTGGGGCTTGTGTTGTAGAAAACAGGCTGGCATTGCTTATCAAGATAATTTGATGAGTAGTGCAACTGTCAAGGAATGACGCCATGCGCGTTGGCATCAATGGTTTTGGACGGATCGGTCGCTTGGTGCTGCGAGCTGCTTGGGACTGGCCTGAGCTGGAGTTTGTCCAGATCAATGAACCCTACGGTGAGGCTGCTGCTGCCGCTCATTTGTTGGAGTTTGACTCCAGCCAGGGGCGCTGGTCGCGCGAGATCACAGCGACGGTAGACAGTCTGACGATTGAAGGGCGATCGCTGCATTACAGCCGCGCCAAGGAGCCGACCGCGATCGACTGGGCAGCTCAGGGTGTCGAGCTGGTGTTGGAGTGTAGCGGTCAGTTTCGGACGACAGAGAAACTAGAGCCGCATTTTCAAGCTGGCGTCCAAACGGTGATTGTTTCTGCGCCCGTGAAAGAAGCGCTGAACATCGTTGTAGGTGTCAACGACGATCGCTACGACCCCAGTCAGCATCGTTTGTTAACCGCTGCTTCTTGCACAACTAACTGTCTGGCCCCCGTTGTCAAAGTCCTGCGGGAAGCGATCGGGATTCGCCACGGCTTGATCACCACGATTCACGACCAAACGGCGACGCAATCAATCGTGGATTCCTATCACAAAGACTTACGGCGATCGCGCGCGGCGGGTCAATCACTGATTCCGACTTCAACTGGATCTGCCACGGCGATCGGGCTAATTTTTCCGGAATTGCAAGGCAAACTCGACGGTCTAGCCGTGCGGGTGCCGCTGCTCAATGCTTCCTTGACCGATGCGGTGTTTGAACTGGAGCGCGAGACTTCGGTGGCGGAGGTCAGCGGCCTGTTTCAAGCGGCTTCCAGTGGTTCACTGCAAGGAATCTTGGGCTACGAAGAGCGGCCACTGGTTTCGGTGGACTATCGCGGCGATGCCCGATCGGCGATCGTGGATGCACTGTCCACACGCGTGATTAACGGCACGCAGGTCAAAGTTTTGGCTTGGTACGACAACGAATGGGGCTACAGCAATCGCCTGGCTGAACTGGCTCGCAAAGTCGCGAGGGCGGCAGTATGAGTTCCGCATCCGAAGCGATCGCGCTGCGCCGCTATGCCCTAGTGACCTTGGCTTACTGGGGCTTCACGATTACCGATGGGGCGCTGCGGCTGCTCGTCCTGCTCTACTTCAATCAAATCGGCTACAGTCCGCTGGCAATCGCCAGCCTGTTCCTGCTCTACGAAATCTTCGGCATCGTCACTAACTTTCTGGGCGGCTGGATTGGGGCGCGTTTTGGCCTCAAACTGACGCTCTACGGTGGGGTGACCCTGCAAATTGCAGCGCTACTGCTGTTATCGGGGCTGAATCGCGATTGGCCGATGTGGGGCGCGATCGCTTGGGTGATGGCGGCACAAGCCCTCTCTGGCATCGCCAAAGACCTTACCAAGATGAGCGCCAAAAGTGCGATTCGGCTTGTGGTGCCGCGACAGGCTGAAGGTCGCCTGTTCAAATGGGTGGCGGTCCTTACCGGCTCAAAAAATGCGCTGAAGGGCGTGGGCTTTTTTATCGGCAGCTGGTTGCTCGCAAGTTTGGGCTACCAAGGTGCCCTGCATTTCCTCGCGCTGGGTCTGAGCCTAGTCTTGATCAGTAGCTTCGGTGTTCCCGCCAACCTCGGCCAACTGAAGCGCAAGCCAAAGTTCAAGCAACTCTTCTCCAAATCTCAGGGCATCAATATTCTTTCTGCCGCTCGCTTTTTCCTGTTTGGGGCGCGGGATATTTGGTTCGTTGTCGCTTTGCCGGTCTTTCTGCGCACCGAGCCGCCGCTGGGACTGGGCTGGAGTTTCACACAGACGGGTGGTTTTCTGGCGCTCTGGGTGATCGGCTACGGCTTGATTCAGACAAGCGCCCCGCCTCTCTTGCGCTGGCTGGAAGCCGGTCGGCCACCAAGTCCGCAGACCGTGCAGCGCTGGGGCAGTGGTCTAGCGATCGCACCCGCTGGGATGGCGATCGCCCTGCAATCCGGTTGGGCGGCAGGGCCTGTCGTGATTGTGGGACTGGCCTTGTTTGGTCTGCTGTTCGCCGTCAATTCCGCCGTGCATTCATATCTGGTGCTAGCCTACAGCGCTGATGATCAGGTCGCGTTGGATGTGGGCTTCTACTACATGGCGAATTCTGCGGGACGACTAGCCGGAACCGTACTATCTGGGGCAATTTTCCAGTGGTTGGGGCTGACCGGTTGCCTCTGGGGATCGGCACTGATGGTGACTGTGGCGGCTGCGATCGCCCTTGCCTTACCCGCTTTACCCACAACACCCTCGGCTACTGTCACGAGCTGAGTCGTAACTTGTGAGCCGTCGATCAACGTGGCAGCCTGAAGGAATTGCGCTGCGCTGATCATGTCCGCTGCTCCCCCAACTTGGACGCCCGTTCCCACGGACGACGGCTCCTACACGTTTTACTCTGAGACCTTTCAGGAGACCTTTCACAGCCGCGAGGGCGCCCGTCAGGAAGCAGAACAAAAATATGTGCAGCAATTGCAGATCGGTACTTGGGCCGCCCAGCGATCGCCCCTACGGATTTTGGATGTCTGCTACGGGCTGGGTTACAACACTGCAGCGGCTTTGGAGTCGGTTCTCGCAGCCGGTGATGGGCGCTTGCAATGGCTGGGCTTGGAACTGGATCCGACCGTCCCGCAGGCTGTCGTCAGTAGCGAGTTGATCGAGGAGTGGTCGCCGCCGGTGCAACAGATGCTGCGGGATCTGGCCCAGACCGGCTGTCACGACAGCGATCGCTTTCAGGGGCAACTACTTTGGGGCGATGCCCGCCAGACAATCCAAGAGGCGATCGCCCAGAACTTTCAAGCGGACGCTATTTTCCTCGATCCCTTTTCGCCTAAACGCTGTCCGCAACTCTGGACGGTGGAGTTTTTACAGCTCGTGGCTCGCTGTTTAGCACCCCAGGGACGACTGGTCACCTACTGTCGCGCTGCCGCTGTCCGCACTGCTCTACAGCTGGCTGGCTTACAGATCACCAACCTGCCCGCCCCTGCTTCGGCCTTTGCCCATCGCTGGTCCTTGGGCACGATCGCCGCTTGGGAGCCACTCCCTCCCCTGTCTCAAGCTGAGCAGGAGCACTTGCACTGCCGCGCTGCCGTCCCCTACCGCGATCCAACGTTGCAGGATACCGCCGAAGTCATTCGCCAACGCCGCGATCGTGAGCAACAACAGAGCAAGCTGGAATCGACTAGCGCTTGGCGGCGTCGCTGGGGCTTACAGGCTGGGAATGACAGCTAAGCAGGCTTAACCCTCACTGGGGATTCGTGTCAGGATACGGGCGACCCCTCAATAAGGCTGAATTCCCATGGCGATCGCAGTTGGTGATGTCGCGCCCGATTTTTCACTGCCCGCGCAGGATGGCACAACCGTTTCCCTGAGCGACTTTCGGGGCCAAAAGCCAGTTGTGCTCTACTTTTACCCTAAGGACGACACGCCGGGCTGCACGATCGAAGCTTGCAGCTTCCGCGATAGCTACACGGCTTTTCAGGAAGTGGGCGCTGTGGTGCTAGGAGTCAGCAGTGACTCAATCGATTCGCACCAGCGCTTTGCCCAGAAATACAACTTGCCCTTCCAACTGCTGAGCGATGCAGGCGATCGCCTCCGTCAAACCTATGGCGTGCCCAAAACCCTGTTTGTGATTCCGGGTCGCGTCACTTATGTGATCGACAAAGAGGGCAAGGTGCGCCACATTTTTGATTCACTCTTGAATGCCCAAGCGCACATCCAGGAATCGCTGAACATTCTGCGATCGCTCTAGGGGATCTACAGAAAAGACCGCAGGGGGTTCACCCCTTGCGAATTCCTAGCGCACCAAACTAATCGAAGCAATTTTCCAGATGTTGTTCTCGCGCACGAGCTGGTAGCGGATCACCAAGCCCAAATCTCGGCGCGTTTCGAGCAGCTGGTCGCCTCGATAGACCTGCTCAACTTCATCGACCTTGGCTTGGACTACTGCTCGTTGATCACCGTCACTGAGCTGAACTGAGTCGACGGTTAACTTGTGATCGAACTGTGATGTGAGCTGGGTGTTGGCCTGCTGGCTAGAAAAACCCTGCCAAGTCTGCAGAACCTCACCGGTCAGCACCGTCGCTAAGCGATCGCGATCGTATTGAGGCCCCAAGGCTGCAGCTTTAGCGGCCAACCAGTTTTGCAACACAGTTTCAGCCTGAGCCCGATCGAGGGCAACGGTAACTGGCGCGGGCGAAGGGGCAGGTACCGCCTCAGGCAGCGTTTGAACCACGGGGGGCGGGGTCGGCGGGGTGGAATTGGAACGCGATCGCCAAGCCCAAACCCCTGTTCCACCGCCGAGAACCACCACAACCCCCAAACCAATCCAGGGCAAGGGCAAGCGTTTGGCCGTGCGAGCAGGACGTTCGGAGCGATCGCGGCGACGGCGGCGAGGGGGTGGAGCTACACCAGGCGTTGCTGGGGTCGGCAGTTCCTTGGCCAGCAACGACGATCGCACCTCAAGCGGCTCAACGGGTAGCGGCGTTGGCATCAAATCGGACGGCAACTCCACGATCGCATCCAGATAGGTCTGGACATCGGGGTCGTCAAAGTAGGGCTGCAGCGGCGCAGTCCTTTCCTTGAGGTCGCGGAAATCCGGAAATACCTTGGTCGCTAGCCAGGTTTCCGTGAATCGGCACAAACCGACGATCAGGGCTTCCCCTTGGGCTAGGGCACGGATTTGGCTGAGGGTTTCCTCATCTTGGCTCTGGACGAGTAGCGCCTCAGCTTCTTCGGGCTGTCCGAGCAATAGGCTGGCGATCGCCTGTTCGATGTGCACATCCATGCGGCTCTTGAGTTCATGCAAGAGCAAGCTGGCGCGATGGATCAACGAGGGTTGGTGATCGCAAAAGCCCCGCGCAATCAGGGTGTAGCAGGCAAAAAAGCTCGCAGCCGGCGAGGGCCGACGCGCTTCCGATTCAAACAGCAACTGCTGTTCAGCCAGGGTCAGATAGCCGCGAATTTGCTGGAGAAACATCAAAAAGTTATCAAGGGTCAGCCCCGAGCCATCATCCCCAGGGCCTTCAATGCCCTGCCGGTCGTCCAACATCGCCTGCAACAACAGCAAACCCTGCTGGCGATCGCTATCGGCAGTCAAGGGCTGGGCCAACCGCTCCAAAATGCGATAGGGCCGTAGCTGTCCTTGTTCTTGGTGCAGGGTTCGACTCAGTTCAGGAAAGCGCTGATGATCGGCTAGGGCAGACTGGCTGCGGCCAAAGTGCTGGGCGGCCTGTTCGTACAGACCCTGCTGACGGCATTCTCGACCGAGGGATTGCTGGGATAGTGCGATCGCCAAGGCGATATCACCCCGCGCGAACTGATCGCGTACTTCTGCGCTCGCGTCGTAGTCTGGCAGGAGTTCCTCAGCCAGTTGCGAAACGCGATCGTATTCCCCCAATTCCAGCAGGATCAGCAGGGCTCCAATTCGCTGCCAGTCTTCGAGTTCTAGGCTTGGTTCAATCGCTTCCAGACCGCCCTGAAAAAAGCGGCGATCGTAGCGATCGCGCTGTTCGGGATCACTCAGCTCAGCAATCGCTGCTTCGAGGAGTTGCCGCCGCGCCTGCAATGCCAGCTCTGAAAACTCATGGGAGGGCGATTGGTTGAGGCGATCGCGGTAGCTTTCGGCAAGTTTGTCTGCCGAGGCTTGCACGCCAACACAGAGAATTCGGTAGTAATCGAGAGGAATACGCACAGAACACCCACCAGATCCGGATCGCCAGCTTGAGCCGACTTCATCATCCCAACTTGACCGTCAACTTACCAATTCTGTTGAGTGATCGGCGTTATCTCCGTAGCAGACACAGGGGGATGTGATCGGGAATACGCGACGGAAAACCCTATTCTTGAGAGCCAGAAGCACCAACTCTTATCCCAGCGATCGGTTACTCGACCCCACAGGCAAGCCCCAGAAAGGCAACCGCTGTCAGCGACAGACTGGTGTTAACCGGCACAGCGCCGCCGACAGACTGCTTTAATCTAAGGAATGGCGATGCTTAGCCTTTAGTCGGCAAGCTCGTGCTCTATCACCGGAACGCCGCCGCTATGGTTCAGGAACGTACACTGCCTAGTTTTCAGGCTTCTCAGGCTCAGGTCAGTCGCGAGGAAGGCCTGCGCATCTATGAGGACATGGTTCTAGGCCGCACCTTCGAGGACAAGTGTGCGGAGATGTATTACCGCGGCAAGATGTTTGGCTTCGTCCACCTCTACAACGGGCAAGAGGCGGTTGCCAGCGGCATTATCAAGGCCATGCGATCAGATGACTACGTCTGCAGCACCTATCGCGATCACGTCCATGCCTTGAGTGCGGGCGTCCCTGCCCGTCAGGTGATGGCGGAACTCTTTGGGAAAGAGACCGGCTGCAGTCGCGGTCGGGGCGGCTCGATGCACTTGTTCTCGGCTGAGCACAATTTGCTGGGCGGCTTTGCCTTTGTAGCTGAAGGGATTCCCGTCGCTACGGGTGCAGCATTTACTACGGCCTACCGCCGCAATGCCTTGGGCGACACCAGCGCAGATCAAGTCACAGCCTGTTTCTTCGGTGATGGCGCGGCTAACAACGGCCAGTTCTTCGAATGCTTGAACATGGCGACGCTCTGGAAGTTGCCGATCCTGTTTGTGGTAGAGAACAACAAATGGGCGATCGGGATGTCCCATGAGCGGGCAACCTCCGATCCGGAAATCTACAAAAAAGGCCCTGCCTTCGGCATGCCCGGCGTCGAAGTCGACGGGATGGATGTCTTGGCAGTCCGCGCCGTGGCACAAGAGGCGATCGCGCGGGCAAGAGCGGGTGAAGGCCCGACACTGATTGAGGCATTGACCTATCGCTTCCGGGGCCACTCGCTGGCGGATCCGGATGAACTTCGCTCAAAAGAAGAGAAAGAGTTCTGGTTGGCTCGCGATCCGATCAAACGCTTTGCGGCACATCTAACGGAGTTCAATCTGGCAACTCACGAAGAACTGAAAGCAATCGATAAGAAGATCGAAGCTTTGGTTGCTGAGGCGGTGGAATTTGCGATCTCCAGCCCTGAACCGAAGCCGGAAGAGCTGACCCGCTACATCTGGGCAGAAGACTAAGCCGAGGTCTGACGACAAGCTAGCGATCGCATCAACCCTCCCAGCCGGAAGGAAAACGGTGCGATCGCTTTTTTTAGAACTCAAGCTGTTTCGCTGGGATGGAAATAGCCCCAAATTTGCTGGGCAAGAACTGCGCCAATACCGGGCACTTCGGCAATTTGTTCAGGCGTTGCCAATCGCAAATAGTCAATTGAACGGAAGTGAGCCAGCAGCTCTTTCTGGCGCTTGTGGCCCAACCCCGGAATGTCATCCAAGCGCGATCGCCGCATCCGTTCCGTTCGTTTCTGGCGATGAAAACTAACCGCAAAGCGGTGGGCTTCATCGCGCAGCCGCCGGAGTAATTGGACGCCCGGTTGTTCGGCATCCGTTGGCAGCGGATCGGAAGCTCCTGGCAAGAAAATTTCCTCACGCTTCTTAGCCAAGCTGCAGAGCTTGACATCCTCCAGCAGATTCAGATTGCGCAGAACTTCGACAACAGCTGAGAGTTGTCCTTTACCGCCATCAATCATCACCAGATCGGGGAAATCTGCGAGGTCATCCGGTCGCAATAAACTACCTTGTCGTTGTTCACTGGGTGCCAAGGATTCACCTCGGGCCTTCGCCTCCGCAAACTTGCGGAAACGCCGGTGGAGCACCTCCGCTAAACTGGCGAAGTCATCGGAATGACCGGCGCGAACTTCAGGGTTGCGAATCTTGTAGCGGCGATAGTGTTGCTTGGCGGGTAAGCCATCAATGAAGACCACCTGCGAAGCCACCGCATCCGACCCTTGAATGTGGGAAATATCGTAGCCTTCAATTCGTCGAGGTAACTCGGGCAAATCCAACAGATCCGCCAGATCAATCAGTGAGGCAGTATGGCGTTCTGCCGACTGCTGAGTTCTGGCCAGTTCGTACTCTGCATTGCGCTCGACCATGGCGATGAGGTCAGCTTTGATCTGCCGTTGTGGAGACAGGATCTCGACTTTGCGGCCCCGCCGCTCCGAGAGCCAAACTTCTAGCAATTCTGCTTCAGGGAGGTCGTGCTGAACGAGGACTTCTTGAGGAATTTCCACCGAATCAACGCTGGCGTAATGCTCTTCTAACACCCGTTGCGCGATCGCAGCAGCACTACCCGATTGAGCATCCGCCACAAACCCTAGTCGACCGACTAACTTACCCGCCCGAATCTGAAAGAGTTGGATGCAAGCATGCTGCTCATCCATTGCCAGCGCGATCGCATCTCGCGAGATTCGGTCATCCGGGAGCTGCACTTTCTGCTCCGCCCCTAAGCCTTCCAGGCCACGAATTTGATCACGAATTTTCGCTGCTTTTTCAAACTCTAAATTCTCGGCTGCCTGCAGCATTTGCGCTTCGAGCAGCTCCACTAATTCGCTGCTGCGCCCTTGGAAGATCATCGCGACTTTCTGCAGTGTCTTGCGATAGTCATCCGGTCGGATTAACGACTGACAGACCCCTGGGCAGCGACCAATGTCGTAATTCAGGCAAGTGCGATCTTTGAACAGCGGTTGGGGTCGCTGCCGCAGCGGAAACAAACGCTTGACTAAAAAGAGTGTGTGGCGCAGTAAGCGCGTATCAACGTAGGGGCCGTAGTAGCGATCGCGACTATTCCCTAGTCGCCGTTTGCGAGTGATAAAAATACGAGGATAGTCATCGCTCCAAGTGATGCAGAGATAGGGATATTTCTTGTCGTCCTTGAGCAGGACATTGAAATGGGGCTGATGCTGTTTAATCAGGTTTGCTTCGAGAGCAAGTGCCTCAGCTTCTGTATCGGTAACAATAATTTCGATTTCACAAACTTGCCGCACCATCAAATTGATGCGGGGGTTAAGCCGCTCGAGGTCACGGAAATAGGAACGCACCCGCGATCGCAGCTTTTTGCTTTTGCCGATGTAGAGAATGCGATCGCTGGCATCACGCATGAAATAAACGCCGGGCTCAGCCGGTAGCTCCCGCAATCGCGCTTCCAGGCGATCGGGTTGCTTCAGCAGTGGCATTGGCGTCGCAGCGATCATCGGGCAATCCCTTAACCGCCTTTTACTCTAGCGATCTTGATCCCGATCGCTGACCCCACAGCACTAGTCCGCAATTTGCCAGCGCACGTAGGGACGGCCGTCCAGAATGGCTCGTTGGCTGATCCGAGAGGGATTGGCTGGCGTATCGGCAGGTAGTTCGACCCGAAAAGTGAGGCGACCCGCCTTCCAGACCAAGCGATAGGGGAAGTCGGCACTGGGCCGCACTTCTGCGACACAGGAAGCAAAATCAGGCAGCAACGGCGCTTGATATTCAGCGGTCTTGGCAGTTCCAGTCACATAGCGCGATCGCCCCGCCGTAGCCGTCGTCTCTGGGATTACCAGATGCTCCCCGCCTCCTTCATACCAGCGCCAACTCGTCGTGAGTTGAATTTGAGTGGGGCAATTGCCTTGGAGTCGCTGCACGGGTCGCTGCTGTCGCAGGTTACCTGAACCCGTGACTGTGTCAGCGTTAGCCGGCGGCCCAGACACGACCAGCAGTAGCGCCAACAGAGGCCAGCGCAATCGAGCCTGAAATGCAGTCATGGGCTTATCTGAGGGCGATCGATGCTCTCAGTTTGCAGCGGGAATATAGTGGGCAGCAGAAATTTGAAGAACGATTGAGTTGTGAGTTACCAACCGCGATCGCCCCTCGATGCTGACTAAGGCACCCAACGCGGACGAACCCCTTGGAGGGACAGAGCCTTGGGGAGTGGCAGTTGAGTCTCCGCTTGGGCTAGTTGGCTGCCAGGTGGCGACAGCGGCAACACCCACAATTGACTACTGACACTCTCAACCGCTGAACGGTTAACTGCAGTCTTGTCTGGGGCGATCGGCTGATCAAAAATGACCGCTAATCCATCCGGGGCTAAGTCGAGGCTGACCGGCCCTTCACGCGGAATTTTGAGGAGTAGGGTGCCGGTGGGCTTATCAGCCTGGAGGTCAAAGGCAATCAGCGAGAGAAATTCCGCATCATCGCTGTCGCTAAGCAGGCTATAAATCGCCTTGCGGTTGGGAGAGAAGTCAGCACTGAGGATTTCCCCATCAACGCTGCGCAGTTCGCGACGGTTGCCAGCGCTGTCCACCCAAAATAATGACTGGCTAAAGTCGGAGTTAAAACGGACAGTCGCAGCTTGCGTGCCATCTCGACTAAAGCCCAACACACGCCCAAATTGGGGCAAGAAATCGAGGGGTTGACTCCCAGGTTCGAGGGGCAGTACAGCCAAGCCCTGGCCTTGGGCAATAACCAAGGAGTTGTTGTCTGGGGCAATGCGAAACTCACCGCCCGGATCCCGCTGAATGACACTGGGGTCGCCCTCAGCAGGCAGCTTCCAGAGTTCTAGGGCAGCATTAGCAATCTTTTTGTTGCTGCGCAGCACGATAATCGTCTGCCCATCGGCGGAGAGGTCGAAGGCAAGGTTTTGATAGTCGTTGCTGCTGAGGATTTCTTGAACTTCGCCGCCCCGCGATCGCGGCTGACAAGGGCCAGGTTCTGGATTGCAGTAGTTGAGGCCAGTGGTAACGCTGTAGAGCGCCGCCGCTGCGATCGTGGCGCTTTCTTGGCGAGGAATTGCACTAAACAAAATGCGATCGCCGTGGGGATAGGGCAGAAAATCAAGCACCACCCAATCGGGAGGCGTCAATATTTGCTGTTGCTGACGCGTCAGGTTATAGAGCAGCAGTCGCCCTTCTTCTTCCCCCTCAATTCCGAGATAGGCAAAGGCACGATCGTGGGTCCGGAACTTGGCCTCAAACGGTGTGAGGCTACGGGCAGGCGATCGCTTTTCCTGACCGCTAGCCATCTGCACCTGATACTCCAAGCCGTAGGGCAGCGGTAATTCCGGCGTGAATGCCAAGCGCCGACCTGCCCAGCTAAACCGGCCAGGGAAGGTTGGTGTGAGTTCAAACGATGACTCGATGGAAGCCGGTTCCATCGGACGGCTAAAGGTGAACAACATCGCGGTGGCGTCGGCTCCCACAGCGCGATCGGCCCAGTTGAACCAACGCACCGTCGGTCGGCTGCGATCGCCCACGGTCACTAGGACGAGACTGCAGAAGAACAGGACCAGCAAAGCTGCGATCGCCCGTCGTTCAAAGGGAAGTCGAAACCACACGCGTAGACAAAAGAAAAGAACAGCAGCATGACCAGCCCACTCTAGCAGTCCGCTCTAACGGTCTTCAGAGGCTGGCTCGCTGAAGGCCGGAGTGGCACCAATGCTGATCCCGGCGTCCGCTAAGCTACGAAAAACACAGCCGATAGTCTTGTCATGCCTCCACGCTGGCCCCGCGAACCCGACCCCAACGATCCGGCCTACCGTCGCCTCGAAAATCGCATCAACTTTGCCCTGCACATCGCCCTGTTTTCAGCAATCAATTCTGGGCTGTGGTTTTTTCAACAGCTCGGGCATCCGTTTGAGCATCTCTCGACGGTGACGCTGCTCTGGTTTGCCGGTTTGGGCCTACATGCGATCTTTATTTGGCGCGATCGTCCGGATAAATCTGAAGCCCAGTGAAGAAATTCACGATCGCTCCAAGGAGGAGGCTAGGGTAGGGGGGCAAAAACCCCTGACACCGCTATGAGCTATGCCATCTCAACCGAGCTGCTCGAACAATTGGCAGCTGAAATTGGCGATCAAATCTATCTCGATATTGCTCAGTGGCATCTCTACCTCGATGATGCAAAGCTCAGCCGACGACTGGCAGAACTTCTGCTTCCTTCGTTGGAGCAAGGCCAGATTGATGAAAACACGGTCATGACGACCTTGAGTCAGTTTCCCGTCAAAGTTGGCGGCGGTCGCCGTCAAATTTCACTGCTCGACCTGATTCCTATGTCCTGCGTCACAGCGCTGATTGAAGTTCTTGAAGAGTTTTATAAACGACTGTGAGCAGCGGCTAGAACCTTCTATATTTGGCGATCGCACGATTTGCTGCTGTTCCTGCCCTGATTGCTTCTAAACGATCATGATTCTGATTGAAATTACCAATCCCCATGAAATCATCCGCCAGCGGGTCGGAAAGTTAGCAGCCAAATTGATCAATGTTGTTGCGGATGAATTGCCCCAAGTTGAGAAAGTTCTGATTGAAGAACTGGCCAAGGAACTCGATCAGTTTGGAATTAAAGCGAATTTCTATAGCGTCAACAATCTCGACATGCGCAATGGCGGCCGTCTAGAAATCTCAGTCCCCGTTCACCACGAGAAGATGATCTCTTGATTTCAGGATTCCCATCGCGCTCCCAATGCGAGTCTTGCGATCGCGGGGTATTTCTGCGCAGCAACCCTCAGTTTTCTGAGGTAATCGGGTCCACGGCGATCGCTCATCTCGCCCCAATTCACGCTGTTGCTACCAGTCTTCTTAGGGGTTAATCCGCTCTAGAGTGGTCAGCAGCGTAGGCCCTGCCCATGAAATTGACCATCTCTTTAGAGGGTGAACCCGCCGCGATCGAGAGTGTGCTCGTGATGGTGTTGCGTCACCTCCGCAATGGTCAGGGCATTCAGTTTTCAACCGCTATTCACCCTGAGAGTGGTCAGGGTTTGGAGGGGCTGGTGGAGATGCAAGCCCCCGAGGAAGAGCTTGCCTTTTGGCGGGAAGCCCTGACACTCCTCGATCAAGCTGAGCTGTTGCGGCTACAGGGGACTGAGTTTGCAGACTGGCTCCGCGATCGCCTCAAAGCGATGGATATTCCACTGGAGCGCAAAGTCTCGACCTACGCGCAACTGTGCACGCTAGAGCGCGAACAGTCCCCCCTGAGTCCGCTAACCTAGGCCATGGCTGGAGTCTGAGCGCGGAATTGAGTACAATCAAGCAGTGATTGCTGGGACTGCTTCGTCTCCGGTTATTGCGCAGCCAACCTTGGAGAGGTGGCAGAGTGGTCGAATGCGAACGACTTGAAATCGTTTGAACCGCAAGGTTCCGTGGGTTCGAATCCCACCCTCTCCGTTTCCCGCTTGTTCCGTTACTGCCGCGACTCCGATGCGTGCTTGGATCCAAGGGAATGTCCTCTATATCCATGAGGAAGATGCGCCAACCTATCGCAAGACTGGTGGCATGGTGCGGAATTCCTATTTTTGGGCACTAAAGTCAATCGCTGCTCGCGCCCGCCGCGATCGCCCTTGGGAATTTGAAGCTGAAATTTGGCCCGCCCTCCAGCGAATGTTGCTTTCATTTTTAGAATCTGGCTATCTCTCGCTGACAGAAGTGCAATTGAGCTTTAAGACCGACCAACCAATTCCTGAGAACCTGCGATCGGTTTCTACGTGTCTCGAGGAGTCTCAAGATGGCGAAGAGGCAGCAAGCGATCGTAAGTCACAATAATTGCCTCCGTCAGCAGCACTCTCTTCAGGCATGAGCGCCATTTTCAATCGCTTTAATCCTCGTAGGTCGCCCAAGAATTCGGTGTTTCTGAGACTGCAACCTTGAGCTGGGTACCCGGCGGCAGCATATTTTTTGTCTTGTCGTGGATGTACTTCGCAATCATTTCCGCCGTCGTCTCATACTCAGGCGGCATCACCTCATTGAGGACACAGTGATCGAGTCCTCCCTTGGTGACATCTTTTTTAGCCCAGCGTAATGTCCGAAAATCCGCCACCATCACTGGATGGGGGCAGTATTCAGAGGGGCTGAGTTCAGAGGCGATCGCTTCAATCCGCACGTGATAGGTGTGACCATGCATTCGCCCACAAGGACCGTCATAGTCCCGAATGCAGTGGGCGCTACTGAAGTGAAATTCAGTACTCAGAGTCCAACGCGGCATAAATTAAACCGTTTCCGCAGGCAGAGGAGCAGGATCCACCAGAGTCAGGTCGCTACCCAACGCTGCTTTGATCAAGCCTTGGAAGAGCGGGTGGGGATGATTTGGACGCGAGACAAACTCTGGGTGGAATTGACAGGCAATAAAGAAGGGATGATCAGGACGCTCGACAATCTCCACCAAGCGGCTGTCGGGCGAGGTGCCACTGACACAGTAGCCACTTTCGAGGAAGAGACTGCGGTAAGCATTATTGAACTCGTAGCGATGACGATGCCGCTCGTAGATGATGTCTTCGCCATAGAGCCGCTGTGCCAAGGAACCAGACTGGATTTTGCAAGGGCAAAGACCCAAGCGCATCGTGCCGCCTAAGTCGACCACGTCCTGCTGCTCAGGCAGTAGCGCAATGACAGGATGGGGCGTTTCTGGGTCAAATTCGGCACTGTTAGCACCGTCCAAGCCTGCCACATTACGTGCCCAGTCAATCACCGCTGCTTGCATCCCTAGACACAAGCCCAAGAAAGGAATCTGGTGATCGCGGGCGAATTGAATCGCGGCGACTTTGCCATCTACCCCACGAGCCCCAAAACCACCGGGGACAACGATGCCATCCACGCCATCTAGATAGGTTGCCGGATCGCCATTTTCGAGATCTTCCGCATCGACCCAGCGCAGCTGGAGATCAGCATCAGCACTAGCTGCCGCATGGCGCAGAGACTCACTGACCGAGAGATAGGCGTCATTCAGTCGCACATACTTGCCCACGATCGCCACTTCAACGCGGCGGCTGGGGTTCTGGAGCTGATGCACCCAGCGTTGCCATTGAGTCAGATCGGGTTGCCGCTGCTCAAGTTGCAGAATGTCGAGCACTTGCTCTGCTAAGCCTTCGCGCTCCAGCATCAACGGCACTTCGTAGATCGAGCTGGCATCCTGCGACGTGATCACCGCTTCTGGTGAAACATTGCAGAACTCCGACATTTTTTCCTTCATGCCGGCCTGCAACGGGCGATCGCAACGACAGACCAAAATATCGGGCTGAATGCCAATCGATCGCAACTCTTTGACCGAGTGCTGCGTCGGCTTGGTTTTCATCTCACCAGCAGACGGAATCCAGGGCACTAAAGTGACATGAATGTAAGCGAGATCGCGACGTCCCACATCCTTACGGAATTGGCGAATCGCTTCTAAAAAGGGCAGGGATTCAATGTCGCCCACTGTGCCGCCAATTTCTGTAATCACCACATCAGGATGGGTGTCTTGGGCAACGCGGTGAATGCGATCGCGGATTTCGGCAGTGATATGCGGAATGACCTGCACCGTGCCACCGTTATAGTCACCCCGCCGTTCTTTGTTGATCACCGCCTGGTAGATCGAGCCGGTGGTGACACTGTTGAGGCGTGACATCGGTGTGTCGGTAAAGCGCTCGTAGTGTCCAAGGTCGAGGTCTGTTTCCGCCCCGTCCGCCGTCACAAACACTTCCCCATGTTGGTAGGGGCTCATCGTGCCGGGGTCGACGTTGATGTAGGGGTCGAGTTTGAGAATCGAAACCGAATAGCCCCGCGACTTGAGGAGCCGCCCCAAACTCGCGGCCACAATTCCTTTGCCGATGCTGGAAACCACGCCACCGGTCACAAAGATGAACTTAGTCATACTCTTCCAGCGTTCAGTCCCAGTCGCTGTTGGCACAGCGATCGACTCTAACATGGCGGGCGGGTCGCAGGCAGTACAATCGGGGCGAACTGTCGCCGAACCCCTATGGATCGCTCCAAACTCATGGCTATTGTGACGGGTGCAATTTCGCTATTGCTGGCGATCGCCTATCTCATCCTCGTACAGATTTTGGATAGCCGTGGCGGCATGCTGCCGGCTCCAACGGATTTGGGGCTGCTCTTGGGGTAAGCCGTTCAGTGAGTTGTGAACCTTGATAGCGACTGGAGTGGAGCGATCGCCGAGCCCTGTTCCGGACTGTTCTGCTCGGTAGCGTGAGTTACCATAGGAAGGCTGTTGAGTCGGGTTCAGACCATGTCGCTCTTGGACTGGTTTGCCAATCGCCGTAAGACCGAACCCGTCGTTCACGACTATCAAGAGCGCGAAATTGCCGATGGTCTCTGGACGAAGTGTGAGTCCTGCGACGCTCTGACTTACACCAAGGATTTGCAGGCCAATTTGATGGTCTGTTTGCAGTGTGGTCATCACCTGCGCATCTACAGCGATGAGCGCATTCGCCAGTTGATCGACCCCGGCACTTGGCAGTTTTTGGATGAAGCAGTTTCGCCCACCGATCCGCTCGGTTTCCGCGATCGCAAGTCCTATAGCGATCGCCTAAAGGAAACCCAAGCCAACACGGGTCTGAGTGATGCGGTTCGCACTGGCGTCGGCTTGCTCGAAGGTCAGCCGGTCGCGCTGGGTGTGATGGACTTTCGCTTCATGGGCGGCAGCATGGGTTCTGTCGTCGGCGAAAAACTGACTCGCTTGATCGAAAAAGGCACCGAGCAGCGATCGCCCGTGATCATCGTCTGTGCTTCCGGTGGGGCACGGATGCAAGAAGGCATGCTCAGCCTAATGCAGATGGCCAAAATTTCGGGCGCACTGGAACGGCACCGCGAAGCCGGTTTGCTCTATCTGCCGATTTTGACCCACCCGACTACCGGCGGTGTCACAGCCAGCTTTGCCATGTTGGGAGACTTGATCATCGCGGAACCCAAGGCACTCATTGGCTTTGCGGGACGGCGCGTGATTGAGCAAACCCTGCGCGAAAAGCTACCCGACGACTTCCAAACGGCGGAATATCTGCAGGCCCACGGCTTCGTCGACACGATTGTGCCACGTACGCAATTGAAGAAGACCTTGGCGCAACTCATTCGTCTGCACCAGCCGCAATCGCCTGAAATGAAGCTGCCCCTGCTCGAATCCTCTAGTCCTGCCACCGCACCCCTCTAGGATTTGGCAACTGAGTTAAGTCAGGGAGTTCAAGTTTCACCCCTCTAGGACAAGGGGCTAAAGCCCCCTGTCTCCTATTGGGCGACAAGGGCGACTGACGTGATGTCAGTAATCGCGCTGCTACTGGCTCGGCTCGAGGCTACCTTTGATCGCCCGCAACCGAGTGCTGAGGCTGGCGATTACATCCAGGGCAAAAACAGGCGAGTTGTGAATCAGGAAGAGAAAGCGTTCGCGGTCCAGAGTTGCTAGCTTGCAATCCGTTGCCGCCACTGCAGTCGAGAAACGCTGATGTTGATCCTGCGCGATCGCGCCTTCACCAAAAACATCACCGGCAGTGATTCGCTCCAGCTCTTGATCGCCCCGCTTAAGTACGACTTCGCCTTCCAGCAGGCCATACATCGTGGTGCCCTGTTCTTCAGCATTGAAGATCACCGAACCCGCAGGCACCAACAGCGGTTCACCGTGCTTCTGCCAAGCTTCCACAATTTCGGCAGGGCGAATACGAGGCATGACAGCATCTCCAATCAGCAACGATCGGGGGTGGCACTCAGCGAGCATCACTCCCTGATCGACCTATAGCAGGCTTAGATTCAGAAGCGGTTAAGACGCAGCGATCCGCAGCCAATTAAGAGGCTTGCGATCGCACTTTTAGGTACCGGAGCTGATCGGATCACCATCGGCGATCGCCTCATCACTGACTTGAATCTGCATGCGAGTCAAATGTCCATTCATCTCCTCATGGAAGATGTGGAGCTTGGCATCTAGCAGCGAGTCCAGACAGGTTTGTTCACCCTCGCAGGCCAAAACTGTTTCGGGTGCTTCAGCCACCAGCAAGTCCCCCGGTTGGCAGTTCAACGCCTGACAGAGGCGATCGAGTTCGTGGGCGGTGAGGGGTGGCATCAACCGCTGTTGAAGCCAGCCTTCGACTAGGGTCAGCGGCAGCCCCGTCACCTCAGCGAGGGACGTCGCATTGAAGCTGCGATCGCGCGCCAGCCGAGGAAGATTCCAGAGAATGGCCATGGTAGGTCCTCTTCTTGGCAGTCTGCCTCTAAGGGTGCCACGCAAAATTTGAATCGGCCGTAAAGGTCAGGGTTTTTCCGCACACTGGAGTCCTCAGTGTTCTTGACGGCTGGGCTGGGTGATAGCAAGTACCACCACTCTTCCAGCACAGTGCGAGCCAAGGGCGCGGTAGGCTGAAGGGTGCTTCTTTGCTCAAGTTTGCTGCCATGCGCCTTTCTCAGATGCTGTTTGTGACCCTCCGCGAGGATCCAGCAGAAGCGGAAATTCCCAGTCACAAATTGCTCTTGCGGGCGGGCTATATCCGCCGGATTGCCAGCGGCATCTACGCCTACTTGCCGCTGATGTGGCGGGTATTACGCAAGGTCTCGCAGATTGTGCGCGAAGAGATGGATGCGACCGGCGCACAGGAAACCTTGTTGCCGCAACTGCAACCGGCGGAACTCTGGCAAGAGTCGGGGCGTTGGGAGACCTACGCCAAGGCCGAGGGGATCATGTTCTCTCTGGACGATCGCCAACAACGGCAGTTGGGCTTGGGGCCGACCCACGAGGAAGTGATCACTGCTGTGGCGCGGGATCTGATTCGTTCCTATCGCCAGCTACCCCAGAACCTCTATCAAATTCAGACTAAATTCCGGGATGAGATTCGGCCGCGCTTTGGTCTAATGCGGGGTCGGGAATTCATCATGAAGGACGCCTACTCCTTCCATGCTGATGAGGAAAGTCTGCGCCAGACCTACGCGGCAATGGATCAGGCTTATCGCAATATCTTCCGGCGCTGTGGTCTCCAATTCCGCGCCGTTGAAGCAGATTCCGGTGCAATCGGTGGTTCTGCCTCGCAGGAATTTATGATTCTGGCGGATGCGGGCGAAGACGAAATTCTCTACACCGAAGATGGGCGCTACGCTGCCAACGTTGAGAAAGCTGTCTCACTGCCTGCGGAAGCGATCGCCTCTGCTTTCACAACTTTTGAAAAGCGAGAAACCCCCGGCACTGACACGATCGCAAGCCTCTGCGAGTTCTTGAAAGCTGATCCAACGCAGGTTGTTAAGCAAGTCCTGTATCAAGCAGTCTTTGATAACGGCAAACTGCTGCCGATTCTGATTAGCATTCGCGGCGACCAAAGCGTCAATGAGATCAAGCTGACCAATGAGCTGACTCGTCGGGCGGCGGACTACGGTGCCAAAACCGTGATTGCCTTGACGGTGCCGGATGCAGAAGCCCTGAAGAAATGGACAGCGGCGCCGCTACCGCTGGGTTATCTCGGCCCTGATCTGGCGGATTCTGCGATCGCGGTTAACGAGAGCATCATTCCCAAGTTCCTACGGCTTGTTGATCCGACGGCGGCAGAACTGCAGAACTTCGTCACAGGTGCCAACGAAGTCAACTTCCACGTAGTCGGCGCGAATTGGGAAACCAATTTCCCGAAACCAGCCGTGGTGGATCTGCGGACAGCCCTAGTCGGCGATCGCGCTCAGCATGATTCCAGCCAAGTGTTGGCATCTGCTCGCGGGATTGAAGCAGGTCACATCTTCCAGTTGGGTCTGAAATATTCCCAAGCGATGGGCGCGACCTTCACCACCGAAAATGGAACTGAGGAACCCTTGTGGATGGGCTGCTATGGCATTGGGGTGTCGCGGGTGGCTCAGGCTGCAGTGGAACAGTCCTACGACAAGGACGGCATCATCTGGCCAGTTGCGATCGCGCCTTATCAAGCGGTGGTGGTGATTCCCAACATCACGGACACGGAGCAGGTCGCAGCAGCTGAGAAAATCTATGCGGATTTGACAGCAGCAGGGATTGAAACACTACTCGACGATCGCGATGAGCGGGCAGGCGTCAAATTCAAAGACGCCGATCTGATTGGCATTCCCTACCGCATCGTCACCGGGCGATCGCTGAAGGAAGGCAAGGTCGAGGTAGTGCAGCGGGCTAGCAAGGAATCCAGTGTGATTGCTGTGGGTTCAGTGGTTGAAACAGTGCAAGACTGGATTGCAGCCGCGATCGTTTAGGCTCTGACGCGATCGCCTCCTAGCAACGTCCAAGTGAAGCGATCGCCCTATTCAAACAAACGGAAGTGGGGATAGCGCAACAGTGCGCCGTCCTTCGATTCCAACTGGAAATTGATCACCGCCCCACAAGGGTCTTCCTTTGGTGAGGGGCTGAACTGTACTGGCAGCCCATAGATTCGATGCTCACTGCAAGCAGCAGCGCCTAGTCCCCCCGATCGCTGCCAATAACTGCGCAGTAACTCGCGGTAGCGATCAGCGATCGTGACCCGTACTGCGTGCTGTCCTTGGCTGAAGAGACGATCGAGGGCCTCATGAATTTCAAAACGCAGTCCATCTGGATGCGTATGCTGACGATGCCACTGGTCCTCCCAACGCCGCCAAGTTCGGCCCGATTGCAGGTGAACCAGCTCGCCTGTCTCAGGGTTTGCCTCAAAAGCACCATGCCGATTGCAGAGATAGGCATCGGTGAGTGTTAGCGCCGGAATATTCTGCCGACAGTGAGGGCAACTGATCTCGGCACCAAAGAGGGGATACTGAGCGGCCGAATAGACCATTCGAGATCCTTGCAGGGCATCTAGGGCGACATTCTAGCGAGCGATCGCGATGAGGGGCCGACCCTTCAGCAAGGCTTTCAATTTACGGCCTATCTGCGGCAACAGCAGTCCTGCAGCCGACAATGGCACTGAAATTCCAATCAGCAGGGGCACAAAGATGGCGGCATTTGGCGATCGCACTTGGGGTGAACCGGACTGTCAGCGGGCGACCTATGTGGCAGAGAGCGCCGTGATCTGTGGCGATGTCGTTCTAGCCGAAGGCGTCAGCATTTGGCCCACGGCAGTTCTGCGGGGCGATGTCGAGCGCATTGAAATCGGCTGCAATAGCAATGTTCAAGATGGAGCCGTACTGCATGGCGATCCGGGTCAGCCCACGATTCTGGAAGAAGACGTCACCGTTGGGCACCGGGCCGTGATTCACTCCGCCAATATTGGGGCCGGTAGTTTGATTGGCATTGGCGCGATCGTGCTCAATGGTGTCCAGATCGGCGCGGGAAGCATCGTCGGGGCGGGTGCCGTCGTCACCAAGTCGATCCCCGCTGGTAGCCTAGCCATGGGGGTTCCTGCCAAGGTTGTGCGATCGCTGAGTGCCGCTGAAATCGCCGATCTCCGCCAACATGCCCAGCATTATGTGGCCTTAGCCGAAGCCCACGCCCAACAACAAGCCGGCAAGACTAGCGAAAAAAGATCGGAATCCGCACAATAATCAAGGAAAGTCTGCGCGATCGGCGCAATCATTCAGGAGAGTTGAGATGGACTGGCGTTTAATTGTTGTCCTGGCTCCAATTTTGTTGGCAGGGGGCTGGGCGGTGTTCAACATCGGCAAAGCAGCGTTGGAGCAGATCAACCGAGCGTTGAAAGGCGACCAAGCATAATTTCAGATTGATAAAAGTGCTGGATCCCCGCCCTAGCTGGCGGGGATTTTTTATGGGGATCTGCTAGCCATTTAGGACAATCTAGGTCTAGACGAACAGGTTGAGAGTCAACAGCCTCTGTCCGTAGGGGTGATTGCGCACCCCCACACTCACGCAACAAGATTTCGGGTGAGACTGATCGGCTGAATCGCGATCGCTGCGGGTAAGACTCTCTGGTGTTGACCACGGGTTTGAGGCTAATCAATCCCAATAAAACGTCCTGATTATTCTGATTAACGCGATCGCAATTGAGATAGAGTTTAAGCGGGCCAGTGAATCTGCAATTGATCACCCGCAATCTGGGCGATTGCCCCGACTGGTAGCACTGCATTTTCGCCGTCGTGACCAAACGGAAGATCGGCGAGGACAGGAATCCCGAGGTCACTGAGGCGATCGCGTAAGACAGCTTCCACCGTAAAACTTGGGCGATCGCTGGGCGGATCGCACTGACTAAAGCGCCCAACTGCAATACCGGCCAGTTGCTGCAGCTGACCGCTCAAACGCCACTGAGTCAGCAGGCGATCGAGCCGATAGGGTTGTTCTGAGACATCTTCGATCGCCAAGATTGCGCCGCGTAGGTCGGGTAGCCAAGGCGTTCCGAGTAGATGGGTCGCCACGGTCAGATTGGCAGGATAGAGCGGGCCTTGGGCAGAGCCAGGCACCCAAACGCTACCGGTCAGCGGTTCTAACGGTTTGCCTTGCAGACAATCCCAAAGTCGCTGCCGCGATCGCGCCGGTTCCGCTGCCAAGGTAGTCAGCACAGGAGCATGGATGGCTCCCCGTTGCTGGCGAGTCAGCGTCCACAACAGCGTGGTGATATCAGAAAAGCCGACCAGCCACTTCGGTTGCGGCGGAGTTGGCCAGTCATCGCAAGCTTCCAGCAGTCGTGCTGCACCCCAGCCACCACGAATGCAAACCAAGCCGCGATAGCGCGGATCCAGCCACCCTTCTTTTAAGTCCGCTAAGCGATCGTGATCGCTACCCGCTAGGTAGCCCTGTTGATCTCGCCAGTGAGGTGCCAAATCGATTGAAAAGCCGGCCTGCCACCAGAGTTCCAGAGCCGCTTGTAGGGCATCTAGTTCGCGCAGGCAACCGCTGGGTGCAATGGCCAGCAAGCGATCGCCGGGCTGAAGGGGTGCTGGCCAGGCCACAGTCACAGCAACCAAGCTCCCAGCCAAAAGCCCGTCAGCACCAGTAGACCAATCGAGACATTCTCAGCAAACAGCTGGCTATAGATTGCCCGAGGCAGGGGCTCGCGCAAGCGCCAGCTTTGATAGACCCACAAGCCCGTCGCTCCGCCCCAAGCCAGCCAAAAGAGGGGATGGAGGTTGAGCAGAGCCCCCGTCCAGGCCAGAAAGAGACTGGTCAACAGGTAGCAAGCTGCGATCGCCAGTGGGGCTAAGTCGCCAAAGAAGCGAGCGCTGGACTGGATTCCCACTTGGATATCGTCCTCGCGATCGGCCAAGGCATAGACTGTATCAAAGCCAAGGGCCCAAAACAGGGTTGCTGCCCAGAGGGCGATCGCTGCCCAAGTCAGCTCCCCCTGCACCGCCGCCCAGCTGATCAGCACACTAAATCCCCAGGCGATCGCCAGCACCAGTTGCGGAACCGGAAAGACACGCTTTGCCCCCGGATAGAGCACGATCACGGGCACAGCTGCCACGCACAGCCAGTAGCCCAGCGGCGTCAGAAATTGAGCCAACCCCCAAGCCGCTAACAGCGACACGATCGCCGGGATCGCGCCGACTCTTGTGGACAGGCGACGGGAGGCCAAGGGCCTTTGCTTGGTGCGTTCAACCCGCGGATCGAGGTTGCGATCCCAAAGATCATCGATCACGCAACCGGCCGCACTAGCCGCCAAACCGCCGCAGATAATCTACCAGATCAGACCAAAATCAGGCCGTCCGCCAGAAGCCAAGACCACCGCCCATAGCGCTGGCAACAACAGAATCAATCGCCCGGCTGGCTTATCCCAGCGCAACAGGCGAATGACTGCCAGCCAAGTCGATTCACGGGGGAGAGAGGTACTCATGGCATTGTCAGATGCGGCTTTATTATCCCACTGCGAGTGAGGCCCCCGCTGCATGGCAGACTAGGCCTAGCTTGGAACCCTGCGCCCATGAGCACCGAGATTGCGCCCCACGCCCGTCCAGCACTCCCCAGTGAGCTCGGGCCAGAACCGATTTTGGCAGCAATCGATGTGGGCACAAACTCCATTCACATGGTGGTGGTCCAGATTCGTCCCGACCTGCCGGCCTTCGATATCGTCGGCACCGAGAAAGCCACCGTCCGACTGGGCGATCGCGATCCTGCCACGGGTGAGTTGACCGAGGCGGCGATGGAACGGGCACTCCAAGCGCTGCAACGCTGTCGAGCGATCGCGGCGGCTCGGGGGGCCACGCAAATTGTGGCTGTCGCCACCAGTGCTGTGCGAGAGGCTCCCAATGGTCGCCAATTTCTCGAGCGGGTCATCCATGAAGTCGGTTTAGAAGTCGATCTGATCTCGGGGCCAGAGGAAGCACGACGCATCTACCTTGGGGTGCTGTCCGGCATGGATTTTCAGCAGCGACACCACGCCATCATTGATATTGGCGGTGGATCGACCGAGCTGATTCTGGGAGCGGGGCAAGAGCCGCTCTGCCTGACCAGCACGAAGGTTGGCGCCGTCCGTCTCACCCAAGAATTCATTCACACCGACCCAATTAGCCCCAGCGAGTACACCGTGCTGCAAGCCTACGTGCGCGGCATGGTCGAACGGGCGGTCGATGAAGTCAAAGCCGCTCTACCACCCAACACGCCCCTACGACTGATCGGCACTTCCGGCACCATTCAAGCCCTCGCCGCCCTCCATGCCCACCAAAGCCAAGGCAGCTTGCCGACCACCTTCAATGGCTACAGCTTAGCTCTTGGCGATCTGCAGCAGTTGGTGCAGCAGTTGCGGCGTATGCCCTTTGCCGAACGTCAGACTTTGCCCGAGCTGTCGGAACGACGAGCTGAGATTATCGTTGCAGGGGCGATCGTGCTGCAGGAAACCATGCAGCTGTTGGGTTGCGATCGCGTCACCATCTGCGAACGGGCCTTGCGCGAGGGGCTGATCGTCGACTGGATGCTCAGCCACGGACTGATCGAAGACAAGCTGCGCTATCAGGGATCGGTGCGGCAGCGCAGTGTCTACAACCAAGCGCGCAAATTTCGGGTAGATGTCAGTCACGGCGAGCAAGTGGCGCAATTAGCCCTCAGCCTGTTTGACCAACTGCGCGGACAACTACACCAATGGGGCGAGAGCGAACGGGAACTCCTTTGGGCAGCCGCCATCCTGCACAATTGCGGCCATCACATCGACCACTCCTCCCATCACAAGCATTCCTATTACCTGATCCGCCACGGGGGTCTGCTGGGCTACAACGAGACGGAGATTGAACTGATTGCTAATCTGGCTCGCTATCACCGCAAGAGCCTGCCCAAGAAAAAGCACGAAAACTTCCGCACCCTGCCCACCAAGGAGCAACGGCGCTTGGTAGAACAACTCAGCGCGATTCTGCGGGCGGCAGTTGCCCTCGATCGCCGGCAGGTAGGAGCGATCGCGAGTCTTCATTGCCGCTACCTTGCTCCGCAACGGCAGCTTCTTCTTCAACTGCATCCGGCTCGAACCAGTGAGGACTGCGCCCTCGAACTCTGGAGTTTTGACTACAACCGCCATGCTTTAGAAGCCGCGTTTGCAATCAATGTCGCCGCAGAACTGGTGCCGCAGCCGCTCAGCGCAGTCTAGTTTCTCTCACCTGACTTCTACTTGGAGTGCCCTATGGTCAAGGCCCTGCTCTATCAGGAAGATGCCTACGTGCTGCTGGAGCCCAACTGCCCAGAACGGTTTGTGACGCCGGCAGAAATGTTGGCATACCTCGAGGAATTAATCGATCGCTATCCCGACAACGTGCCCGTGGGAACCGCCGATCGCGGCGATCGCAGGGCTCAAGCACAGGATCTACTCAACACCGCCTGCGAATTCGAAACAGAACCGGGGCTCGTCGTTCAGTGGTATGTGGTGCGTCTCGAAAAATAACTCCCACTCCCCCGCGATCGCTGGCAAGAAGAACGGGCAACAATCAGTCAAAATGCTGAAGTTGTCTCGCGCCCGTGACTAACGGCCAGGAACCGATCGCCATGCTCATTGCTGTCAGTAGTGCCGATCGCCTCGACCTTTGGCAGGCCATTGTCTTGGGATTTGTGCAAGGCGCCACTGAATTCCTTCCGATCAGCAGCACCGCCCATTTGAAAGTGGTGCCGGTGGTTCTCGGCTGGGGCGATCCTGGGGTGGCCTTTACCGCAGTCATTCAACTCGGCAGCATTGTCGCGGTACTGTCCTATTTCCGTCAGGACTTGACCTACGTGTTGCGCGGCTTGGTCAGCGCTGTGCGCCGGCAGGATTTTCGTAGTGAACCAGCTCAGATGGGTCTGGGCATTCTATTTGGCACTATTCCGATCCTGATTGGCGGGCTGCTGATCAAGCGGTTCATTCCCGATTACGACAACTCTCCCTTGCGCAGTTTGGCCGCGATCGCGATCGTCTCAATTGTGATGGGTTTGCTGCTGGGCATTGCAGAACAACTGAGCAAGCATCAGCGCGACCTCAGTCAATTGCGCCTCGCTGATGGCCTCTGGATGGGTTTTGCCCAAGCACTGGCCTTGATTCCCGGCGTTTCGCGATCGGGTTCGACCCTCACTGCCGGACTCTTTCAAGGCTTGAAACGGGATACGGCTGCTCGCTTTTCCTTTCTGCTCGGGATTCCAGCAATCACAATCGCCGGCTTAGTAGAACTCAAAGATTTATTAGAAGCCGGCATCGATGGCTCTTCGCTTGGGGTGCTCGCGATCGGGACCCTGTCTTCCCTGATTTTTTCTTGGTTGGCAATCGCCTGGTTACTGCGTTTTCTCCGCACTCATAACACGTGGAGCTTCGTGGTTTATCGGATCATCTTCGGGGGGGTAATTCTGACGGCAATCGCCACGGGAACTTTACAGAATATTTAATAGAAGAGAGTGCTGTTGTTACTGACCCCGCCCTGCGATCGCCCCCATGAGCCGTTCGACCCTTCAACCCGCCCGCATTAGCCGAGTCTTACCAGATTCCATTGCGGCAGAGATCGGGTTTGAGCCCGGCGACGCAATTATTTCAATCAATGGCCAGCAACCCCGCGATCTGATCGATTATCAATTCCTCTGCAGTGATGAATTTTTAGAGCTGGAGGTCTTGGATGCAGCCGGGCGATCGCACCAAATCGAAATTGAAAAAGACACCGATGAAGGGCTTGGGCTGGAATTTGAGACCGCGCTCTTTGACGGTTTGATTCAGTGCAACAACCGCTGCCCCTTTTGCTTTATCGATCAACAGCCACCGGGCAAACGCGAGAGCCTGTACTACAAAGATGATGATTATCGCCTCAGTTTTCTCTATGGCTCCTACCTCACCCTCACCAACCTCAGCGAAGCGGAATGGCGACGGATTGCCCAACTGAGGCTCTCGCCCCTCTACGTTTCAGTACATGCCACTGAGCCCGATCTGCGGCGGCGTCTTCTCAAAAATGAACGGGCCGGATTGATTGGAGAACAACTGCACTGGTTTCGCCAGCAGCAGCTGCAAATTCATGCCCAAGTGGTGGTCTGTCCCGACCTCAATGATGGGGCGCAACTACAGCGTACCTTGATGGATTTGGCTGAATTTCATCGCGGGGATCCGGCAACCGTCGCTTCCGTGGCCGTCGTGCCCGTGGGCCTGACCCGCTTTCGACCGACTGAAGATGAATTGCGTCCTGTCCAGCCTGCTGATGCGGCTGCCACGATCGCCCTGGTCGAAGCCCTGCAAACTCAATTCCAAACAGAACTGGGCAGTCGTTTTGCCTGGTTAGCCGATGAGTGGTATCTGATTGCAGGCCAGCCGCTGCCCTCGGCCAGTTGGTATGAACAATATCCCCAGCTAGAAAATGGCGTCGGTTCTATCCGGGCCTTCATCAGTGAGTTTGAACGCCAAGCAGCAACGCTACCCAGCCAGATCGAGCCAGCGCGCCGTCTTACTTGGGTGGTCGGCAATGTGGTGGGGCAAGCCTTCCAACCGCTACAGGCCCGCCTCAATGCAGTGCAAGGTCTAAAGGTTGATCTGGTGGGGCTCGCCAGTCGCTACTGGGGGCAAACCCTCACGGTCACAGGGCTACTTACTGGCCAGGATTTGATTGAGGTTTTGAGCGATCGCGACTTGGGAGATGGGCTGTTATTGCCTTCCTTAATTTTGCTTCATGGCTATCGCTGCTTCCTCGACGACTTGACGGTGGCAGAGGTTGAAAAGGCGCTGCACACGCCGATCTTTGTTGCTGAAGGAATTACGGGTCTGTTGACAGAATGTCTGCGATCGCCGCTAGCAGCGACGGTGCAAGACCACTAGTCCTTTGTGTCACTTCCCTGCCAGCACTCGGCCACAATCCTGTTTTTTCATCGTCTATCACTGTCATGGTTAAGGGAGTGGGCCTTGGCGATCGCGATCGGCTCTATTCCTATCACTGACAGGGTTAATCTCCTAGGGCAGCCGCAGCAAAATCGGGTGATTGTCTACAACGCTACCGCTCAAAAGTGGTAGCTGAGCTGAGCTGTTGCAAACCTTTCTGACTGCATCATGCCGCCCATCAGCCGATCCTCAGAGCAGCCGATTTCAGGTCCTAGAGAGTTGTTCAGGCTAATTGATAGCTGAAATTTTACGCAATAGCCGACCGACAGTCAGGCCACAGGCTGACATTCACACACCCGATCATTAATTTGATATTTTCATTTGTGATGATTACTGTGATAGATTGAATTTAGTTGAGAATCACTGAATGTCGAAATGACATCAATCACGCCACTGACCGGTAAAGCATTGCTAACACGACTGAAAGAACTCGGTAACGCGAGTCGTTCGGAAACAGCCAAGGCCTGCGGCTACTACTCCATCACCAAAACAGGCCGTGAACGCATTAACTTTACAGCGTTCTACGAAGCACTCCTCGCCTCCAAAGGCGTTGCTTTTGATGAAGCAGCACCACGTAAAGGCCGCCACCCCAGCTACACCGTTCGCGTTCAAAGCAACGGTAATCTCTTGATTGGTTCGGCTTATACCAAGCAGCTGAACCTGCAAGTTGGTGATGAGTTTGAAATCAAATTGGGCCGTCGTCAAATCCGTCTTGTCCCTGTCAACGGCGGTGATGACGATTCCGAAGAATAAGCGACTTACACTCAGACAACAACTGAGTTAGTGGCACTTCTTTGAAAGTGATGGCAAGAAGCCTCCCCAAAATTTGGGGAGGCTTTTGTCTGATCACCAGAGTCATCTGATCAAGGCTTTGAGGGCGATCGCAGGCCCTCTCAACTGGCTAAACAGCCATTATGAGAGACTTGTTTTTCACGATCATTATCCCTTTACAGCAGGCTGCCAATAGCGCCAAATACTGTAAGCAAGGGTGATCACACCCACGATTAGAGCCCGTTCATCAATCTCGAATTGCGGATGGTGAAGTGGCGGATTCTGGCGGTCAGGATAGCCCACCCCCAACCGGAACATCATGCCGGGGATTTTTTCTAGGTACACGGAGAAATCTTCCGCCCCAAGCGAGGGCTCCTCGATGCGTTCCACTGCCGTCTGTCCCCAAGCTTCGATCGCAGCAGCTTCGACCAAACGAGTTAGGGTCTCGTCATTTTGAACCGAGGGAACCCCGCGTCGATAGTGAAACTCGTAATGAGCATCATAGGTCTTACAAATACTGGCAATAATGCTTTCAATCCAGTCAGGTAAGCCCGCGTGAGTTTCGGGATGGAGCGATCGCACCGTGCCCAACAAGCGCACACGATCGGCGATCACATTAGCAGCTCGCCCCCCTTGAATTTGGCCGATAGTTAAAACCACCGGCCGCAGCGGATTTTGAGTGCGGCTGATCGCTTGCTGCAGCATTGTGATGATCTGGGCCGCAATCCAAATCGCGTCCTTCGCCTCGTGGGGACGAGCACCATGCCCCGATTCCCCTTGAATCACAATCTCAAGGTCATCGGCGGCAGCCGTTAGAGCGCCGTAGCGAATGCCCACAACCCCTGCCGGAATCGAAGGAAAAACGTGGACTCCTAAGATTGCATCCACCCCTTCTAGGGCCTCAGCCGCCACCATCCAGCGTGCCCCTTGGGCAATTTCTTCAGCAGGCTGGAATAGCCAGCGCACGTCTCCTGGCAGCGGTTCACCGAGTTCACTTAAGACCATGGCAGCCCCAAGGCCCAAGGTGGTGTGCAGATCATGGCCACAGGCATGCATGATCCCCTGCTGGCGAGAGGCAAAGGGCAAGCCAGTCTGCTCCTCGATCGGCAGGGCATCCATATCGGTTCGCAGCGCTAGGCAACGGCGATCGCGCCCCGTTCCTGGCAGATCCCCCACGACGCCCGTACGGCCTACGCCCTCCCGGACTTGTAGCCCACAGGAGGACAGCACACCGGCAACGTAGGCCGCGGTTTGGTGTTCGTGGCCGCTGAGCTCTGGATGGGCATGGAGATGGCGGCGAATTTCTAGAAGACGCGGTTCAAGGCGCGTCGCAACCTCACGAATTCGATCAAGCACAGGAAAGACTACCAACGGCGATCGCCGTCCTTCGTATCAGCTTTTCCATCTTGGCACTCTTGCTTCTACTGCAAGGCCAAGAATTGCTCGAGGGCTGTGACTGCAGCTGGTGGCCAGCGGCGAATTTGACGTACCCAGTCCAGATCGCGATAGCGGGTATCCAGCCCCATGACGGCGACCCAGTTACTTTCAGCTTCGCCCCGTTGTCCCTGTTGCCACAACACCGCCGTGAGCGCCGCCCGCATGTCAGCAAAGTTGGGATACTTGCGCACCAGCGATCGCATCCGCTGAATGGCGTCGGAAGTGCGATCGAGTTGGAACAGGGTCAAAGCAACATTGGCGCCCGCAAAGGCAAAGCCCGGAGCCAACCGACTGGCCGTCTCAAACTCGCTCAGGGCTTGTTCGTACTCGCCCAAGCTCAGGCGCACATTACCCAAATTGTTGTGGGCGGCAGCATCCCCAGGAGAGAACTGCAGAGCCTGCTGATAGTCGGCGATCGCCTTGTCCCATTCCTGCAGCCCTTCCCAAGCCGTGCCCCGATTCAGGTAGGGGTCGGGGGCATTAGGAGCTAGCCGCACAGATTCGTTGTAGTCCGCGATCGCCTCTTCGAGATGGTTTTGGCTGACGCGAACATTGCCGCGATTACTCCAGAGTGCCGCATTGTCAGGAGCTAGGGCGATCGCCTCACTCCAGAGCTGTTCTGCTCGCCCAAACTCACCGCGATAGCTTGCTTCTAGAGCGGATTGGTAAAGCTCATCGAGGGTTGCGGCTTGTGCAGGCCCGCCGAATCCGATGCAGATTACTAGAACCCAAACTATCCAGGAACGCAGCATGCCGCTTCTCGTTGCTAACGCTGCTGATTTTAGCCGCTTCCCGATCCGGCAGGCAGTCGCAGTCGGTTCAATCACCAGGTTGCAGCGATCGCCCTAGGGCAAGACATTACTGCCCAAGAGGTCAGCGATCGCCTGGTGCTCGGCTGAAGGTTGCACCGGTTCAGCACGGCGGGCATCGGTGATCAACCAGTCCAAAGCGGCGGCTTGCACATCAATTGCGTTGCCGTTGCGGTCGACGCAGTAGCGACCGAACACCAGTTTGTCGACAAGACGGACGCCGGAACCCAGGCGCGAATATTCGAAAATCACGCTGTTTTCGATCGTGGCACCCTTGCAGATGTGGCAATTCGGCCCAATCATTGCCGGCCCCACAATTCGCACACCTTCATCAATGCGCGTCATACCACCGATGTAGACGGGGCCTTCGATTGCGACCGAATCCCAGTCGATCGCCACATTGAGACCGGTATAGACCCCAGGTCTGACCTGCTTGCCAGGGATAGCGACGTTTCGCACTTCTCCATTCAAAACACTGCGGATTGCCTGCCAGTAGTCCGGCACCTTACCGATATCGATCCACTGGAAGTCCATGGAGATGCCATAGAACGGAGCACCAGTCTCTACCAGTTTCGGGAAGAGATCACCACCGATGTCGTATTCCTGTCCCGAAGGAATGTAGTTGAGGATCTCGGGCTCAAAGATGTAGATCCCGGTATTGATCGTCGTGCTCAGCGCTTCCTCAACACTGGGTTTTTCTTGAAAGGCTTGGATCCGACCATCGCTATCGGTAACCACAACCCCATAACTCGACACTTCTTCACGGGGAACCGTCTTCATCACGATCGTGGCAAGAGCACCCTTTTCCTTGTGCCAGCGCACAGCTTCTGTCAGGTCTAAGTCAATCAGGGCATCACCACAAAGGACGACAAACGTATCATCAAAGAAAGGCGAGAAATCCTGAATTCGCTTCATCCCGCCCGCAGAGCCGAGGGCTTCTCCAATCAGCTGACCATCTTCAATTCGGCCTTCAAAAGAATAGGCAACCTCGACGCCAAAGCGCTGCCCATCTCGGAAATAGCTTTCAATTTCTTGGGCTAAATGGCTGACATTGACCATGACTTCCTTGAAGCCATGCTCCTTTAAGAGCTCCAGCAGAAACTCCATCACTGGCTTCTGCAGGATAGGAATCATCGGCTTAGGAATGGTGTAGGTAATCGGCCGAACTCGGGTTCCCTTACCGGCGGCCAAAATCATTGCTTTCATTGAGGGCAAATTGATATAGGAAGTCAGTAGGAACCGCGAGCAGCTCCCTTAAAGCCCCTGAATCTTATCAGACCGAGGCTGAGGCTGTTGGCTCGAAGGGGACAGCAATCGGGTTGCCAAAGGGTGTCAGACAGCGGATCCACAGTGGGCTATACAAACTCTCTTGCTGCAGCTCAACAATCGACTGGGCTGCCAAAAATAACAAGGCCCAGAAGGCCCCGACGCGATCGCCGTCTAAATGGTGGTCGCCTGCTTGAGTCTGGCTCCAAAGCTGCACCAGATCCTCAAAGTTGAGCCAGTCATTCTCCGGTTGCAGGGCTGACCATTGCCGCTGCAGAAAATCACCCAGAGCAGCAGCCGTCTCCGCCAGGTTCTCTTGGTGCGCTAGGTGGGTGATCGCCTGAATAGCCTGTCGTCTCGGAGCTGGTTTGGGTTGTCGACGCCGCGATCGGGCCGGCGGATCGGCTAGGGATTGGGCTACCTGTTCGAGCTGTTCAATCAGATCACTGAGGGTGACTCGACGCTGTTGTGGTGGGAGCGCAACGGCACGGCGGCGCAACTGCTGTTCCAACTTGGCCGGCAATTGAGGCATCGCCGCCAGATCATCCAAACTCTCGACAAACTCTTCCAGAACTTCCGCTGGCGGAAACTCCAGACGAGCCAAGGCATCGGCCTTGAGCAGAATCAAAATCGAGGCGTAGAGGAAGGCTTCACCGGACTCTGAGAGATCAGCTTCGTAGCGACTCCGGCTGAAATCAGTCAGCGGCGTCAGACTGGGACGCTGTTGCAGTTGCTCCAAAAAGCGATCGAAAACGTCGACGACCTGGACATCCCAGGGATCGATCTCGCCGCTCTCTGCCATTTCAATTAGCAGGGCGATCGCATTCTGTGCCGCTGAACTCATGAAGAAAGTCTGACCAAGCAGTTAGACACGGGCTTGGCGACCAAAGTATAGCGCCGCCCCGAGGATCAGCAAGAGTAATCCCAGCGGCGGCAGACAATCGATCGCGATCGCAGACATGGTTTTGCCTTGGCAGCAATGCGCTGTCTAGCCTAGCGCCCACGTCTCCAACTCGGTTGGTAGGGGGCTTAGGCGTCTTCAGAGGTTCCGATCGCCGCAGAAGGCAGCAGCTTTTGCTGCACCTCTAGCTCCGTTTTGTAGCGGGTCAGGTCCTCTTCCAATTCCTGAATCCGCACCTGCTGAGCTTCCATCTGCTCTTGCTCTGCTTTCAGGGCCACCAGTTTTTGAACCCCCGACCAAACACTGAAGATCCAGGCAAAGACCGCGCCAATCCCCATAGCCACGATCAGCTCTACGGCGAGAGGAGCTGTGAGTTCCGTGCTACCCAAGACATGGATGGTGGCAGTCTCGGTATTCTCGAGGCTAAAGAGCACAAGAGCGAGACTGATCACGAAGATCACAACAAAATTAACTTGGCGCATAGAGACAGCCAAACGCGACAGCAGCTACATTACCCCAACGGCGGCGCCTGACGATGGGCTTGGCCAGGGAAATGAGAAAGGCGATCACGACTGGCCTCAGCCTGCTGAGCAATCACCGGCACCGCCGATCGCAGACGCTCGGTTAGCTGCACCAATGTGGCGTCGTAGACCTGGGTGGTCAACTTGGGATAGAGTCCAATGCCAATAATCGGCACCAGCAAGCAGGCGATGATGTAGACCTCACGTGGCTCGGCATCCACGAGGGTCTCGTGCTCCGTCAGGGTCTTGTTCTCGGGGCCGAAGAAAATTTCCCGCAGCATCGAGAGCAGATAGATCGGTGTCAAAATCACCCCGATCGCAGCGAGAGAGATCACCACGACTTTGAAGGGGAGGCCGTAGGCATCGCTGGTGGCGAAGCCAACGAAGACCATCAGCTCAGCGACAAAGCCACTCATCCCGGGCAGGGCGAGGGAAGCCATGGCGCAGGTCGTCCACATGGCGAACATCTTGCGCATTTTCTGGCCGACGCCGCCCATCTCATCCAGCATCAGAGTGTGGGTGCGATCGTAAGTCGCGCCAACAAGGAAGAAAAGGCTAGCCCCAATCAGGCCGTGGGAAACCATCTGCAGCATTGATCCGCTTAATCCAAGCTGCGTGAATGAGCCCAGACCGATTAGCACAAAGCCCATATGCGAGATCGAGGAATAGGCGATTTTTCGCTTGAGGTTCCGCTGGGCAAAGGAGGTCAGCGCTGCGTAGAGAATGTTGACCACCCCCAACAAAACGAGGATGGGCGCAAAGCGGGCGTGAGCCTCCGGCAACATCCCCGCATTCATGCGGAACAGGGCATAGCCACCCATCTTGAGCAGGATGCCAGCCAACAGCATGTGGACTGGGGCGGTTGCTTCACCATGAGCATCCGGTAGCCAGGTGTGCAGGGGCACGATCGGCAGCTTGACACCGTAGGCAATCAAAAAGCCGGCATAGAGGAGCAGTTGGAAGCCGATCGCGTATTCCTTCGCTGCCAAGGTTTGGAAGTCAAAGGAAATGACATCGCCACTAAAGGCCATGGCCAGTGATGCGACCAAGATGAATAGCGAGCTGCCGGCGGTGTAGAGGATGAACTTAGTCGCCGCATACTGACGGCGTTTGCCGCCCCAGATTGCCAGCAACAGGTAGACCGGAATCAGCTCGAGTTCCCAGGCAAAGAAGAAGACAAGCAAATCTTGCACGGCAAAAACAAGAATCTGGCCGCCGTACATGGCCAGCATTAGGAAGTAGAAAAAGCGCGTCTTGAAGGTGACGGGCCAAGCCGCCAGCATTGCCAGCGTGCTGATGAAGCCGGTCAACAGAATCAATGGCATCGACAGGCCATCGGCACCCACTGACCAGTTGAGGCCAATCTGCGGCACCCAGGCATAGCTTTCGACCAGTTGCAGGTCGGGATTGCTGAAGTCGTAGCTCGTCCAAAAAGCGACGACCAGCAAAATAAAGTCGACCAGCCCGACGATCAGGGAGTACCAGCGAATTGTTGTCCCCTTACCATCGCGATCGGGCAGGAGGGGAATGAACAGCGCTGCCACAATCGGCAACAGAATGATTGTGGTGAGCCAGGGAAACGTCCCGATCTCCATAAACCGCTCCTGTAGGGCGTTTCTGCCTGCAGTGTAGAGAATTCTCTTTCCTCTCTTGGGAGGTATTAAGGAAAGCTCAATATCTTGCAATCAATAGAAACGGGGGCTAGATGATCCCAACCCCCGTCGATTTGTAGTCTTGTTGCCTAGTGAAGCAGCGCGATCGCGACTAGGTCACCCCGAAGGCCACCACCAGACCAAGCACTGCGCCAAAGACAATCAGGGCATAGAACTGAGCCCGACCGTTTTCGAAGTACTTGAGGCTTTCGCCGGTGACCAAGGTGACCAGACCTGTCAGATTGACCAAGCCGTCCACCACTTTGGAATCGACTTCCAGCACCTGCCGTGCCAAGCGACGACTGCCCTGAACGAACAGGACGTCGTTGAGATCATCGAGGTACCACTTGTTGCGCGAAAACTGATAGAGCGGCTGGAAGCGTTCTGCGATCGCAGCCGGATTGATCCGACCTAGACGATAGGTCAGCAACGCGATCGTGATCCCAGTCAGAGCGATCGCCACCGAAGCCCCGCCCAGGGTCAGGAATTCCTGTAGCTCGAAATGACCAGCGTGAACTGCTTCACCGGGAGCTTTCACAAAGGCCTCAAAACGGTTGTTCCAAGGCATGCCCAGTAGACCGATCAGAGCGGAAGGCACCGCTAGAATCGCCAGCGGCAAAGCCATCGTCCAGGGCGATTCGTGGGGCACATGGTCGTGATGTTCGTCGTGCCCATGGCCTGCAGTCACACCCGCTTCCGCCAGCAGTTTTGCTTGAATCGTCGCATCTTCACCCCGGAACGATCCCTCAAAGGTCAGGAAGTAGATGCGGAACATGTAGAAGGCCGTCAGGCCAGCGGTGGCAAAGCCCACACCCCAGAGAATCGGATTGGCGGCAAAAGTCGCGCCCAGAATTTCATCCTTCGACCAGAAGCCGGCAAAAGGAGGAATCCCCGCGATCGCAAGGTTCCCGATGAGGAAGGTGATGGCGGTGACTGGCATGTATTTCCGCAAGCCGCCCATCAGACGCATATCCTGCGCCAGCACCGGATTGTGGCCAACCACGGCTTCCATGCCGTGAATCACCGAGCCGGAGCCCAAGAAGAGCATCGCTTTGAAGTAGGCGTGGGTGACCAAGTGGAACAGGCCAGCGCTATAGGCACCAACGCCCATCGCCATCACCATGTAGCCCAACTGGGAAATGGTCGAGTAGGCCAGACCCTTTTTGATGTCGTTTTGGGTGAGAGCGATCGAGGCTCCCAAGAAGGCAGTGAAGGCACCAGTCCAAGCGATGACATCCATCACCGTCGGCAATTGCTCGAACACCGGATACATGCGGGCAATCAAAAAGACCCCAGCCGCAACCATCGTGGCCGCGTGGATCAGTGCCGAGATCGGGGTCGGGCCTTCCATCGCGTCCGGCAGCCAGACATGGAGGGGGAATTGCGCTGACTTCGCGACCGGCCCTAGGAAGACCAAGATGCCGAAGAGCGTCGCCAGACCGGCGCTCAGCGCCCCACTGCTGATCAGGCTCTGGAGGCGATCGCCAATTTCTGTGAATTCAAAGCTGCCAGTGGCCCAGTAGAGCCCCAGCATCCCTAGGAGCAGACCAAAGTCACCAACGCGGTTGGTGACAAAGGCTTTTTGGCAGGCATCCGCCGCTGCTTTACGGTCGTACCAGAAGCCCACCAGCAGGTAGGAGCACATGCCCACCAGCTCCCAGAAGATGTAGATCTGCACCAAGTTGGGGCTGATCACCAGGCCCAGCATTGAGGAGCTGAACAGACTGAGGTAGGCGTAGAAACGCACATAGCCGCGATCGTGGGCCATGTAGCCATCGGTGTAGAGCATCACCAGCAGAGCCACCGTGGTGACGACCCTCAGCATGACTGTGGTCAGCGGATCGATCGTGTAGCCCATGCTGAGGTGAAAATCACCCGCCGAGGCCCAATCAAACATGCGGGTGTAAGTTGGGTGGCCTGAGAGTTGGCTTGCCAGTAGCCCGAAGGCAAAGGTGGCAGACCCTCCGAGAGCAGTCATAATCAGCGCCGCATTGAGCTGACGCAATTTGTTGGTGGCCTGGTTAACGGTGATCAGTCCCAGCCCAACCCCAGTGGCGGCTAGTAGCGGAAGGACTGGGATCAGCCAGGCGTAATCGTAGAGAAATTCCATGCCTTGGCGGGAATGCAGCAGTGGCCGGAACCACGCAAAATCGCCTCCATTTTGCCACGGCTGCTCAGCCAACGCAGACTTTAGACGGCATTTGCCACAGGTTGGTAGCGCTTGAGGAAGGTCTGCAGGGCTTCGCGATCGCTGATCCCTTCTAGGCGATCGCGAATGCGACCGTCTGCAAACCAGATCAGGGTCGGCAACGTCGCTAGTCGATAGCGATTGGCCAAGGTGAAATTTTCATCGGCATTAATGCTGACCACCCGTAGATTTTGGCTAGCCGTCTGATGCCATTGTTCGAGGCAGGGAGTTAAGAGTCGACAGGGCCCGCACCAAGCAGCCCAGAAGTAAACCAGAACAGGATCTTTTGCTTGGAGTACTTCAGCGCTGAAGGTTTGCGCTGTGACGACTGGAAGCATACGTCGGGAAACCTCTCTGCCTTGGGGATCATGCTACCAGCCGATTTCAGCAAGTGCAGCAGTTGCCTGTGGGATCCAGCGATGGGCGAACCAGAAGAGTCCAATTGCGATCGCCACGCCGAGGTAAGCCGGTCGCAGAAACTCCTTCCAGACGAGGGTTTGCTTCCCTTGAGCGATCGCGAGGAAGGGGATGATCGAGGTGCGTGACTTGAGCGCCTCAAAGGCTTCGCCGTAGCGTTTTTGTAAGCGGCGATCGCCCGTGCCAGATGCTGAACAGGTGATGCGCAATCAAACCGGCACTGGCAACCATCATGAACGAGGTGCCCAACCAGAGACTGTGGGCGAGGCACCAGAGAATTTGGCCAAAGGTTTGGGGATGGCGGGTAATACGAGTAATCCCAGTTTCATAGAGGCGCACTTGCGGTTGGGCGATCGCAGCAATTTCCAGCAAGTTAAAGGTCGCTGGATAGAGCAGCAGAAAGGAGATCGCCGTCAGCACCCAAACGAGCGGGGCAATCCACGGGATCCCCTGCAGCTGCCAGAGCAGCGCACCATCATAGCGATGGAGGATGAAGTAGCTAATCGTCACGACGGCCAAGGGCAGGCTGACTAGTGCAAACAGGATGCGATAGCCCCGCGCCCCAATTTTGGTTTCGCCCCAAGGTCGCAATGCAGCCAAGCCACTATGGGCGATCGCAAACAGCAGCAGCAACGCCAGCATGATCGTGTGGCTGGGTGTCCACCAAGACAGGGGCATGATCAGACCGAAATACAGATTCCAGCGTTTGAGTCTAACGCGATCGCCTATGGCTTACCTCGTAAGTCATCAACGCGTTGAAGAGCCGGACAAGTATTTAATGAAGGCAGGGATCATGGCGCGATCGCCGTGGAGTCCCGGCATCCCACTCTTGCCAGGACAGCGTTCATGTCCGATTTGCCTTTCACTCTGGACCAATTACGCATTTTGCGAGCGATCGCTGCTGAGGGTAGCTTCAAGCGTGCGGCTGACAGCCTTTACGTGTCGCAACCGGCAGTGAGCTTGCAGGTGCAAAACCTCGAACGGCAGCTGAATGTGCCGCTGTTCGATCGCGGGGGTCGCCGCGCCCAACTGACGGAAGCCGGACATCTGCTGCTCAGCTACGGCGAACGCATCCCCAGCCTCTGCGCTGAGACTTGTCGCGCGATCGAAGACCTACAATATTTACAGGGCGGCACGTTGATCATTGGTGCTAGCCAAACCACGGGCACTTATCTCTTGCCCCGCATGATCGGCCGTTTTCGCCAGCGCTACCCCGACGTTGCCGTGCAACTGCACGTCCACTCCACCCGCCGCACCTCTTGGAGCGTGGCCAATGGTCAGATTGACCTCGCGATTATTGGCGGTGAAGTGCCGACGGAACTGCAGGATTCCTTGGTCACGATTCCCTATGCTGAGGATGAGCTGGCCTTGATCCTGCCGGTGTCGCACCCGTTGACCCAACAAGCCAGCATTCAGCGCGAAGACCTCTACAAGCTGCAGTTCATTGCCCTTGATTCTCAATCAACCATCCGCAAGGTGATTGACCAAGTGCTCAGCCGCAGCGGCATTGAGACCCGTCGCCTGCGGATTGAGATGGAGCTCAACTCGATCGAGGCAATTAAAAATGCGGTGCAAGCGGGTCTAGGGGCAGCTTTCGTCTCGGTTTCCGCGATCGAGAAGGAACTGGAGATGGGCAGTTTGCACCGTGCCCAAACCAATGATCTGTGCGTTCAACGCACCCTATCGGTAATCTACAACCCCAACCGCTACCGCTCGAAAGCAGCTGTGGCCTTCAGCCAGGAAATCTTGCCAGATTTCGCAACTGAAAACAGTCCGCTCTGGAAAGGGCAAGCCAGCCTCGACGACTTCATCCCAAAGCGATCGCCCGTGGCTTAGAGCCAACGAGACGCGGGTTGCCCCCAGCGATGTAGACAAGCAGCCAGAGCAGCGGCGGCAGCGTGATACAGCTCAGTTGTTGCAACTCGAGGCACAGTCGGAATGGGCCGTCGATCGAGTTGATCAAGAGCGGGTAGGAGGTGCTCGCGGGCAATGGTCAGGACTGGCTTAGTCGGACCTTGCCAGGCATCAGCCAAGTCGATTAAGCAGGCTGTGACTGGCCACAGGGCCGGGGCGATCGCCTCTGGTGATTCAGTCGACCACCGCGGATTGACAGCTGCGATCGTGTCGCACCGCTGCCAGCAGCGAGCATGGGTCAGTTGCAGTGGCCAGACTGGACAAGCTGCCGGTAATGGTTCAACCACAACAGGCCAAGGCTGCGATCGCTTTTGAAGCCACTGCCAAAGCTCAGCCTCAGGTAAAACAAAACCTCGACCCTGCATCAGCCAAGGCCAAGGTGATTCGGACGGCGATTGCCAGTCTCCAGTCTTTGCAACTTTGTAGACCAGACCTTGCGCACCGCGATCGCGATAGAGACGCGGCGCTCCAGAGGTAGCAGCCGTCAGTTGCCCTGCGAGGTGAGTCCGTAGACTCAACGCCTGCATTAGACAACGGCTTGCGGCACGCCCATGCTGTAGTTCAGCACGCGGCAGTTGAGGTTGTAAGAAATTTCTCCAGCCTGCAACATCTGCCGCAGCAAGACTTCTAGTTCCGAGCCGATACGACGCAGATTGTACTCACTCAGCTCTTGCCCCGCGTAGGATTCTACGAGGTCATCAAACTGACGATAGACCTTTTGCAGCGCTTCCTCGTTCCAGTTGAACTCGTTGTCAGGATCGACATCCAGCGTCAACACCGTGTCGCTGGGTTGGAGTTCGTTGCCTTCGATCTCGGCCGTGAAGATGCGGATATGGCGGGTCGTAGATTTTAGAAGCATGACTCGCAGACGGACCGCTGAAACGTCTCCATCATTATTACGGAGCGATCGCACTTTGATCAGTGTTGACAGCGCGATCGCGAATCAGAATTGTTACAGAATGCAACGTATACTAAGAGACGATTCTTCTGCCCTTCCAGCCAAAAGCCATGCGCGTAGCGATCGCCGGTGCCGGACTTGCCGGACTCTCCTGTGCCAAGTACTTGGCCGATGCCGGTCATACGCCCATCGTCTATGAACGTCGGGACGTCCTTGGCGGCAAGGTTGCCGCTTGGAAAGATGAAGACGGCGACTGGTACGAAACTGGCCTACATATCTTTTTTGGGGCTTACCCCAACATGTTGCAGCTCTTTAAGGAGCTGAACATTGAAGATCGCCTGCAGTGGAAGTCCCACTCGATGATCTTCAACCAACCCACAAAGCCGGGCACCTATTCGCGCTTCGACTTCCCAGACATTCCAGCGCCAATCAACGGTGTTGCAGCAATCCTCAGCAACAACGACATGTTGACCTGGGAAGAAAAAATCAAGTTTGGCTTGGGCTTGTTGCCAGCGATGATTCGCGGCCAGTCCTACGTCGAAGAGATGGATCAATACTCATGGACGGAGTGGCTGCGCAAACAAAATATTCCAGAGCGGGTCAACGATGAAGTCCTCATCGCCATGGCTAAAGCGCTCAACTTTATTGACCCGGACGAAATTTCCGCCACGGTCGTCCTAACGGCACTCAACCGCTTCTTGCAAGAGAAGAAAGGTTCAATGATGGCCTTTTTGGATGGTGCGCCGCCCGAGCGTCTTTGCCAGCCGATCGTCGAACATGTCCAAGCTCGCGGTGGTGATGTGCTGCTGAATGCGCCTCTGAAAGAGTTCGTGCTCAATGACGACAGTAGCGTCCAAGCTTTTCGGATTGCTGGCATCAAAGGTCAAGAAGAACAACTCATTGAGGCAGATGCCTACGTTTCGGCACTGCCGGTTGATCCGCTCAAGCTACTGTTGCCGGATGCATGGAAAGCCATGCCCTACTTCCAGCAACTCGACGGTCTGCAGGGCGTGCCGGTCATCAACATTCACCTCTGGTTCGATCGCAAGCTGACCGATATCGATCACCTGCTGTTCTCGCGATCGCCCCTGCTCAGTGTCTATGCCGACATGAGTAACACCTGTCGCGAGTACGAAGATCCCGATCGCTCAATGCTAGAGCTGGTCTTCGCCCCCGCCAAAGACTGGATTGGCCGCTCCGACGAAGACATCTTGGCTGCCACCATGGCCGAGATTGAAAAGCTATTCCCACAGCATTTCAGCGGTGAGAATCCGGCACGTCTGCGCAAATACAAAATTGTCAAAACGCCCCTGTCGGTCTACAAAGCCACGCCGGGCCGTCAACAATATCGCCCCGATCAAGCTAGCCCGATCGCTAATTTCTTCCTGACCGGCGACTACACCATGCAGCGCTACCTCGCCAGTATGGAAGGGGCGGTCCTATCTGGTAAGCTGACAGCGCAAGCCATCATTGCTCGCCAAGATGAGTTGCAACGTCGCAGCAGCGGACGACCGCTGGCCGCGAGTCAGGCATAGACACTGTTACCCATGTTGCAGTTGCTAGCTCTGAAGCTTCACTGGTCACCCTCTCACCCCCGACTCGCACCGTCTGTCTGATGCTGCAGATGATACCGGCACGGCCTTCACGGGCGCTCGCCTC